>NZ_JBHJWG010000027.1:0-117435 GCF_042266305.1 Kitasatospora sp. NPDC056076
GGGGGGGGGGGGGGGGGGGGGGGGGGGGGGGGGGGGGGGGGGGGGGGGGGGTGGGTGGGGGGGGGGGGGGGGGGGGGGGGGGGGCGGCGGGGGGGGCCCCCGCCCGCCCCCCCCGCCGTGGGCGGAACCGCCGCGCCGTTACGCCGAGTACGTGACGCGGTCACGGCCGTGGCCGTAGGGGCGCCTATCATCGCGCCATGGCCACCGCTGAGCTGATCCGCATCGTGTCCCGCTCCTCACCCATGGCACTCGCCCAGGTCGACCGGGTCCGCGCCGAACTCGCCGAGCTGCACCCGGGGTTGCGCACCGAGGTGGTGCCGGTCACCACCTCCGGCGACCGCTGGACCGGGGACCTCGCCGCCCTGGGCGGCAAGGGCGCGTTCACCAAGGAGGTGGACGCCGCGCTGCTCGCCGGGGAGGCCGACGTCGCCGTGCACTGCCTCAAGGACGTGCCCGCCGACCGCCCGTTGCCCGCCGGCACCGTCTTCGCCGCCTACCTGCGCCGCGACGACATCCGCGACGCACTCGTCCACCCCGGCGGCCTGACCCTGGCCCAACTCCCGCCCGGCGCCCGGATCGGCACCTCCTCCGTCCGCCGGATCGCCCAGCTCGCCGCCTCCCACCCGCACCTGGAGTGCGTGCCGATCCGCGGCAACGCCAACAGCCGGCTCGCCAAGCTGGCCGCCGGGGACGTCGACGCGCTGCTGCTCGCCGTCTCCGGGCTGGAGCGGATCGGCGAGCGGGCCAGGATCACCGAGGTCCTGCCGGTCGAGGAGATGTGCCCGCCGATCGGTGCCGGCATCCTCGTGCTGCAGTGCCGCGAGGACGACGCGGCGACCATCGAGGCCGTCACCGGGCTCTGCCACCACGACACCTGGCGCGAGGCGGCGGCCGAGCGGATGTTCCTGCACGTGCTGCAGGGCCACTGCAACAGCCCGATCTCCGGCTTCGCCAAGGCGGAGGCGGACGGCCGGCTCTCGCTGCGCGGCCGGGTCTTCACCCCGGACGGCAAGCGGGTGCTGGACGCCCACGAGTGGGCCGGCGCGCTCACCCCGGAGGACCTCGGCACCTCGGTCGCCCTCGCGCTCAAGCGGCAGGGGGCGCACGAGCTGATCTCCTCGATCCCGCACTGAGGCCCGTGCGGGCCGCTCCTCGCCCCGAGTGCCTTTCCTTCGGTTCTTTGCCTTCGTGATCTGGCCCCGCAGGCGTGCTGCTGAGATGATTCCCCGTGCGGGGCACGGCAACTGACATGTGCTCAACTGCCGTCGTCCCCGCGGAACGTGGAACGCGCACGCCGGGGGTGGACGTGGAGGCGTTGAGACCCACCGACCCGAGGACGGTCGGTGGCCGCTACCGGCTGCTGGCCCGGCTCGGCAGCGGTGGGATGGGGACCGTGTACCTGGGGCGCTCGCCCGGCGGGCGGCTCGTCGCGGTCAAGTGCGTGCACTGGGACCTCGCCACCGACCCCCACTTCCGGCTCCGCTTCACCCAGGAGATGGAGGCCGCCCGGCGGGTCGGCGGCTTCCACACCGCCCAGGTGGTCGACGCCGACCCGGACGGTGACCCGCCCTGGCTGGTCACCGCCTACATCCCCGGCCCGTCCCTGGAGTCGGCCGTCGCCGCCCACGGCCCGCTGCCCGAACCCGTCCTGCGGGTGCTCGGCGCCGGACTGGCCGAGGCCCTGGCGGCGATCCACGCGGTCGGACTCGTCCACCGCGACCTCAAGCCCTCCAACGTGCTGCTCAGCGACGACGGGCCGCGGGTCATCGACTTCGGCATCGCCCGCGCCCTCGACGGCGCCTCGATCACCCGCACCCAGACCGTCATCGGCACCCCCGGCTACATGGCGCCGGAACAGATCGCGGGCGAGCCGCTCAGCCCCGCCTGCGACCTGTTCAGCCTCGGCCGGGTGCTCTGCCACGCCGCCGGCAGCGCCCCGTACGGGCACGGCGGCAACCCGCAGGTGCTGCTCTACCGGATCATGCACACCGAGCCCGACCTCGGCGAGGTGCCCGAGGCGCTGCGCCCGCTGGTCGCCGCCTGCCTGGCCCGCCGCCCGGAGGACCGGCCCACCCCCGCCGAGCTGGTGGAGCGGCTCGGGCCGCCCGGGTACGAGGGGCCGACCGGCTCATGGCTGCCGGAGGCGCTGCGGGTGCGGCCCGCCGTCCCGGAGGCACCGCTGCTGGCGCCCGGCCCGGGCCCCGGGGTGGCGCCGCCCGGGCGGGTGCCGTCCACCCGGGTGCCGACCCTGCTGGGCGCGGACCCGTACGGCGCCGGTGGCTGGGTGCGCACCGAGCCCTCGGAGGCGGCGGCCCGGAGGCGCCGGGCGCGGCGGCTCCGGATCGTGCTGCCGAGCGCGCTGGTGCTGATCGCGGCCGCGGTGCTGGTGCCGGTCTACCTGCGGCACGAGGGCGGCGGCGGCACCGGGCTGGACAACGGCGGCTTCGTGGTCGCCAAGGACGACGGCGGTTCGCCGGACTGCGTGACCGGCGGGTCCTCCGGCGCGTCCGGTTCCGCCGGCGGTACGGGCGGTGACGCGAGCGCCTACCAGGGCCCGCCCGCGGCGGTGCCGAACGGCACCCCGCACGCCTCCGGCCTGCTCACCCCCGCCGACCGGGACACCCTGACGCTGGGCCGCTCGCTGACGCTCAGCTGGGACAAGGCCGGCGCGGTGACCAAGGTCTTCACCCGGCGCGGCAGCCTGCCCTGGCAGGCCTCCGGCTGGCTCACCTCCGCCGCCTGCACCTTCAAGCCCACCGAAGCGGGCGTCTACCAGTGGGCCGTGGTCGGCGCCAACGCCTCCAGCGGCAGCATCGGCAGCGGCTGGAGCGCCACCCGCTACCTCAACGTGCAGACCGACCAGGACCAGGCGGCCAACCCGGTCAAGGCCGCGCCCTCGGCCCCCATCCCGGTCTTCCCGAAGGACCAGCAGGTGGTCCCGGTGGGGAAGCCGGTCGAGTTCAGCTGGGCGAGCGCCGGCACCACCTCCACGGTGAACATCCTGACGCCGGGCGCCACCGACTGGGACCACCGGCCCTGGCAGACCGCGCTGAGCATCACGTACACGCCGAAGCTGCCCGGGGTGTACATCTGGACCGTCTTCACCTCGGGGCCGGGCGACTGCACCGGCGGGCCGGCCACCGGCGGGGGCTGCGTCAGCGGCGGGAGCGAGCAGCGCTACCTGGTCGTGCAGTGACGGCCGCTCAGGGCGCCGCCGCCCGGGCCCGGGCCACCCGCCGGACCACCGGTGCCAGCGCCAGCCCCACCGCCGCCCCCAGGACGACCCCCTGCACCCCGTCCCAGACGTTCTGCACGTCGCAGGCCCGCCCGATCGACGGCACCGCGTACTGCACCGCCGACACCGCGAACGGCAGCACCGCCGCGCCCAGCAGCGCCACCACCGCCCGCCGTCTGGTCCCGGCCAGGGCGGCGGCGAAGCCGACCGGGGCGTAGGTCGCCAGCTTGAGCTCGATGTGCCGCACGTGCAGCAGCTCGTACGGCGAACGCGGCCGCGCGCCCTGGACGGTGCAGTGCCGCACGGCGTCCGCGGACAGCCGGAACGCCTCCGGCAGCAGCGTCGCCACCAGGACCCCGCCGAGCCCGAGCAGCAGCAGGAAGCCCACCACCCAATGGGCCCGCAGCAACCGCCCCACCGGCCGGTTCAGCAGCGCGGCCGGTACCAGCGAGAGCAGCAGTCCGGGCCAGAACATCGGCATCCCGCCGAGCACCGCACTGATCACGCCTCAAACGGACGCACCGAACGTCCGTCCGGTTCTGGTGCCGCGCCGGTGGCCTCAGTGCCCTTCCAGCAGGGGGAACAGCCGGGTGACGGCGGCGACCGGTCGGGCCCCGGCGGGGCGGGCGGCCGGGTCGGCCTCGCGGTCGCGGTAGCGGGCGAGGATCCGGCGCACCTCCGCGCCGACGGCGGCCAGTTCGGCCGGGGTGAGGTGGACGACGGCGCTGAACGCCTCGTCCCGCTGCCACTCGGCCGGGGCCTCGGAGCGCCGGGCCAGCCAGCGCCGATGGCTCTCGTCCTCCAGACCGCGGGCGAGTTCGCCGAACTCCTCCTCGCCCGGCTCCGGGCCCTGTGCCGGGTCCTGTGCCGTGTCCTGCTCCGGTCGGGCTCGGGGGAGGCGCCAGGGCCGGGCCCGGCCGTCGAGGGCGGGCGCCTCCTCGATCAGCCCGTAGTGGGCGAGCCGGCGCAGGTGGAAGGAGCAGAGTCCGGAGCTCTGCCCCAGGTGTGCGGCGGCCTCGGTGGAGGTGAGGGTGCCGTGTTCGGCGAGGAGTGCCAACAGGGCGGTGCGCACCGCGTGTTCGGCGAGGGCCTCGGATCTGACGACGTCTTCGGTCACTTTGCAAAGTCTGCTACTTTGCAAAGCTGACAGCAAGTCCATCGAAGGGGAGCACCCGTGTCCGAGCTGCGCGAGCGTCCGACCGTCCTGAGGATCACCGAGGTGGGGGAGGAGATCCTCCGCCGCACCTGCCGCACGGCGACCGAGCAGGACTTCGGCAGCGAGTGGCTGGCCCGGCTGGTCGACGACATGTTCGCCACCATGTACGTCGCCGACGGCTGCGGCCTCGCCGCCAACCAGGTGGACGTCGACCTCAGGCTGTTCGTCTACGACTGCACCGACGAGGACGGCGTGCGGCACGTCGGACACGTGCTCAACCCGGTGGTCGAGGCGCAGGAGCCCGGCCGCCGGCTGGTCGAGGACGTCGAGGGCTGCCTGTCCGTGCCGGGCGCCAACACCCAACTCGCCCGCCCCGCCCACGCGGTGGTGCGCGGCGTCGACCAGCACGGCGAACCCGTGGTGATCGAGGGCGCCGGCTACTTCGCCCGCTGCCTCCAGCACGAGACCGACCACCTGAACGGCGGCCTCTACCTCGACCGGCTCTCCGCCCGCGACCGCAAGCGGATGATGAAGCAGACCGCCGACCGCCGCGAGAAGGTCTTCGCCGAGCGCGCCGCCCGGGCCGCGAAGCCTGGCGCGGCACGGTGAACCACCCCACCCACCCTGACCACTCCGACCACCCCGCCCACCTCGCCGCCGTCCGCGACTCCTACGACACCGTGGCCGCCGACTACCTGCGCCGCGTCGTCCCGCCCGAGGGCATGGACCCGCTCTCGCGCGCGATGCTCGCCGCCTTCGCGGAACTGGTCCGGGAGGCGGGCGGCTCCGAGGTCGCCGACCTCGGCTGCGGACCGGGGCGGGTGACGGCGTACCTGAACGGGCTGGGGCTCCGCGCCCACGGCGTCGACGTGTCGGGCGCGATGATCGCCCTCGCCCGCGGCGCGTACCCCCGACTGCGCTTCGCCGTCGGCTCGATGGCCGCCCTGGACGCCGCCGACGGCAGTCTCGGCGGCATCCTCGCCTGGTACTCCGTCCACCACACCCCGGAGGCCGAACTGCCCGCGCTGTTCGCGGAGTTCCACCGGGTGCTGGCCCCCGGCGGGCACCTGCTGCTGGGCGGGCACACCGGCGACGAGGAGTCCCGGCCGAGTTCGGCGTACGGGCACCCGGTGACCTGGGCCTCCCACCTCGTCCCGGCCGACCGGCTGGTCGCGCTGCTCGCGGGAGCCGGGTTCACCGTCACCACCCGGCTGGACCAGGCCCGGCCGGAGCGCCCGGACCGGGGGTACGTCAGCCTGCTGGCGCGGGCGTGACCCGGGGCGCTCTCGGGGGTGCACCCCGACGGAAGATCAGGGGGCGGCGGCGGTCCGACCCTGATGATCGGGGCGCGGCGGGTCGGCAGACTCGTCGGTGAGCCGGACGCGCCGGCTCGCCGACGACCAGTCTGGAGCTGCAGAACCCGTGAACGCCTCCACGCACCGCACCCGTTGGGCCGCCGTTGCCGCCGCCGGAGCCCTGGCGGCCGTGCTGACGGTCGGGGCCGGTGCACCCGCCCTCGCCGCCCCGGCCGCCCCCACCGCGGGCGCGGCCGGGGCCGGAACTCCGGTACCGCTGGACCGGGCGGCCGTCCGGGCGGCACTCGCCGGGCGGCCGGCCGCCGACGTCTCCGCCTCCTTCGTCCGCGTCACCGGCTCCACCGGCCGCTTCGAGGGCAGTTCGGCGGAGGACGGCATGGCGGTGGACCCGCACGGCAGGTTCCGGATCGGGTCGGTCTCCAAGGTCTTCACCACCACCGTCGTCCTCCAACTCGTCGCCGAGGGCCGGATCGACCTGGACGCCGACGTCCGGCGGTACCTGCCGGACTTCCCCTACCAGGGGGTCGAGGTCGGCCAGTTGCTCAACCACACCAGCGGGCTGCCGGACGGCTCCAACGCGCCCTGGGGCGACGGGACGACCACCTGGTTCGAGGCGCACCGGTTCGACTCCTTCACCCCCGAGCAGGTCCTCGCCACCATGCACGGCTACCCGCTGGGCTTCACGCCCGGCACCGAGCAGCAGTACAACGGCATGAACACCTTCGTCGCCGGGCTGGTCGTCGAGGAGGTCACCGGTCGCAGCTTCGCCGACGAGCTGAACGACCGGATCATCCGGCCGCTCGGCCTGCACGACACCGCCCTCCCGGACGCCGACGACCCCTCCCTGCGCCATCCCGCCACCCGCCCCTACCTGACCGTCCCCGACGCCGGCGGCGGCACCCACCGGGCGGACGTGACCGAGCAGAGCGCCTGGCCCTGGGTCGAGGGCGGCATGGTCTCCAGCGCCGACGACCTGGACCGCTTCATGACCGCCCTGTTCCGCGGGCGCCTCCTCCCCGCCGCCCAGCAGGAACTGCTCTTCACCGTCCCCGACGTCCCCACCGCCGCCCACAGCACCCACTGCCCCGGCGGCAAGGCCTGCATGAGCACGGGCCTGGAGCGCCTCCAGGCCCACGGCATCACCGCCTGGGGCAAGACCGGCTCCCGCCCCGGCTCCACCAGCGGGGTCTTCGCCACCCGCGACCTCTCCCGCAAGGTCGTCTACTCCGTCGACCCGACCTCCCTGAACGGCGCCGAGTCGACGTACGTCCTCGGCCTGGTGGCCGCCTCCTTCGGCATCAGTTCCGTGTTCTGACGCCCCCGCGCCCTCCTCCCGCAGGGTGAACCGCGGTTGGCTCTCCCGGGGGAGGAGCTCCGGCCGCGCGGTCGAGGCGGGGGAGGGGCGGTGGCGGCGAGGGTGGACGCATGGTGATGAACATCCCGGTCGGTGACACCGAACGCCCCGTCCCCCGTTGGGCCCTGCGCCTCGCCAAGGCCCTGCCCTTCGTCCTCCTGCCGCACTGCCTGTGGCGGCTGCCGTTCGCCTTCGACTTCGCGATGGGCACGGTCGATCCGGACCGCCCGCCGTGGGTCTGGTGGGCGACCCCGTACGTGTTCGGACTGAGCCTGGTCACCGAGGGGCTGGCGCTGCTCACCCTGGGCCTGGTCAGCGGCTGGGGCGAGGTGTTCCCGCGCTGGGTGCCGTTCCTGCGGGGGCGCCGGGTGCCGCCGCTGGGGCCGCTGGTCGCGACGGTGCTGGGCGGGCTGGTGCTGTTCGGACTGTTCGGGCTCCAGCCGCTCGCCTGGGCCGGCGTGCTGGACGAGGTCGGGTTCAGCAACGGCTGGTGGGAGGCGCTGTGCCGGGTCTGCGTCAGCCCGGCGGCGCTGTGGGGGCCGATCACCATCGCCCTCGGTGTCGCGTACTACCGCCGCCGCACCGCCTGAGCGCCCGGTCGGCGCGGGAAGCCGGACCGGCCGGCCTCCCGCGCCGACCGGGTGGGCGTCAGTGCGTCCGGTAGTACTCGCCGACCGCGGTGAAGGCCTCCTTCGGGTCCCAGGGCAGGCCGGGGAACCTGCTGCCCGGGCGGTCCTCGTACACCTTGACGATGCCGTAGCTGGCCTGGTCGAGGTCCTCACGGGGGTCGCCGTCCGGGCGGTGGACGAAGTCGTACAGCGCGAAGGTGAACACGAAGGCGGCGTCGATGCCGCCCTCGTCGAAGGCCGTCAGCAGCTCGCGGACGTACCCGGCCTGGGCGGGCTCGTCGCGCTCGTACCTGCCGTCGAGGCGCACCGGGCCGTCGGCGTCGTACTCGACGACCTCCAGGCCGAGCGCGCCCCGGTCGCCCGCGCCGCGGTAGGTGGCGGAGCCGAACTCGGTGACGGCGACCGGCTTGCCCTGGGCCGTGAGGTCCCGGACGCCGTCGGCGAAGCGGTCGGCGATCCCGGCGGAGCGGTACAGGTCGAGGGAGATCCGGTCGAAGGGCGTCCAGTCGACCCGCTCCAGCGGGACGGCGGCGTAGGTGACGGGCCCGTCGAAGTGCGCGCGGACGGTGGCCACCGCCTCGCCGAGGAAGGCGTTGACCTCGGCGCTGACCGCCCCGAGGTGCTTGCGCACCTCCTCCGGCCGGGCGAGCAGCGCGACCCGCTCGTCCGTGGTGGCGCCGGGCAGGAAGCCGGGGTTCATCAGGCTCAGTTCGGCACCGGCCACGAACACCACCTCGGCCCCGCCGCGCCGCAGCCGCTCCGCGCGCCCGGCGCAGTCGGCGAACAGCCGCAGCATCTCCTCGGTGGTCAGCTCCAGCGGGTACGGGGAGAACCAGACCTCCAGCCCGAGTCCGGCGGCCAGCCCGGCGGCGAGCTCGATCCGGTCCGGATCGCCGCCCATGATCCGGACGGCGGTGCAGTGCAGTTCGTCGCGGATGATCCGCAGCTCGCGTTCGACGGTCTCCGGGTCGAACAGCTTGCGGGAGTACGACCCGTCCCTGACGAAGCCGGTGTCGTAGCTGATTCCCTTGGCGCGCATGGTCCCCTGCCTTCATGGCGGATCGGAAACGTACGGAATTTACGGTACGGCCAGTACCGTAGTTGCCGTCGGGGCCGGAGGGCAAGTAAGCATGGGGGCGGTACGGGCGACAGCGAGGGCGGAGCGGGAGCATGGCCGGGCAGACGCGGCGGCGCGGGGCGGCGCTGGAGGAGGCGATCCTGGCGGCCGCGGTCGCGGAGCTCGCCGGGTCCGGGTACGCCGGGCTGACCATGGACAAGGTCGCCGCCCGCGCGGGCACCAACAAGAACGCCATCTACCGGCGCTGGCCGAACCGCCTGGCCCTCGGCATCGCCGCCTACAAGCAGCTCGCCAAGGCCGCCCCGCTCCCCGACACCGGCGAACTGCGCGGTGACGCGCTGGAGTTGCTGCGCCAGGCGAACCGGCACTGGAGCTCCCCGCTCGGCGGAGTGCTGCGCGAACTGCTGGCCGCCGCGGGCGGCGCGAGCGAGTTCCTGGCGCAGTTGCAGGACCAGTCCGGCGACGCCGCGGCCGCCCCCTGGCTCACCGTGCTGGGCCGGGCCGTCGCCCGCGGCGAGGCGGAGCCCGAGGTGCTGCACCCGCGGGTGGCGACGGTGGCGGTGGTGCTGCTGCGCAACGAGTTCGTGGTGCGGGGGGTGCCGAGCGCGCCCGACGACGTGCTGGTGGAGATCGTCGACGAGGTGTACCTGCCGCTGGTGCGGCGCCGGGGCGTGCCCGGTTAGTCGTTCCCGGTGACCAGGGTGTCGGCGAGCCGCTCGGCGACGGTCGGGTCCAGCGGGCCGTGGCCGAGCAGGAAGCGGTACCAGAACACCCCGTAGACCTGGTCCACGATCAGGTCCAGGTCGGCGTGCTCGGCCAGTTCGCCGCGCTCGCGCCCCCGGGTGAGCAGCTCGTGCAGCGCGTCGCGCCGGGTGGCGGTGAAGGCCTGCATCAGTTCGGCCAGGTGCGGGTCGCGGGCGGCCTCGCGGACGAGGGTGCGCAGCGCGGAGGCCGTGGTGCTCTGCTGGGCGGCGTCGAAGGTGGTCTCGACGAAGGTCCGCAGGTCGGTGCGGAGTGCGCCGGTGTCCGGGTGGTCGGTGACGTCCTGGTCGGCGCGGTCGGTGAGGGCGTCTAGCAGGACGGCTCCCTTGGAGGGCCACCAGCGGTAGACGGTCTGCTTGCCGACGCCGGCCGCGCGGGCGATGGCGTCGATGGTGACGGGCGTGCCGTCGGATTCCGCGAGCAGGTGCAGTGCCGCGTCCAGGATCGCCCGGTGGGCCGCCTCGTTGCGGCGGCGGCCGGTGTGCGGCCGGGCGGCCTGGGGGTCGGTCTCGCTCATGGTGGTGTCCCTTTCCTCCGGTCCCCGTTCTTCCTCCCCCACTTGACAAGACTAGCAGTCTCGGCAAACATCATTACCGGAACCTATGGTCTCGACAAGTTCCTGATCAAGCCGGAAGGGCCAGAACCATGAGCACTGCATCGAACCTCTTCGCCGGACAGCGCGTCGTCGTCATGGGCGGCAGCTCGGGCATCGGCGAGGCGACCGCGACCGCCTTCGCGGCCGACGGCGCCGAGGTCGTGATCACCGGCCGCGACCGCGCGAAGCTGGACGCCGCCGTCGCCCGGATCGGCGGAAAGACCGAGGGCGCACAGCTGGACGCGACCGACCCGGCCGCCCTCGCCGCCTTCTTCACCGGCGCCGGCACCGTCGACCACCTGGTCGTCGCGGTCAGCGGCGCGGCCGGCAGCGGCCCCTTCGCCCAACTCGACCTCGCCGACCTCGCCCACGGCTTCGACGCCAAGTTCTGGCCGCAGGTGCGTGTCCTCCAGGCCGCCCTGCCGCACCTGCGCGAGGACGGCTCGGTCACCCTGATCACCGCCGCCTCGGCCCGCGCCGCCATCCCCGGCACCGCCGGACTGGCCGCCATCAACGGCGCCCTGGAGGCGATGGTCCCGCCGCTGGCCGTCGAACTCGCCCCGCTGCGGGTCAACGCCGTCTCGCCCGGCGTCATCGACACCCCGTGGTGGGACCGCGTCCCCGCCGAGCAGCGCACCGCGCTCTTCGACGGCCTGGCCGCCACCACCCCGGTCGGCCGGGTCGGCCGCCCCGAGGACGTCGCCCGGGCGATCCAGATGTTCGCCGCCAACACCTTCGTCACCGGCGTGGTGCTCGACTGCACCGGTGGGGCCAACCTGCCGACCGGCCGCTGACCGCTGACCGCTGTACGGCGCGACGGCCCGCCCGGGAGCACCCCGGGCGGGCCGTCCTCGCAGGTCGGGCCTAGGGTTCGAGCATGAACGTACCCGCACTGATCCCGATCCGGCGCGAGCCGGACTGGCGCACGGACACCATCGGCCGCTGGCAGGGCGGCCAGTTCCTGGCCTCGGCCGTCGTGGCCGAGGGCCGACCGTACGCGGTGCTGCACCGTTTCGACCCGGCGGGGCAGCACCTGGAGTCGAGCATCCGGGCCGTCGGCACGGCGGCGGAGGCCCGTCGGCTGCTGGACGAGTGGCTGGACGCCCTGCCCGAGCGCGCTTACGGGGACATCGCGATCGCGCAGTTCTCCGTGGAGGTCGACGGCGTGCTCTTCGGGCTCCTCCTCGACGAGGAGGAAGCCGACGAGGACGACGAGGAGGGCGAGGAGGAAGGGCCCTGGGTCGAGCTCCGCCCCGACGGCCTCGGCTTCCACGCGCCGTGGGACGGCTGCTACGACACCTGAGCCGTCACCGCCTGCGGGCCGTCACCACTCCGCGACCCGGTAGTCCTTGAGGAACACCCCCGACACCGGGTGGCCCGCCTCGCCGCGCACGATCGGGTCGTACACCCGGGCCGCGCCGTCCACGATGTCCAGCGGGGTGCGGAAGCCCCGGGCGGCGATCCGGGTCTTCGCCGGCGCCGGGTTCTCGTCGGTGATCCAGCCGGTGTCGACGGCGCACATGTGCACGCCCCGCGGGGCGAGTTCGGCGGCGCTGGTGCGGGTGAGCATGTTGAGCGCGGCCTTGGCCATGTTGGTGTGCGGGTGGCGCGCGGTCTTGTTGCGGACGGAGAACCGGCCCTCCACCGCCGTCACGTTGACGATGTAGCGGGCGGGGTGCGGGGAGGCCAGCAGCAGCGGCAGCAGCCGGTCGCAGAGCAGGGCCGGGGCCAGCGAGTTGACCAGCTGGGTCTCCAGCAGCTCCGCCGGGTCGAGCGAACCGAGCGTGGCGGACCAGGAGTTGGCCGGTGCCAGGTCGGGCAGCAGCCCGGCCTCGTCGGTGAGGTCCAGCAGGGAGCCCGCCCCGGACGGGAGTTGGGCCGCAATGGCGGACGGCCGGAAGCCGGGAGCGTGGGTGACGGCCCGGCGGTCGGCGCCCGGCAGGGCCGCGGCCTCGCCCGCCGCCAGCAGGGCGTAGGACTCCGGGGGGCGGCGCAGGGTCTGCGCGGCGTTGTTGACCAGGATGTCCAGCGGTCGGCCTTCGGCGCGCAACTGCTCGGTCAGGCCCAGGACTTGGCGCGGGTCACGGAGGTCGATGCCGACCACGGTCAGCCGCTCCCACCACTGCGCGCTGCCCTCGGCGGCGCGGAAGCGGCGGACGGTGTCCTGCGGGAAGCGGCTGGTGACGGTCAGCTCGGCGCCGTCCCGCAGCAGCATCAGCGCGAGCTGGAAGCCGATCTTCACGCGCCCGCCGGTGAGCAGCGCCCGTCGGCCGCGCAGGTCGGTGGAGAGGCCGCGGCGGGCGGTGTTGTCGGCCGAGCAGTCCGGGCAGAGCATGTGGTAGAAGCCGTCGACCCGGCGCTACGCCTGCTTGCAGACGTAGCACTTGCGCGCGACGACCAGTTCGCCGACCGGCCCTCCCGGAGCCGGGGCGAGCGGTGCGTCCTCGCGGCGCTGCCGGGCGCCGGTCGCGGTGGCGGCGAGCAGTGCGGCGTCGGCCTGCCGGACGGCCTCCTTGGCCTCCTGGCGGCGGCGCTTGCGGCTCTCCATCACGAAGGAGCTGAGCTGGCGCTCGGCGACAAGCCGGGTGCGGTCGTGGGAGGGGAGGCCGCGCAGCCGGCCCAGGGTGCGGCTGAAGGCGCTGAGTTCCTCGGGGGTGAGGCCTGCCGCGCAGGCGGCTTCGCTGGTCGCGGTGTTGGTGATCAGCTGTTTGTGGTCGTCCCGGACCGTCATGTCCGCCCCCTCGTTCCGTACAGGTGGGAGGGACTGTAGTTGACGGTCCGGGAGGATGAGATGCCAATTTCTTCCGGTTGCCCGAGCTGCCCGAGCTGCCCGTGCCGCCCGTGCCGCCCGTGCCGCCCGTGCCGCCCGTGCCGCCCGAGAGTGTCGGCCCTGCCCTGACGCACGGAGGCGCCGACGGCCCCCTGGCCCGTCGGCGCCCCGAATCGTCGTGGCGTCAGCCCGTGTACTTGCTGAAGATCTTCGCGAACTCGTACGGCTGCTGGGTGATGTTGGTGCACTTGGCCAGCGAGCCGGTGCAGGCGTTGGCGTCCCGGGTGGCGTCCCAGAAGGCGAGCAGGCCGAGGTGGTTCTGCTGGGCGAAGGTCGTCAACTGCTGGGCGGCGGCCTGGTTGTAGATCTGGTGGTCGTCGTTCTCGCCGATCATCGGGGTGACCCCGACCATGGCCCACAGCTGGGCGTCGGTCTTTGCCGGGTAGAGCGCCTTGAGCTGGCCGAAGGTCGCCTGCGCGGCCTGGACGGCGGCGTTGCCGTAGTCGCTGCCGGAGCGGTAGTAGTCCATCGCCATGATGTTCACCAGGTCCAGGTTGACCCCGGCGTCCCGGGCGGACTTGACGATGGCGACGCCGTCGCTGGTCAGGCCCTCGGGCAGGACGGGCAGGGTGAGCGAGACCTTGAGGCCGGGGTGGGCCTGCTGGAGCTTGGCGAGCGCGGCGGAGCGGCGGTCGTTGGAGGCGGTGTCGGCGATCGCCGCGCCCTCGATGTCGTAGTCGACGTAGCGCAGGTTGTAGGCGTTGACGACCGCGTCGTACTCGTTGAACAGCGAGTCCACCGAGGTGCAGGCGGCGGCGAGTTCGGTACCGCTGGCGCCGCCGAAGGAGAGCTTGACGTCGCCGCCGGCCGCGCGCAGCGCGTCGACCTGGTCCTTGGCCCAACCGGTGCGCGGGTCGTAGGCGTTGAACCAGCTGGCCTTGCAGCCGACGCCGGTGACGAAGCCCATGGTGTAGCCCTTGACGCCGCCGGCCTTGGCCATGTCGGGCATGGACGGGGTGGGCCAGGCGCCCATGTCGATGTACGGGGCGACGGGGAGGGCGACGTTCGGCGGCGGGGTGGTCGGACCGCCGGTCGGGGTGGAGGTCGGCGGGGTGGTCGGGGGAGTGGTCGGTCCGCCGCCGCCGGGGCCGGTGAGGGTGACGTCGTCGGCGAGGTAGGCGCCCTGCCCGTACCAGCCGTGCAGGTAGACGTTGACGCTGGTGGTGCTCGGTCCGGTGGTGAAACTGGCGGACAGCTGCTGCCAGTTGGCGCCGCCCGGGGTCCACACGGCGGGGTCGGTGACGCCGCTGCCGGTGGCGCCGAGGTAGACGTACTGGCCCTGGACCCAGGCGCTCAGGGTGTAGGTGGTGTTGGGCTGGACGCTCACGGTCTGGCCGCACTGCGCGGTGTCGCTCGCGCTCACCGCCCCCTTGAGGGCGTCGGTTCCGCTGTGGGCACCGGAGGTGACGATGCTTCCGGTGCCGGCGGAACAGCTCCACGGGGCGAGCGTGCCGCTCTCGAAGCCGCCGTTGGCGAGCAGGTTCGCGTCCGCGGCGCCGGCGTTCCCGGCGAGGGTGGTGAGGCCGCCGGCCGCGAGCGCGGTGGCGGCGGCGAGGCTCAGCAGGGTGGTCCGGCCGGCGGGGCGGCGGCGGGTGGGGGCGTGCTGGGGCGCGCTGGGCATGGGGGTGCCTCTCGGAGCGTGGGGCCGCCCGCGCCGCGAAGGGGGGAGACGCGGGGCGGGCGGCAGCATGGGGGCTGTTCCGGTGCGGGAGGAGCGCGGTGCTGAGGATCAAACTGGACTAGACCAGCTGTGCACGTCAAGCACTTCCCGGGGTTCGGGAGCCTTCCGAGAGCAGGTTTTAGGGAGGGTTTAAGGAGGGCGGGTCGGCCTGTGACGGCCCGTCAGCCGGTCAGCCGCCGCAGCAGGGCTTGCACTCCTTCACCTGGATGTCGTCGAGCACCGGACCGCGCGGGCCCGCGACGGTGCTCTCGAAGGACAGCGTGGTGGACGCGTTCTGCGCGACGAAGGTGAACTGCCGTCCCACGTAGCCCATCGCGGCACTCGTCCGGCCGGTGACGTCGAAGGTGAAGTCCTGGAAGTCCTGCCCGTCGATCAGCGCCCGCCCGGTCCGCAGCGCGGGCGGGCCGCTGGGGTTGCCGGCCAGCGCGTAGGTCACCGAGTAGGTGGCGCCGGGGGTGGTGGTGAAGGTCTGGGCGATGGTGCCCGGGCCGTTGCCGTTGAGGTCGAGCGACTGGTCGCCCTCGGCGGCCTGCCAGAACCCGGCGCCGATCAGGTCGACGCTGCCGCTGGTGACCAGCCACGGGCCGATGCTCTGGCCGGCCACCGGCTCGGTGAAGGTGTTCGGCGCGACCTTGGGGGACTCGAAGCTGCCGTCGTCGAAGCGGCTGAGCGCGCGGTGGCCGGCCGCCTGGGCCGGGGTGGCGAGGCCGGCGGTGGTCAGCGCGGTGGCGGCGGCGAGGGTGAGGGCGAGGGCGGCGGTGCGGGTGCGCGAGAGCGACATGGGTTCCTCCCCGAGGCGGGCGACGTCTTCGGTCGCCTCCGTGGTGGCGGGCCGGGTCGACCGGCCGCGGACCGAGCCTCGACCGTCGCGGCGAGCCGTGCCAAGACCGGACCGGCGGCGCCAGGTGGCGCGATGATCCCGCGACCGGGCCCCCGCGCGCCGGTTTGGCGCAGGAGGCGTCCACGGGGCGGGGCCGGACCGTCCGGGGGCGAACGCCCGGGCCGACGGCCGGGTGCGGGAGCCCGGTGGTGAAACCGGAGGCGCGCGCCCCGTTCGCGCCGCACGGCGGTCCGATGACCGTACCGGAGGCTGGGGTTGACCTCGGAAGGCTTGACCTCGAGTGCACTCCAAGGGGGAAGCTGGCGGTGTTGATCCACTTCGGCTCAGCGGAACCACAGAGCGGAACCACAGAACGGAGCACCGTCATGCGCAGCGCCTTCTTCGGCAGCGGCGGCCCGGAGGTCGGCGTGATCGGCCTCGGCTGCATGGGGATGACCCACGCCTACGACGTCCGGAGCCGGGACGACGAGAGGTCCGTCCGGGTCATCCACCAGGCCCTGGACCTCGGCGTCACCCTGATCGACACCGCCGACGTCTACGGCCCGTACAGCAACGAGGAGGTGGTCGGCGCCGCCCTGGCCGGCCCGCACCGCGAGCGCGCCTTCCTCGCCACCAAGGTGGGCATCGTCCCGGGCGGCGGCGGCCCGAACGTGCGCGACGGCCGGCCCGAGCACGTGCGCCGCTCGATCGACGACAGCCTGCGCCGGCTCGGCACCGACCACGTCGACCTGTACCAGCTGCACCGGGTCGACCCGGCCGTCCCGATCGAGGAGACCTGGGGCGCGCTCGCCGAGGCCGTCCGGGCCGGAAAGGCCCGCCGGATCGGGCTCTCCGAGGTCGGCGTCGAGGAGATCCGGCGCGCCCAGGCGGTGCACCCGGTGGCCTCCGTGCAGTCCGAGCTGTCGCTGTGGACCAGGGACGTGCTGGCCGAGGTGCTGCCGTACACCGAGGAGCAGGGCATCGCCTTCCTGCCCTTCTCGCCGCTCGGCCGGGGCTTCCTGACCGGCAGCATCTCCTCCTTCGACGAGCTGCCCGAGGACGACCTCCGCCGCCGCCTGCCGCGCTTCCAGCAGGACGCGCTCAAGGCCAACCTGGCGCTGGTCGGCCGGGTCCGGGAGATCGCCGAGCGGCTCGGCACCACCCCGGCGCGGGTCGCGCTGGCCTGGGTGCTGGCGCAGGGCCGGTACGTCCTCCCGATCCCGGGCACCAAGACGCCGCGCTACCTGGAGGACAACGTGGGCGCGGCCGCGGTCGAGCTCTCGGCGGCCGACCTGGCCGAGCTGGACACGCTGCCGGCCCCGGAGGGCGGGCGCTACTGAGCGCCCCGGGCGCCGCTCCCCCGAGTGGCCGTCACCGCTCCATGACCCAGACCAGCTGCCGTCCGGTCTCGCCCGGGGCCCGGACGGCGGCCTCGGCGACCCGGTCCAGCCGGTAGCCGAGCTTGCGCGGGACGGCCGCGCTGGCGGCGTTCGCCCGGTCGCAGCGGATCTCCACCCGGGCGATCCCGGGCAGCGCCAGCGCGGCCTGGGTCAGCGCCCCGGCCGCGGCGGTGGCGATGCCGCGGCCGACGTGCCGGGCCGCGACCCAGTAGCCGATCTCCAGCGCGCCCGGGCCGAGCCGCGCGTGCAGCCCGAGGGCGGCGACCACCCGGCCGGGGGCCTCGTCCAGGTCGGCGAGGTACATGAAGTCCGTCCCGGCCTCCCAGGCGGCGGTGCCGGCCCTGGTCCGTTCGGCGGTTCGGGCCCGGGTGGGGACCTCGGCCGCCCAGTCCAGCCAGGGCCGCAGGTGCTCCAGGTTGGCCCGGACGGCCCGGTGCAGCGCGGGTGCGTGGGCGCTGCGGCGGCGGTGCAGGCAGAGGCCGCCGGGCAGCCGCAGCAGTTCGGGCGGCCGCCCGGTGGTCACCTCGGGTGCCGCCCGGACGGGCTCGCAGGACTGCGGCAGTGCGGGGCTCATGGCGGCGATTATGTCCTTGGCCCGGACCTGCCACATCCGGACGGGGGCGCATCCCGTCCCGCCGACCGGCGGGGGCGGGCGGGAGCGGGAGAGGGGCGGGAGGAGGCGGCCTCCGGCGCGTCAGAGCCGGACCATCACCTCGTCCAGCTCCTTGCGCCGCAGGTCCGGCACCCGCGCCCCCTCGGCGGGGTAGCCGACCGGGATCACGTACGCGGCCCGCTCCTCCGCCGGGCGCCCGCACACCTCGTTGAGGAACCGCATCGGGCTCGGCGTGTGGGTCAGCGTGGCCAGCCCGGCCTGGTGCAGGGAGGCCAGCAGCAGTCCGACCGCGATCCCCACCGACTCCTTGGTGTAGTACGGGCGCGGCGAGTCGGGGCCCTTGTGCACCTCGAAGACCACGATCACGGCCGGCGCGTCCTCCAGGAACGGCTTGTGCCAGTCGGTGCCGATCGGCGCCAGCGCGGCCAGCCACTCCTCGGACGCCCGGTGGCCGTAGAACTCGCGCTCCTCCGCCTCGGCCGCCTCGCGCAGCAGCCGCTTGCGCTCCGGGTCGGTGATCACCACGAACCGCCAGGGCTGGACGTGGGCGCCGCTGGGCGCGGTGCTCGCGGTGCGGACGGCCCACTCGACCACCCCGTCCGGGATCGGTTCGGTGGAGTAGTCGCGGACGGTCCGGCGCTGCGCCATCACGTCGTGGAATGCCTTGCTGCGGGCCTCGGCCTGGTGGGCCGGCACCGTCATCGGGGTGAGCGGGACGGTCGGGTGGGGCGTCCCTGCCACTGCACTGTCAACCATGGCCGACAGCACAGCACATGACGGCCGCTCCGGGAAGAGGTAGAGACCAATTCCCGGAGCGGCCGTCCGTGTCTCGAAGGAGCCTAGAGCTCGTGCACCCGGCCGCCCCGGACCTCGATCCGCCGGTTCACCGCCACCGTGTCCAGCATCCGCCGGTCGTGGGTGACCAGCAGCAGGGTGCCGGTGTACGAGCCGAGCGCGGACTCCAGCTGCTCGATCGCGGGCAGGTCCAGGTGGTTGGTGGGCTCGTCCAGCACCAGCAGGTTGACCCCGCGGGCCTGCAGCAGCGCCAGCGCGGCCCGGGTGCGCTCGCCGGGGGAGAGGGTGCCCGCCGGGCGCAGCACGTGCACCGCCTTGAGGCCGAACTTGGCCAGCAGGGTGCGCACCTCCTCCTCGGTGAGCTCCGGTACGGCGGCCGCGAAGGCGTCCGCCAGCGGCTCGCCCCCGAGGAAGAGCCCGCGCGCCTGGTCGACCTCGCCGACCACCACGCCGGAGCCCAGCACGGCACTGCCGGAGTCGAGTGCGAGCCGGCCGAGCAGGGCCGCCAGCAGGGTGGACTTGCCCGCGCCGTTGGCCCCGGTGATCGCGACCCGGTCGGCCCAGTCGATCTGCAGGTCCACCGGGCCGAAGGCGAAGTCGCCGCGCTGGGCGACGGCCGCCCGCAGGGTGGCCACCACCGAGCCGGAGCGCGGCGCGGTGGCGATCTCCATCCGCAGCTCCCACTCCTTGCGCGGCTCCTCGACCACGTCCAGCCGCTCGATCATCCGCTGGGTCTGCCGGGCCTTGGAGGCCTGCTTCTCGGTGGACTCGGTGCGCTTCGCCTTGGCGTTCTTGTCGTTGTCGCCGCCCTTGCGGCGGGCGTTGCGGACCCCGTGCTCCATCCAGTTGCGCTGCATCTGCGCCCGGGCCTCCAGCGAGGACTTGGTGTCGGCGTAGTCCTCGTACTCCTCGCGGGCGTGCCGGCGGGCCACCGCCCGCTCCTCCAGGTACGCCTCGTAGCCGCCGCCGTACAGGTTGACCTGCTGCTGGTGCAGGTCCAACTCCAGCACCTTGGTCACGGTGCGGGCCAGGAACTCGCGGTCGTGGCTGATCAGCACGGTGCCGGCGCGCAGGCCCTTGACGAAGGCCTCCAGCCGCTCCAGGCCGTCCAGGTCGAGGTCGTTGGTGGGCTCGTCCAGCAGGAACACGTCGTAGCGGGAGAGCAGCAGCGAGGCCAGGCCCGCGCGGGCGGCCTGGCCGCCGGAGAGCGCCGTCATCGGCAGGTCGAGGGAGACCTTGAGGCCGAGCGAGTCGGCCACCTCCTCGGCCCGCTCGTCCAGGTCGGCGCCGCCGAGGTCCAGCCAGCGGTCCAGGCTCGCCGCGTAGGCGTCGTCGGCGCCGGGGCGGCCCTCGACCAGGCCCTCGGTGGCCTCGTCCAGCTCGGCCTGGGCAGCCGCCACGCCGGTGCGCCGGGCCAGGAAGCCGCGCACCGACTCGCCCTCGCGCCGCTCCGGCTCCTGCGGCAGGTGGCCGACGTTGGCGCTCGCCGGGCTGAGCCGCAGCGACCCGCCCTCGGGGGTGTCCAGCCCGGCCAGCAGCCGCAGCAGGGTCGACTTGCCGGCGCCGTTCACGCCGACCAGGCCGATCACGTCGCCGGGGGCGACGACCAGGTCCAGGCCGGTGAAGAGGGTGCGTTCGCCGTGGCCGGCGGCGAGGTCCTTGACTACGAGTGTCGCGCTCATGATGGAGCCGATTGTAGGAGGACCGGGCCCCGAGCCGGAAAAGGCGGCGGGGCCGCGGCTGCGCTCCGGCAGTCGCGGCCCCGCACGGGACCGGGGCGGGTCTCAGCCGCCGATCACTTGGCCTTCTTGGAGAAGTAGTCGAACATGTGCGCCGCGACGTCCTCCAGGTAGGGGCCCGCCTCGTAGGTGTTGGCGCCGTTGCCGACGGAGGTGTCGCTGACCAGGGCCGGCTTGCCGTCCTTGGTGGTGTACCAGCCGCCGCCGCTGCTGCCGCCGGTCATGTTGCAGCCGATCATCAGCATCGCCGGGCGGCCCGGGTCACCGGGCTTCGCGGCCGGCTTGCCGCCGTCGCAGTGCTCCAGCTCGACGCCGTCGAAGGGCTTGCCCTCCGGGAAGCCGTAGTTGGCGACGGAGGCGAGCTGGTCGCGCGGGGCGTTGAACCACAGCGGCACGGAGCCGCCGACGGTCTCCTCCAGCGACTTGCCGCTCGGGTCGGGGTTGGTGACCTTGATGATGCCGAAGTCGTACTGGCTCCACGGGCCGCCCTTCTCCGGGTCGGCCTCCTGGGTCCACTGCGGGGAGACCATGCCGGCGGTCGCGCCCCACTCGCCGTACGGCTCGGCGTCGTCCAGCTTGGACTTCTGCTTGTTGCCGTTGCTCAGCACGCCGCTGCTGTTGAAGGCGGGGGCGAAGGTGATGTCGGTGTAGTACTTGTTGCCCTTGCCGCCGTGCAGGCAGTGGCTCGCGGTCCACACCAGGTTGCTCTTGCCCGGGTTGGCCGGGTCGGAGACGACGGTGCCGGAGCAGACGTAGTCCTCGTTGCCGTCCTTGAAGAAGATCTTGCCGTTGACGTGCATGTTCTTCGGGAAGGGGTGCGCCACGGGCTTGGCGGCGACGACCGGGGGCAGCTGGTCCGGGCCGGTCGGCGGCTGGGCGGCGGTGGGCTGGGCCGGGGCCGCGCTCGTCGGCTGGGCGGTCGGCTGCCCGGTGGGCTGGGCCGGCGCCTGCGGCAGCGGCTTCGGCTTGGCGTTCAGCAGCTTCTGCAGGGTCCAGTAGCCCTTGGCCGCCGGGGTGATCACGTTGGCCTGGGCCCACTTGTCCCAGTCGTCGAGCTTCCAGGTCTTCAGCTCTTCGACCGTCGGCAGCTTGATCGGAGCCGCGCCCGGCTTCCCGGAGGCAGTGGCCGCGACCGACGGCGCGGAGGTCTGGGCGCCGGCCGGGTCGCTGTTGTCCGGGCCGCAGCCGCTGGCGACCACCATGGTGAGCGCGGCGACGGTGGCGCCGAGGACGGCACGGCTCGGCCTGGATATCGGTGACATGAGTTCAAATCCCCCTGTTGACTACCGCCATACGGCCCGGTCCTCGGGTGCGGCCGACCGGGGCCGCAGGTATGGCAGGTGAGGAGTCTGCCATGAGGATAAGGAACTCCTTACAGGCGCCCCCGGCCGGTACGAGGCCGTCACCGGATCGGCACCGGATCGGCACGGGGCCGCGTTCGGCCCGGCGCGCGGGCGGCCCGGAAAACCGGTTGCGACCGTTCGCCGACGTGCCTAGCGTGGTTCGCGTCATCCGCCAGACAAGGAGAAGGCCGTTGCTCTACTGAGGTCCCGGGACACCGCCCCCGCCACGCAGGCCCCGCTGCCGCTGTCGTTCTGACGGCCGCAGTTGTCGCCGCAGTCGCAGTCGCAGCCGTAGTCATAGCTGTAGCTGTGGCCCTTGCCGCGTGGTGTGCGAGTGTGCGACCTCAGTCACGGCCCGTGGCGCGTCATCGCGCCGTCCTGTCCTCCGGCCGTCCCGGTTCCGCACCCGCGGTGTCTCCCCGTGTTGCTCGTCACCCCTTCAGCAACCACCCGGGAGGCCTTGCATGGCACAACCCACCACCGCCGTCCTCTGCACCGACCTCGCGTTCGAGTGGCCCGACGGCAAGTCCGTCCTGGACGGCTTCCACCTCGCCGTCGGCCCCGGCCGCACCGGACTCATCGGCCTCAACGGGGCCGGCAAGTCGACCCTGCTGCGGCTGATCGCCGGCGAACTCACCCCCACCGGCGGCACCGTCCGGGTCGAGGGCGAACTCGGCCACCTGCCGCAGGGCCTCACCCTCGACACCGGCCTGCGGGTCGACGAGGCGCTCGGCATCCGGGCCGCCCGCGAGGCCCTGCACGCCATCGAGTCGGGCGACACCGACCAGCGGCACTTCGACGCCGTCGGCGACGACTGGGACGTCGAGGAGCGCGCCCGCGCCACCCTCGACAAGCTCGGCCTGCGCCGCCTCGGCCTCGACCGCACCACCGGCGAACTCTCCGGCGGCGAGGCGGTGTTGCTGCGACTGGCCGCCCTGCTGCTGAGCCGCCCCGACGTGCTGCTGCTGGACGAGCCCACCAACAACCTCGACCGGGCCGCCCGCGAGCGGCTCTACGAGACGGTGGCCGGCTGGCAGGGCGCCATGGTGATCGTCAGCCACGACCGCGAACTGCTCCGGCACGTCGACCAGATCGCCGACCTCCGGGACGGCGGGGTGACGTGGTACGGCGGCAACTACGACGACTACGAGCGCACCCTCGCCGCCCAGCAGGAGACGGCCGAGCGGCTGCTGCGCAACGCCGAGGCCGACGTCCAGCGCCAGAAGCGGGACTTGGCCGAGGCCCGCACCAGGCTGGACCGCAGCGCCAGCTACGGCAAGAAGCGCGCGGTCACCCGCAACGACCCGCACATCTTCGCCGGGATGCTCAAACGCAAGGGCCAGGAGACGGCCGGCCGGCTCACCGGAATGCACGCCGAACGCCTGGAGGAGGCCAGGGCACGGCTGACCGCCGCCGAGGAGGCGGTGCGCGACGACGCCGAGATCCGGATCGACCTGCCGCGCACCGAGGTGCCGGCCGGGCGCACCGTGCTCACCCTGCAGAAGGTCCGGCTGCCCTTCGGCGCCACCGTCGACCTCGACCTGCGCGGCCCCGAACGGATCGCCCTGGTCGGGCGCAACGGCTCCGGCAAGACCACGCTGCTGCGCACCATCGCGGGCGAACTCTCCCCGCTGGAGGGGCAGATCACCACCCCGGAGGGGCTGCGCCACCTGCCGCAGCGGCTCGACCTGCTGGACGACGCACTCACCGTCGTGGAGAACGTCAAGCGGTTCGCCCCCGCCGCCGGGGACAACGCGATCCGCGCCCGGCTGGCCCGCTTCCTGTTCCGGGGCGCCCGGGCCGAGCAGCCGGTCGGCACGCTGTCCGGCGGCGAACGCTTCCGGGCGACGCTGGCCGCCCTGCTGCTGGCCGACCCGCCGCCGCAGCTGCTGCTGCTCGACGAGCCGACCAACAACCTGGACCTCGCCAGCGTCCACCAGCTCACCCAGGCGCTGGCCGCCTACCGGGGCGCGCTGATCGTGGTCAGCCACGACCTGCCCTTCCTGCGCGGCCTGGGCCTGACCAGGTGGCTGGAGCTGGACGGCGAACTGAGGGCGGTGGATCCGATGTAGCGGCTCCTGCTACCGCTGCCGCAGGGGGCCCTGGTCGCCCCGGGCGTCCTCGGCGAGCACCCGGCGGGCCGTGCTGAGGGCGGAGTCCTTGAGCGCGGCCAGCTCCTCGGGGCTGTACACCGGGGTCCGGAGGTCCGGCGCGATGCCCGGGCCGTCGAAGGTGCTGCCGCTGCGGGTGAGGTACTCCTCGTTCGGCAGGACGACCGCGAAGTCCGGCGAGAGCGGCTTGATCAGGACGTCCGAGTAGACGCCCTGGGTGTTCTCGCCGATCCGGGTCACGTGCGGGGAGCGGCCCATCAGCGCCTGGGTGAAGGTCTCCGCCGCGCTGGCCGAGATTGAGGAGGTGAGCAGGGCCACCGGCCCGGTGAAGTGCTCGCCGTCCGAGGGCTCCACGGGGACGGGCACGGGCCGGGTGAACTTCGTCGGGTCGGCCGGGTCGTTCCGCGCCACCTTCCGGTAGGCGAGGTACGGGCGGTCGGTGAGCCGGGCGGCGATGTGCAGCCCGAGCGCGTCCGAGCCGCCGCCGTTCAGCCGGACGTCGAGCACCAGCCCGGTGAGCCCGTCCGGGTCGGCGAGCAGGGCGTCCAGCGCCCTGTCCAGCTCGGCGACCTGGCTGCGGTAGTCGCCGCCGGTGTAGCCGTCGAAGCTGCCCACCCGCAGGTAGCCGACGTCGTCGGGAAGCCGGCCCACGCCGAGCTTCCCGCCGGCGAAGAGCTGCTCCGGCCCGGTGAGCTGGGCGGCGACGGCCTCCCCGGCCCGGGTGGTCAGCTCCTTGGTGCGCACCGTCGAGCCGGGCCGCCGTCCGCCGAACACCCCGGTCGGCTGCCCGTCGACGATCCGGGCCAGCCCGGTGTGGGCGTCGCCGAGCGGCCGCAGCATGTCGACGAACACCTCCTGCAACTGGTCGGTGGTCGTCGTGGGCGTGATCCGTCGCCGCTGCTCGTCCCGGACGGCGTGCCAGTCGATCCCCTTGGCCGCGAAGAAGGGGTAGTTCTCCTCGAAGTCCTCCCAGAACCGGTCGAAGACCGCGAGCGGGTCGTTCGGTGCCGGGGTGGTGCACAGGGCCGGCAGGGCGGGGAGCCGGTACAGGTCCTTGGTGCCGACCCCGCCCTCCTCGCGGTCGACCAGCCGGTCACGGCCCTTCGGGGTGAGGGTCACCGCGTTGCTGCCCACGACGTAGCGGACGGTGCCGTCCGGTCCCGGCGGGCCGGCCTGCGTCGCGGTGATCCAGCCGGGCACGCAGCTGTGCGCGGTCACGTCGTAGGTGGTCAGCTTGTCCCCGTCGACGGCGACCACCGTGCCGTAGCCGTCCATCCGCCAGACTCCGGTCGGACTCCCCGGCCGCCCCTCGGCGGCGGCCGCCGTCCCCGCCGCCGGCCCGACCGCCGTGGCGAGCACCAGTGCCGTCGCCAGCGCCGTGGTGGTGGCCGCCGCCCTGCCGGCCTTCCGGGACCTCGCCCCCGGCCCCCGCCGTCCCTGTTCGATGTCCGGCCTCCGCCGACCCTGCTCGATGTTCGACCCCCGCCGACTCTGCTGCATGTCCGGCCTCCGCCGAGTGTCCGGCCTCCCCCGCGGAACCCCTCCGCCACCGTGCCCACGACGCTACGGTCGCCCGCACCGCCCGGTCGTCATCCGACGCGCCGCTCCCGTCCCCTCCTCCGGGCCCACTCGCACGCCCGGTCGAACCACCTCGGGAGGGATGGACGGCAAACCCTTTTGACGGCGGGTGGAAATCCGTCGTGGCGGATCCGAGGCCGGCCGCGTCCGCCTCTCCTACTCCTGCGCCTCTTCCCGCTTCCACCTGCCCGCGACCAGGGTGCCCAGCCGGTCCAGCCCGACGACGGCGGCGCCGAGCACGATGAACTCGACCGTCAGCTGGGCTATCTGGCCCCAGACGTAGCCGTAGCCCTTGGTCGTCGGGTCGAAGAAGAAGTACGGGTAGGGCCTCGGGAAGTCGGAGAACAGCGCGTTGCGGGCGAGCACGATCGCCGCGTAGCCGAGCGGGAAGGCCAGCCAGAGCGGGAGGTTCTTCCAGGCCGACGCATTGCGCGGCTTCAACGCCACCCAGTCGACCAGCACCATCACCGGCGTGACGTAGTGCAGGAAGAAGGAGGACCAGTGCGCCAGCCGGTCCGGCCCGTCGACCAGTCCGGGCAGCGGGCTGGCGCCGTGCTGGAGCAGGACGTGCGAGACCAGTCCGGTGATCAGGATGTACAGCGTGGCGGCCCCGCGCAGCCGGGGCGCGGGTGCGTCCACGGTGTCGCGCTGGAGCATCCAGTACACCGCGCCGATGAAGTAGCCGAGCACGATGACGTTGCTCTGCACGGTGAAGTACACCAGCGACGCGTCCCCGAGGGTCAGGCCGAGGCCCGCCGAGAGCACGATGCCCATGCGCCACCACAGCGCGGGACGGGTCCGGACGGTCATGCGGCCACCAGTTCGTTCCAGGCGATACGGGAGGTATCGGACGTTCGGAGGGGAAGATCGCACTCTACTCGGTGGTACCCATCGAGGGAACTTGTGTACGAACTTCCGCCGCCGAGCCGCCGCCGTACCGTCGCGGAACCGCTGCGGAACCGTCGCGGACCCCCTTCGGTCACCCCGGCAGGACGAAGCCCGACTCGTAGGCCGCGATCACGGCCTGGGTGCGGTCCCGGGCGCCCAGCTTGGCCAGCACGCTGCCGACGTGGGTCTTCACCGTCTCCTGGCTCACCACCAACTGCCGCGCGATCTCCGCATTGTTGAGTCCGGTGGCCATCAACCGCAGCACCTGGCCCTCCCGTTCGGTCAGCCGCCCGATCGGCCCCCGGTCCGCGGCGGCCTCCCGGCGGCCGTCCGCGCCGTGCCGCAGCGCGAGTTCGCGCACCGCCGCCGGGAACAGCAGCGAGTCACCGCGCGCGACCAGTCGCACCGCCTGCACCATCTCCTCGGCCCGGGCCCGCTTCAACAGGAAGCCGGCCGCGCCCGCGCGCAGCGCGTCGTACACGTGGTCGTCGTGCTCGAAGGTGGTGACCACCAGGATCCGCGGCGGCTCGGCCATCCCGCGGACCAGCTGCTCGGTGGCCCGGATCCCGTCGATGCCGGGCATCCGAACGTCCATCAGCACCACGTCCGGGCGCAGTTCGCGCGCCAGCGGTACGACCTCGGCGCCGTCGGCGGCCTCGCCGACCACGGAGAGGTCCGGTTCGGCGTCGATCACCACCCGCAGGCCCATCCGGACCAGGCGCTCGTCGTCCGCGATCACCACGCGGATGGGCCCGCCTTCCGTGCCGCCCCGCGCGCCGTCCCCCGTGCCGCCCCCCGCACCGTTGCCGTCGTTCATCCCCCAGTCCCTCCCAGCGGCAGCCACACGGCCAGCCGCCACGTTGTCCCGTCCTCGCTCGGCCCGACGGCGCTCCCGCCGCGCAGGGCCGCCGCCCGTTCCCCGATCCCGCGCAGCCCGCGCCCGCCGCCGGGGCGGCTCGGGCGGGCCGCGCCCAGCGGGTTGGTCAGTTCGATCTCCAGTCGGCCCGCGTCCAGCGCGACCCGCAGCCCCGCCGGGGCGGGCCCGGCGTGCCGGAGCACATTGGTCAGCCCCTCCTGGACGATCCGGTACGCCTCGCGGGAGACCCCGGCGGGCAGTGCGCCCAGGCCGGGCGCCAGCTCGGCGTCCACCGTCACGCCGGTGCGGGCGAGTTGGCGCAGCAGGTCGTCCAGCCCGGCCAGCGTGGGCCCGGCCGGTCCGGTGCCGCCGTCCTCCTCCTCGCGCAACAGCCCCAGCACGGTGTCCAGTTCGGCGACGGCCCCGCGCGCGGTCTCCTCGATCGCGCGCAGCGCCTCCGCGGCGAAGTCCGGGTCGGTGCGCAGCACCCGGGCAGCCGCCGAGGCCTGGATGCCGACCGCGCTGAGCGCGTGCCCGACCGAGTCGTGCAGTTCCCGGGCCAGCCGGTTGCGCTGGGCGAGCACGGTGGCACGCCGTTCGGCGGCAGCCAGCCGCTCCTCCGGGGTGGGGCCGAGCAGCCTGGGCGCCCAACGGGCCAGCAGCGCACCGCAGCCGGCGTTGCTGACGACGATCAGCAGCAGAACGGCCAGGCCCAGTGCGGGGCCGGTGAGCATCCAGCCGGGGAAGCGGTCCGTCCAGTAGCCGGAGAGGTCCTCGGACCCGATGAGGCCGAACATCAGCACCACCGCGAAGGGCGCCCCGGCCAGCGTCATCCCGGCGACCACCCCGCCGGTGAACAGGTGCAGCACGAAGAACGCGGCGGTCCGCCACCGGGCGGCCCAGGACCGGGACGGCCCGGTGGCCAGTTCCTCCGGCCGGGCCACCGCGCACAGCGCCCGGGCGGCCGCGCCCTCCAGCCCCCGGACGGTCGGCACCAGCGCGGTCACCGCGGCCATCGGCAGCGAGGTGAACAACGACAGCATCTGCAACAGCAGTTGGCGGGCGTGGCCCTGGTTCGGGTTGAGCGCCCCGAGTCCCACCGTCGACAGCAGGTAGTAGGGCATCAGCAGCGCGCCGCCCAGCACCAGGTGCACCCAGCGCAGTCGGGCCCGCCGTCCGAACAACACCTCGCCCGCCCGCCGGATCCGGCGGCCCCCCGTACTCACCCGGGCGACTTTACGTCAGCGCCGCCGGGGCCGTCAGTGCCGCGGGGGCCGTCAGTCCTGCTGCGGTCGTCAGTGCCGTCAGTGCCGTCGGGTCCGGCTCCCCGGCCGGGCGCGGCCCCCCGTTCGGTCAGGGCCACCGCGCCCGCGGCCAGTATCAGGGCCCCGGCCGTGAACTGCCCGGCCTCCACCAGGGCCAGGAACCCCGGTACGGCCCGCGGCAGGTCCGGCACCGTCGTCGAGGTCCCGAACGCCACCAGCAGGAAGCCGCCCCAGCCGAACAGCGAGCCCGCGCCGGTCCAGGCCACCAACAGCGGCACCCGCAGCCGCCGTCGCGGTCCGATCCGGAAGACCAGCACCAGCAGGGCCAGGGCCGCGGCGACGGCGGTCACGGCGGTGGCCGCGTCCATCGTCGCCATCGACCGGTCGTACTCCTCGGCCATCCGCAGCGGCAGTCCCACCGTCCCGCCCGCCGCCCAGTACGCCCGGGCCGTCGCGACCCCCAGCGCGACCAGCGCGGCCACCGCGGCGAAGGCCCGCTGCACGTTGCGGGTGGGGGAGTCGGGCAGGTCGCCGATCCGGTCGTGGAGCAGGCTCGTCCAGCGTCGGCGGGCGTACAGCGCGAACGCGGTGAACAGGGCGGCGCCCTGCACCCCGAAGCCCCCGTAGACCACGGCGTACACCCATCCCGCCAGGCCGTCGTCGGCCTGCTGCGCCGCCGTCCGGTGCTCCGCCCCGAACACCAGCGAGCCGAGCAGGTCCAGCGGGACGACCACCAGGATCGTCCCCAGCAGGCCGGTCGCCACCCACATCGGGAACGCCACCAGCGCGGCCGGGGCCCGCCACCCCCACGGCCGGACGAAGGCGAGCGCGAGCAGCAGCGCGACCACCTCCATGCCGAAGGTGAGGAGGTTGAGCGTCCACAGCCCGTCCAACGCCTTCGCGTCGCGCGCGCCCACGGGGGAGCCGGACAGCCACAGCAGTTTCAGCGTCAGATAGGGCACCGTGGCGGCCATCGCGATCCCGGCCGCCGCCCCCCGCACCACGTCTTCCTTGCGCCTCATGCCCCCTACGCTGCCGCCCCACCCCGGGCCGCGGCCTCGGCCCGGGGTGCGATCCCCCTCCCCCGGCGGGGGATCTCCGGGCCCTCCCTACGCCATCCGGTGGATCAGCCGGTCCTCCTGGTCGACCCGCCCGTCCGGGTCCGGCACCAGCCCGAGCCGCTCGGCCAGCCGGCGCGACGGCAGGTTGTCCGCCCTGATCAGCGCCGTCACCGGAATCCCGGGGAACCGCGGCAGCGCCTCCGCTATCGCCGCCCGGCACGCCTCCGCCGCGTACCCCTTGCCCCACGCCGACGGCCGGAACCGGTAGTACAGGTTGAACACCGGCTCCCCGTCCAGCGAGTGGAGGAACAGCCCGGCGACCCCGATCACCACCCCCGGCTCCTCCCGGGTCGCCACCATGCAGTACCCCACCCCGTCCCGCGGCCAGTCCGCGATGAACCCGGCCAACTGCTCCCGCGCCGCCCCGAGATCCCGCTGCGGCCCGTCCGGGTTGTACCGGTTGGTCTCCGGATCCCCGTGGATCGCGAACATCGCCTCCGCGTCCCCCTCCTGCGGCCGGCTCAACACCAGCCGCTCGGACACGGCGACGACCGTGCGGGCATCGGTGGGCAGATCAGTGGTGGTCATGGAGGCTCCCCCTGCGGTGCGTAATGGTCCGATGGCACGATAGACCATTACGCCGACACTCGCCCGTCCATTTCCTACAGGATCGGCTCACACCCGATCGCCTTGCCCCCGGCGACGAGGAACTGCCGCACCAGGTCGTTCTGGTCGGGGAAGAGGAAGGGCTTTCCGGGGGTGTCGATGTACCCGCCGTTGACGGTGAAGAACACGTCCTTGCCCTGGCAGTCGGCGACGAGGGTCCCATCGGCGACCCACCGGGCCCGCCCGAACGAGGACGGCTCATGGCCGTCCTGCCGGGTCAGCGCGGTGGTCCGTGGATCGGTGGTGATGGCGAAGACCTGTGTCCGGCTGCCGTGCTCCGGGTCACCGCCGATCCTGCAGGACCAGATCGGGCCGGACCTGGTGGTGGCCTGCTGTGACATGTGCCACCGGGCGTCGGGGTTCTTCGCGGGTGCGAACCCGGGCAGGCCGCAGAGGTTGGCCCAGTCCGGTTCCGTCTCGGCTCCCCTCGCCGACAGGTCCTTCGGCGTCGGCAGTGTTCCCGCCGAGCATCGGCTCGCCTTGGCGGCAGCGTCGGCGAACCCCACGGCCAGCCGGGCCCTGGCCTCGTCACTGCCCTGCCCGGTGGTGCGCACCTCGGCACGCAGACCCTTCTCGCAGCCTTCGGGGAGCAGGGCCCATGCCTTCTCCGAGGTGACCGAGCCGGCCGGGTCGCCGGAGAACAGTCGGGCATCCGAAGCGGCCAACTCGCCCGGCCCGTCCTTGGTGTTGCGTTCGAGGTGGAACCACACGGTTTTCTCGGTCCTCGTGAACAGGCCTGTGCTGACCGAGGCGGAACAGTTGTACGGGGACGAGGCGGCCGAGCCGCTCCCGTCCTTGCTCTCAGTGATCCGCCCGGATCCCAGGACATCGTGTACCTGGTCCGCCGTGGCCGCGCCGTCACACACGCTGTCCGGCCCGCCGAGGTTCGTCAGCCGGTACAGCACGAATCCCGCCGCTCCGACCGGGACGAGGGAGAGTGCCAGAACCATGGCCGCGGCCCGGACCCGTAGCTTCCGGGTGGTGAGCCCGCGTGCCGTCAGTGCGACGGCCAGGCGCCCACCCGGGCGCGGCCCGTCACCAGGCTCCCCTTCGGCTGCCCGATCTGTCCCCTGCTTCATGTCGCTCACGTCTCAGCGTCCGCCCAGTGCATTGCGGTAGGTGTGGTTGACGCCTGTCCCGTAGCTGTCGGACACACCGCGAAGGAGCACCTGCGGCACACCACCGGTCGTGGCGATCTCCGCATCGGTCAGGCCGGCCTGTTCGGCCCTCAGGGTGATCATCTTCTTGAGCTGGTTCTCACCGGAGCTGAACATCTTGGACAGGTCCGCCTGGGTGTCCTGGTCCGCCTTGCTGTTGAGCCCGTTCGCCCACTCCGAGGTACCGACGTCGACCACTCGCTGGGCCAGGTCACCCACGACCGGAATGGGAGTCAGTGGGGTTCCGATGAGGTGGTAGTTCATCTTCGCCTGCCAGTTGTTCTGGAACACCACGTCGTCATGGTGGTGGGTCATGACATCCGACTGGGTGCCACTCAGCGCACCCAGAACCTGCCCGGCTTCGTGGACGAAGCCGTCTACGCCGGGCTTGGGGCGACCGGTACCGTCCGGCTTGAACGCGTCGGCCGGGTAGGTGTCGAGTCGTCGGGCGATCTCCTGGCTCTCGGCGTAGTGGATGGCCTTGAATGCCTCCGGGTCCTCGGCCACACCCCGGATGGTCCGGATGAGCTTGTCCCGGTCGATGGTCAATCCGCTGGTCTCGGAGTGCCCGGCGAGTTCCTTGCCGATGATTTCGTAGGTGTCGGCCGAGTAGTCGGCGATCATGTTGCCGAACGGTCGGCGCAGCGCGGCCGGGAGTTCGGTCGTGTGGCCGGCGGAATCGCCCCCGAAGTGATTGATCGTGTCGGACATGATCCGCGCCATCGCCGCGTCATGAGGGCGGACGGGCGGCTGGTTGCCGTGCGGATCGCGACCGGTGGTGGCGGCCTCCAGGGCATCGCCGAACGCCCCGCGTGAGGTGTCTCTCGCGAGTGCGTCCAACTGGTTGTGCTCGTTGCCCTGGTTGGGCCACTGGCGTTCGTTCAGCAGGTAGTCGAGGTTCCCGTTGGCGGCTGGGTCGAAGAACGCCTTCGAGGCCTCGGGGCCGCGACTCATGACCTGCATGAGGTTCCGCATCGGGTCGCCCTGGTGGCCGACGACGTTGTTCCAGTCCGGGCCCCACAGCTGCTCGCCCTTGAGCTTGCTCCCGCGCTCGTAGTCGACGAGGTCCGTGCCGACCTTGGTCAGGAAGCCCTTGTCGAAGTCGCCCTTCGCGTTCATCAGGGCGGTCAACGCCGGGTAGTTGTCGTTCCACCCCGCCGCGTTGCCGCCCGGGCGGCGGGCGGCCGCCAGCAGCCCGTCCTCCCACCCCTTGCCCATGCCGCCGTCGCGGGTGGCGGTGGCGAGGACCACCGACAGGTTGCCGTAGACGTCCTGGTAGCCCTTGGCGTTGTGGTTGCCGTGGGCGAGGTCGCCGTAGGCCTTGCTGTACCCCAGGAGGGCTTCCGGGCCGGTCTTGCCGCCGTAGTTGAGGCCGTTGAGCAGGGTGGTGGAGAAGTCCCTGTTCTCCGCGTTGGCGGCCAGCAGGGCCTGCAACTGCTTGAGCTGGTCGTCGGAGAGGCTGCCGCCCTTGGACATCAGGTCGGTCGCGCGCTTGGCATCGGCGACCGGGCCGCTGCCGCCGGGGGTGGGGTTGAAGGCGGTGGTGCTGGTGCCGATGTCGGCCTGGAGGTCGACCGAGGCGCGCTGGTCGGCGGCGGTGGCCTTCTGGACGGCCTTGGTCAGGCGGGCCGAGATGGCCTTGGCCTTGGCGTCCAGGTCCTGGGCCAGCAGCCTGCTGTCCGGATCGTTCCTCGCCTCCTTCGGCAGCGTCCAACTGACGGTGCCGTCCGCCGACACCGTCAGGTCCTGCGTCTGGGCGTCGTGGAGTGCCGTGTCGAGGTCGCGGCGGGCGGCGGCGAAGTCCTCGGCGGCGGTCTTCATGATCGCGGCGAGGGCGGTGGCGACGGCCGAGGCCTGCTTGAAGTCGCCGTCGATGCCCTGCATCACCTTGGTCGCCTCGTCGGCGGCCGCGCCCTTCCAGCCGGCCCGCTGCGGGGTGCTGGTGAGGTCCTTGGTGACCCGGCCGTCCAAGGCGGTGAGGGCCTTGGCGACCCCGGCCCACGCCTCGGCGGCGTCGGAGACCGCGGAGAACTCGGCCTCGTGAAGTTCCTTGAAGGACACCATCTCTCTGTTCCCCCTGTCTTTCTAGCGGGCCGCGCGGAGGTCGGCGACGGTGGTGATCTCGTTGCCGTGGTAGTACTCGCGGGTCCGGTCGAGGCTGTTGGCGGCACCGGTGACCTTGTCGTGCAAGGTCTTGCACTGCTGCAGCCACCGTTCGGTGCTGCCGGTGAGGGCGCCGCCGAAGGAGAAGCCGCGGATCTTGGTCGAGGCGGTGCTCGCGTACTCGGTGAGGCTGTGCGCGCCGGGCCCGGCCTTGCTGTTGGCGCCGTCGAGGTCGGTGGCGATCTGGCGGGCCAGTCCGGCCGAGGCGGTGAGCTCGTACGGGGTGTCCAGTTGGGTGGTCGGCTTGCCCGGGGGGATGAGCGGGAAAGGGGGCACGGTGTTGCCGCCGTCGCCCGGGGCCGCCGGGTTCGCGTACGGCGACTTCTTGGCCGTCGTGCTCGGCATCGGGTCCGTGGCCGGGGCGACCGGCCCGGTGGTGAAGTACGGGCTGCCCATGTCTGCGTGTTCCTCCCCTGGTCGGCGGGGGTTCGCACACCCCCTTCGGCATGACGACCGTACAGGTCGGCTCCGTCAGTACACCGACGCACCCTCCGTGCCGCCGGTTGCACCGGCTGTGACCGGCTCCATCAAGGTTTCGTCAGGGGGGAGTTGGCGGGTGTCCGGCGACGCGGCCGCGGGGCCGAGGGCTTGTTACCGGCCGGTCGCTTCCCTATCATCGCGAGTGTTACAGCTTTACTGTCAAACCCCGGAGGGTCTGCAGCCAGTGCGTGACACAACCAGTACGGCCGCCGGCTCCGGCCCGTTGGCAGGGGTGCGGGTGGTCGAACTCGCCGGGATCGGGCCGGGGCCGTTCGCGGCCATGCTGCTGGGTGACCTCGGGGCGGACGTGGTGCGGGTGGACCGCCCGGAGCCCTCGCCGCTCGGGACGGACCCGGCGTACGACCTGACCAACCGGAACAAGCGGTCGGTGCTGGTGGACCTCAAGTCGCCGGAGGGGCCCGGCCTGGTGCTGGACCTGGTCGAGCGGGCCGACCTGCTGATCGAGGGCTACCGGCCGGGGGTGGCGGAGCGGCTCGGGGTGGGCCCCGAGGTGTGCCTGGCGCGCAATCCGGCCCTGGTGTACGGGCGGATGACCGGGTGGGGCCAGCACGGTCCGCGGGCCGCCACCGCCGGGCACGACCTCGGGTACGCGGCGGTGGCCGGGGTGCTCGGGCTGGTCGCCGCGGAGGGCGGGGCCGAGGCGCCGCCCGGGATCCCGGCGAACCTGCTCGGCGACTACGCGGGCGGCTCGCTCTACCTGGTGGTCGGCCTGCTCGCCGGGCTGCACCATGCCCGAGTCACCGGCGCCGGGCAGGTGGTGGACGCCGCGATCGTGGACGGCGCGGCGCACCTGGGCAGCATGCTCTGGGGCCTGCTCGCGGCCGGCCACTGGCAGGACCGCCGGGGCGTCAACCTGCTGGACGGCGGCGCCCCGTTCTACGCGCTCTACCGGGCCGCCGACGGCGGGCACCTCGCGGTGGGCGCCCTGGAGCCCCGGTTCTACGCGGCGTTCGCCCGCCTGCTGGAGCTGGGCCCGGACGCGCCCGGCCAGTACGACCTCGCCCGCTGGCCCGAACTGCGGGCCCTGATCGCCGCCCGCTTCGCCACCCGGACCAGGGCCGAGTGGGAGGCCGTCTTCGCGGGCTCCGACGCCTGCGTGGAGCCGGTGCTGACGATGCGTCAGGCAGCCGCCGAGGAGCACCTGTTGGCGCGCGGTACGTACGTCGAGGCGGATGGCGTCACCCAGCCCGCCCCCGCCCCGCGGTTCTCCGCCACCCCCGGGGCGCTGCGCCGCCCGCCGGCCCGCCCGGGTGCGGACACCGCGGAGGTGGCCCGGGACTGGGGCCTGTCGGCGCTCCACCCGCCGGCCGCCACCACCGAACCTCTCAACTCCGCGACCGAACAAGGGGAGTAGCGTTGCAGCGCGAGATCTTCACCGAGCAGCACGAGGACTTCCGGGCCACCGTGAAGGCCTTCCTCGCCAAGGAGGTGCTGCCGCACTACGACCGCTGGGAGAAGGCGGGCATCGTCGACCGCTCGGTCTGGCTGGCGGCGGGCCGGCAGGGCCTGCTGGGCATCGCGGTGCCCGAGGAGTTCGGTGGCGGCGGTTCGCCCGACTTCCGCTACGCTGCCGTGGTGGCCGAGGAGTTCGCCCGGGCCGGTGCGTCGGGGCTGGCGATCGGGTTGCACAACGACATCATCGGCCCGTACTTCACCTCGCTCGCCACCGAGGAGCAGAAGCGGCGCTGGCTGCCCGGCTTCTGCAGCGGTGAGCTGATCACCGCGATCGCGATGACCGAGCCCGGCACCGGTTCCGACCTCCAGGGCATCCGCACCCAGGCGGTGGACCGGGGCGACCACTTCGTGCTGAACGGCGCCAAGACCTTCATCTCCAACGGCATCCTGGCCGACCTGGTCGTCGTGGTCGCCCGGACCACGCCGGAGGGCGGTGCGCACGGGCTGAGCCTGCTGGTGGTCGAGCGCGGGACGCCAGGGTTCGAGCGCGGCCGCAACCTCGACAAGATCGGCCAGAAGGCCCAGGACACCGCGGAGTTGTTCTTCGAGGACGTCCGGGTGCCGAAGGAGAACCTGCTCGGCGAGCTCAACGGCGGCTTCGTCCACCTGATGCAGAATCTCGCCCAGGAGCGGCTCACCATCGCCGCCGCGGCGATCGCCGGTGCCGAGTACCTGGTCGAGATCACCACCGACTACGTCAAGCAGCGCGAGGCCTTCGGGCGGCCGCTGTCCAAGCTCCAGCACGTGCGCTTCGAGATCGCCGAACTGGCCACCGAGTGCGCGATCACCCGGACCTTCGTCGACCGCTGCATCACCGAGCACAACCGCTACGCGCTCACCCCGGCGGACGCCTCGATGGCCAAGTGGTGGGCCACCGAACTGCAGAAGCGCACGGCCGACCGCTGCCTCCAACTCCACGGCGGTTACGGGTACATGAGCGAGTTCCCGGTCGCCCGGGCGTTCACCGACGGCCGCATCCAGACGATCTACGGCGGCACCACCGAGATCATGAAGGAGATCGTCGGCCGCTCCATCCTCGGCTGACCCCTCCGCCGAGCCCGCTCAGCTCCGTCCCGCCCCGTTCAGTCAACCCCGCTCCGCTCCGGCCCACTTCGTTCCGCTCCGCCCGGCCCCGCCCCGAAAGGCATCCCCATCGTGACCACCGAAGCGTACGTCTACGACGCGATCCGCACCCCGCGCGGCCGCGGCAAGGCCACCGGCTCGCTGCACGGCACCAAGCCGATCGACCTGGTCGTCGGCCTGATCCACGAGATCCGTCGCCGCTACCCCGAGTTGGACCCGGCGGCGATCGACGACATCGTGCTCGGCGTGGTCAGCCCGATCGGCGACCAGGGCTCCGACATCGCCCGGATCGCCGCCATCGCGGCCGGCCTGCCCGACACGGTGGCCGGCGTCCAGGAGAACCGCTTCTGCGCCTCGGGCCTGGAAGCCGTCAACCTGGCCGCCGCCAAGGTCCGTTCGGGCTGGGAGGACCTGATCCTGGCCGGCGGCGTGGAGTCGATGTCCCGGGTCAAGATGGCCTCGGACGGCGGCGCTTGGTTCGCCGACCCGATGACCTCGTACGAGACCAACTTCGCCCCGCAGGGCATCGGCGCCGACCTCATCGCCACCATCGGGGGCTTCTCCCGCACCGACGTGGACGCCTTCGCCGCCGAGTCCCAGGCGCGCGCCGCCAAGGCGCAGGCGGACGGCCTGTTCGACCGCTCGGTGGTCCCGGTGCGCGACCGCAACGGCCTGGTCGTGCTGGAGCGCGACGAGTTCATCCGCCCCGGCACCACCGTCGAGACCCTGGCCGGCCTCAAGCCCTCCTTCGCCGCGATCGGCGAGGCCGGCGGCTTCGACGCCGTCGCCCTGCAGAAGTACCACTGGGTGGAGGCCATCGACCACGTCCACCACGCGGGCAACTCCTCCGGCATCGTGGACGGCGCCGCCCTGGTCGCGATCGGCAACCGCGAGGTCGGCGAGCGGTACGGGCTGCGCCCGCGCGCCCGGATCGTCTCCGCGGCCGTGTCCGGCTCCGAGCCGACCATCATGCTGACCGGCCCCGCCCCGGCCACCCGCAAGGCCCTCGCCAAGGCCGGGCTCACCGCCGCCGACATCGACCTGGTCGAGATCAACGAGGCCTTCGCGGCGGTCGCCCTGCGCTTCATCGGCGAACTCGGCTTCCGGCCCGACCAGGTGAACGTCAACGGCGGCGCGATCGCGCTCGGCCACCCGCTCGGCGCGACCGGCGCGATGCTGCTCGGCACCGTCGTCGACGAGCTGGAGCGGCGCGACCTGCGCTACGGCCTGATCACCCTGTGCGTGGGCGGCGGCATGGGCGTCGCCACCATCGTCGAGCGCGTCTGATCCCCCTCTCCCCCCGGTAGACCTGGAGACCTTGAACCCATGAGCGACACCACCACCATCCGCTGGGAGCAGGACCGGGACGGCGTGGTCACCCTCGTCCTCGACGACCCCACCCAGTCCGTCAACACCATGAACGAGGCCTTCACGGCCGACTTCGAGGCCACCGTCGAACGGCTGGCCGGCCTCGGCGACGCGTTGCGCGGCGTGGTGGTCACCTCCGGCAAGAAGACCTTCTTCGCCGGGGGAGACCTGCGGATGCTGTCCGCCGCCCGCCCCGAGGACGCCGAGGCCGTCTTCGAGAAGTCCATGCGGATCAAGCGCTCGCTGCGCAAGCTGGAGACCCTCGGCAAGCCGGTCGTCGCCGCCGTCAACGGCAGCGCCCTCGGTGGCGGTCTGGAGATCGCCCTCGCCTGCCACCACCGGATCGCGCTGGACACCCCCGCCAGCCGGATCGGCCTGCCCGAGGTCACCCTCGGCCTGCTGCCGGGCGGCGGCGGCGTGGTCCGCACGGTGCGGCTGTTCGGCATCACCGACGCCCTGCTGAAGTTCCTGCTGCAGGGCCGCCAGTACCGCCCGGCGCAGGCGCTGGAGCACGGACTGGTGCACGAACTGGTCGACACCCCGGAGGAGTTGACGGCCCGGGCGAAGGCCTGGATCGAGGCCAATCCGACCGCCGTCCAGCCCTGGGACGTCAAGGGCTACAAGATCCCCGGCGGCACCCCCGCCACCCCCGCCTTCGCCGCCAACCTGCCCGCCTTCCCGGCCAACCTGCGCAAGCAGCTCAACGGAGCGCCCTACCCGGCCCCGCGCAACGTGCTGGCCACCGCGGTGGAGAGCAGTCAGGTCGACGTCGACACCGCGATGGTGATCGAGGCCCGCTACTTCACCGAGCTGGCCTGCGGGCAGACCAGCAAGAACATGATCCAGGCGCTGTTCTTCGACATGCAGGCGGTCAACTCCGGCGCGGGGCGGCCCAAGGACGTCGAGAAGCAGCTGGTCCGCAAGGTCGCGGTGCTCGGCGCCGGGATGATGGGCGCCGGCATCGCGTACGCCTGCGCCAAGGCCGGCATCGAGGTCGTGCTCAAGGACGTCAGCACCGAGGCCGCCGAGCGCGGAAAGGCCTACTCCGAGGGCCTGCTGAACAAGGCGATCGCCCGCGGCCGCTCCACCGAGGCGCAGCGCGACGAGCTGCTGGCCCGGATCACCCCCACCGGCGACGCCGCCGACCTGGCCGGCTGCGACGCGGTGATCGAGGCCGTCTTCGAGAACACCGAGCTCAAGCACAAGGTGTTCCAGGAGATCGAGGGCGTGGTCGCCCCGGACGCGCTGCTCTGCTCCAACACCTCCACCCTGCCGATCGGCGTGCTCGCCGAAGGCGTCCGGCGCACCGGCGACTTCATCGGCCTGCACTTCTTCTCGCCGGTCGACAAGATGCGCCTGGTCGAGATCATCCGGGGCCCGCAGACCGGCGACGAGGCGCTCGCCCGCGCCTTCGACCTGGTCCGGCAGATCGACAGGACCCCGATCGTGGTCAACGACTCCCGGGGCTTCTTCACCTCGCGGGTGATCGGCCAGTTCCTCAACGAGGGCGTCGCCATGGTCGGCGAGGGCATCCACCCGGCCTCCGTCGAGCAGGCCGCCGCCCAGGCCGGCTACCCCGCCAAGGTGCTCTCCCTGATGGACGAGCTCACCCTCACCCTGCCGCGCAAGATCCGCGACGAGTACCGGCGCGCGGTCGAGGCCGCCGGCGGCACCTGGACCCCGCACCCGGCGGACGCGGTGGTGGACCGGATGGTCGACGAGTTCGGCCGCCCCGGGCGCAGCGGCGGCGCGGGCTTCTACGAGTACGGCGCGGACGGCAAGCGCGGCCGACTCTGGCCGGGGCTGCTGGAGCACTTCGCCGGTGGCGCCGGACCGGTCGACCCCGCGGAGGTCCCGTTCGAGGACCTCAAGGAGCGGCTGCTGTTCAGCGAGGCGATCGACTCGGTGCGCTGCCTGGAGGAGGGCGTGCTCACCTCGGTCGCCGACGCCAACGTGGGCTCCATCCTGGGCATCGGCTTCCCGGCCTGGACGGGCGGCGTCTTCCAGTACATCAACGGCTACCCGGGCGGCCCGGCCGGCTTCGCGGCCCGCGCCCGCGAGCTCGCCGCCGCCTACGGCGAGCGGTTCGCGCCGCCGGCCCTGCTGGAGCGGATCGCGGCGGAGGGGCGGACCTTCACCGACTGATCCTTCACCGACTGATCGTCACCGACTGATCGTCACCGACTGATCGTCGCTGACTGATCCTCACCGACTGCCCGGGACAGGGCGGGTGGGTCGGGTGGGGGCGTGCGCGCGAGGGCACGGCCCCACCCGGCTCCTGCTAGTTGCCGGTTTCCCCGCCCGACTCCCCGCCCGACTCCTCGCCCGACTCCTCGCCCGACCTCTCGCCCGACTTCTCGATCGGCTCCTCGCCCAGCTCGTCGCCCAACTCCTCGCGCAGGAAGCGCTGGAACGCGGTGACCAGTGCCTGCGCCACCATCGGCTGGATGTGGTCGGTCAGCTCCTTCATCCGGGCCAGCTCCGTCGGATCCGGCTCGCTCTCCCGGTACGGCTTCCAGACCGTCTCCCGGAACAGCCGCTGCAACTCCCGCGCGGTCGCCCGGCTGTGCTCCACCACCACCGCCCGGGCGGCCAGCAGCGTCTCCAGCGGGATCGGCACGTCCAGGATCCGCACGCCCAGCGGCAGCAGGCCCGGATCCGTCCGGAACACCTCCGGGTCGGCGGTGCGCTCCAGCGCCCCCATTGCGACCAGGCGTTCCACCTGCTCCTCCGACAACCCCCGACCGGCCCGCCGCTCCAACTGGGCGCGGCCCACCTCCTCGGCGGTCTCCGGCGTCCAGGACGCCACCAGCGCCCGGTGGATGGCCAGGCCCAGCGGGGTGCTGTCCTCCGGCAGCCGGGCCAGGTAGCGCTCGATCGCGGCCAGGGTCAGCCCCTGCCGCTGCAACTCCTCGATCAGCCCCAGCCGGTCCAGGTGCGCGGCCCCGTACAGCCCCACCCGCCGCGGGCCCAGTTCCGGCGGCGGGAGCAGCCCCTTCGTCCCGTAGAACCGCACCGTCCGCACCGTCACCCCGGCCCGCGCCGCCAACTCGTCCACCGTCAGCCGCACCTCGCCCACCCCGGCGCCGTGCTCCCCCATCTGCTGCCTCCCGCGCTGGCACACTCCTGCTGTGACAGCTGCAGTGTGACAGTGCGGTGCGATCAGGTCCATCGGACGGGGTGGGCGGCCCGGGGACGGCGAACCGGCGCCGGCCCCGGTGTCGGGGCGGGCGCCGGTTTCGAGTCGCCTGTGGGTCCCGCGCAGGGGGTGGGTCCCTCGCGGGTGGTGGGTCCCTCGCGGGTGGCGGGTCAGGCGAGGGCGGCGTGGTGGCGGCGGGTGACCTCGGGGTGGGCCCGGGTGTAGCCCTTCCACTCGTTGAAGCCGAAGTCGGCGAAGAGGGGGTTGGCCGGGTCCTCGGTGGCGCCGGGGGCGTGGTGGGCGAGGGGGAAGTCGAGCGGCTCGACGTGGGCGTCGAGGCGGGGGTTGTAGAAGAACGGGACGGAGTAGCGCTCGCGGGCTCCGGCCGGGCTGACCACGCGGTGGCTGGTCGCCTTGAGGTAGCCGTCGGTGGCCACCTCCAGCAGCTCGCCGAGGTTGACCACGAAGGCGCCGTCGAGCGGCGGGACGTTCAGGAAGGTGCCGTCCGGGCGCTCCACCTGGAGGCCGCCGACGGTGTCCTGGAGGAGCAGGGTGATGAACCCGTAGTCCTTGTGGGCGCCGACGCCCTGGCCGGCGCCGTCCGGCGCGGTGCCCGGGTAGCGGACCAGCTTGAGCCGCAGGTGGGGGTGGCCCGCGAAGGCGTCGTCGTAGAAGTCGGGGCGGGCGCCGATCGAGGCGAGGAGCTCGTGCAGCAGGCGGCGCGCGACCGCGCCGAGGTGGTCGATCCAGCCGAGCGCGGCGGTGCGCAGCTCGGGCAGCGCCGTCGGCCACTGGTTGGGGCCTTCCAGCCACCAGTACGGGGGCTCGCCGCTTCCGGGGGTGTGCGGGGGCAGCTCGGCGCCGATGTCCAGCTGGTCGCGCCAGTCCTGGCTGCCGCCGGTGCGCTCGTCGCCGGTGCGGGTGTAGCCGCGGTAGTGGGGGGAGTTGAGGTTGCTCACGGAGAGCCGGTCGGCCTCGGGGAGGGCGAAGAAGGCGCGCATGGCTCCGGTGAGCGCGGCCGTCTCCTCCGGGGTGATGCCGTGGCCGACGAGCTGGAAGAAGCCGACGCCGGTGGCGGCGGCGCGGAGCTCGTCGTGCAGGCGGCGGCGGTCCTCGGGGCTGCCGTCGGCGAGCGAGAGGTCGATCACCGGGAGAGCCTCGGGGTGCGCCTCCGGGGTGGAGCCGGTACCGGATATGGGCGTGTACTGCTGCGTCATGTGTGACATCCGCTGGTCTCGTCCCGGCTGGTCCCGGTGGTCGACCAGGGAAGGCCGGAGCCGCGCCTGGTGCGGCGGGTGCTCCGGGTAGCCGGGAGGTGGTGGCGGCCGCGTCGGGGCTGCCGTGAGGGTGGGTGGCGCGAGGTTCAGCCGGAGCGTCGACAGGACATGGTCGTCACGCGGAGCAGGTCCACGTGGCGGCGGCGAACAAGGATGAGCACCTCACCAGGGTAGATGACCCGTTCGGTGGAGGGCGAGCCCCCTGGCGCGGAGGGGCACCCCTCACTTGTCCGTGCTCAATCAATCACAGCTGCTTCCCTTCCTGTCTGCTTGGTCCCGCTTCCTCCCGTCCTTGCCTCCTCCCTCGTGCTCCTGTCCTTCCGGGGACGTCTCCTTCCGGGGCCGTCGAGGCCCTCAGGAGTTGTTGAGGTAGGCCAGGACGGCCAGGACCCGGCGGTTGTCGTCGTCGGAGGGCTGGAGGTCGAGACGGACGAAGATCGACGCGGTGTGCTTGGCGACCGCCCGCTCGGTGATCACCAGCTGCTGGGCGATCGCCGCGTTGGAGCGGCCCTCGGCCATCAGCGCCAGCACCTGCCGCTCGCGCGGGGAGAGGGTGGAGACCGGGCCGGCCGAGGAGTTGTGGGTGAGCAGTCGGGTGATCACCTCCGGGTCCATGGCCGTACCGCCCTGGGAGACCCGGCGGACGGCGTCGAGGAACTGGGCACCGTCCAGCACGCGGTCCTTGAGCAGGTAGCCGATCCCGCCGGAGCTGCCGGCCAGCAGCTCACGGGCGTAGAGCTGCTCCACGAACTGTGAGAGCACCAGTACGGGGAGGCCCGGGTGGGCCTGCCGGGCCGCGAGTGCCGCGCGCAGCCCTTCGTCCGTGAAGCTCGGCGGCAGCCGCACGTCGACCACGGCGATGTCGGGCCGGTCGGCGGCGATCGCGGCGAGCAGCTGCTCGCCGTTCTCGACCGCCGCGGTGACCTTCATGCCGTTGGCCTCCAGCAACCGGGTCAGCCCGTCCCGGAGGAGGAAGAGGTCTTCGGCGATGACAACGCGCACGGGATCTCCAGGTTCACGATGGTCGGTCCGCCGGACGGACTGCTGATCGCGAGTACCCCGTCGAAGGCGGCCAGTCGGCGTTCGGTTCCGCTGAGGCCGGTGCCCTGGGACGGGTCCGCGCCTCCGCGCCCGTCGTCGGTGACCGATATCCGCAGCAGCCCGTCACTGTGCCCTATCTCGATCCACAAGTGCGAGGCCCCGGCGTGTTTCACCGCGTTGGCCAGCAGTTCGCTCACTGCGAAGTAGGCGGCCGACTCCACCGGGGCCGGCGCCCGGCCGGGCAGCCCGCCGGTGAAGGTGACCGGAAGGGGAAGGTCCAGCGCGGTGGCCTCCACCGCGTCGGCCAGGCCTCGGTCGGCCAGTACCGGGGGATGGATGCCCCGGACCAAGTCCCGTAGCTCGCTGAGCGCCTTCACCGAGGACGTCCGCGCCTCGGCGAGCAGCGGCCCGAGGGCGTCCGGGTCGTGCTTCACCTGCTCGGCGACGGTCAGCAGCATGCCCAGCGCCACCAGCCGGGCCTGCGCCCCGTCGTGGAGGTCCCGCTCGATCCGGCGCAGCTCGGCCGCCCCGGCGTCGATGGTGTCCGCCCTGGTGCGCGCCAGATGGCTGACCTGGCGGGCGAGTTCGGTCTGCCGGGAGGGCCCGAGCAGGGACCTGGCCGCCCTCTCGTGCACCCTCAGGACGGGCGGTGCGGCCCACAGGAGCGCGAACGGGGCCACCCAGAGGCCCATGCCGTAGACGATCATCAGCGGGAACAGCAGCCCGTTCCGGCCGAAGACCTCCATCGCGAGCGGTGTCAGCACCACGACCGCGGCCGTCAGCAGTACGGCGGATCCGGTGAGGAGCGTCCAGGCGAGGTCCCGCCAGGTCGCCGGGTCGGCCAACCAGCCGCCGGCCCGCAGGCGTTGCCAGGCGCCGGCGTCGCCGACCGGGCGGTGGTACGGCGCCGGGACCGGCCGCCCGCTCCACCGCTCGACGACGCGTCGGCTCTCGGTGGCGATCCAGCGCGCGCCGAACAGCCCGAGCACCAGCAGCGACGGTGCCAGCCAGAGCGAGACGGACCGGCCGCCGGGCGCGGCGCCGCCGTACAGGTGGGTCGCCGTCACCGCGAGCGCGCCCGGGGCGAACAGCACGGCCCCCACCGCCCGGCCGGAGCCGCCGGTGGCCCAGCAGAGCGCCCAGAGGGCGACCGGCCCCAGCGGCACCGTCAGGATCAGCGGCCCGCCCGGCCCGAAGTGCCCGGACTCGTCCGGGCCGAACAGCGCGGCACCCAGCACGATCGGCCCGGCCAGCAGCGAGATCAGCCCCGTCACGGCCATCGTCGCCACGTACCAGGCGCGTACACCGTCCGCGCAGGCCCGGCCCAGCCGTCGAGCCACCCCGGTGATCACTCCCGCCCCCATGTCGGCCCCCTTTCCGTCCCGGGCCCCGCGGGGCCCGAAGTCTGTGTTCCGGAGCCCTCGGTGGGCGTCCGTCCCGATCTTCCGCGGAGTCAGTCTGCCCGGCGTGATCGTCCGGCGCTCTAGGCCTGAACACCCAGTTCGGGGTGTATCTGGATACACCCCCAGGAGGCCGCCCAGACGGCTGTCCGGGCCCGGTCGCGGCTTCGTAGCGTGATGTTCCGTCAGCCGGTCCCGGGCCTCCCGGAGCCGGACCCCGAACCGTGGAGGGCCCGTGAACGCGCCGATCATCAGGATCCGCGGCGTCAGCAAGACGTACGAGCGATCCGACGCAGCCCGTCCCGCCCTGGCCGGGCTCGACCTCGAGGTGCGGGCCGGCGAGGCGGTGGCCGTGCTCGGCCGCTCGGGCAGCGGCAAGTCCACCCTGCTGAACCTGGTCGCCGGCCTCGACCGTCCGAGCGAGGGCGGCATCGAGGTGGACGGCGTGGCCGTCCACGAACTCGGCGAGGCCGCGCTCGCCGAGTACCGGCGGACCAGGATCGGCATGGTGTTCCAGTTCTTCAACCTGCTGGACGACCTGAACGTCGAGGACAACGTGCTGCTCCCGGCCCAACTCGCCGGGATGCGCCGGGAGGCGGCCCGGGCCCGGGCCGGGGAGCTGCTGGAGCGGCTCGGGGTGGCCCGGCACGCCAAGGCCTTCCCCGGTCGGCTCTCCGGTGGCGAGCGCCAGCGCGTCGCAGTGGCCCGGGCGCTGATGAACCGTCCGCCGCTGCTGCTGGCGGACGAGCCGACCGGGGCGCTGGACACCGCCTCCGCCGCCGACGTCCGCGAGCTGCTCCGCGGGCTCAACGCCGAGGGCCAGACGATCCTGCTGGTCACCCATGACACCGCGCTCGCCGAGGCCTGCGCCGACCGGACGATCGAGCTGCTCGACGGCCGCCTGGTCCGGGACACGGCCGCCGCGTCGCTCCCCGGCGACCGGAGCGGGGTGGGCGCATGAGTGTGATGGGCAAGGTGGTCCGGGCGGGGGTGGGCCGCAAGCGGGTGCAGACCCTGGTCATGGTGCTCACCACGATGATGTCCGTGACGGCGTGCATCCTCGCCCTCGGGCTGGTGGTCGCCGCCCAGGGCCCGTACGAGCGCGCCTTCGCCGACCAGCACGGCGCCCACCTCAACGTGCTGTACGACCCGACGAAGGCGAGCCCCGCCCAACTCGCCGCGGCCGCGCACGTGCCCGGGGTGACGGCCTCGGCCGGCCCCTACCCGGCGGTCACCCTCCAGCCGCGGGCCGGCCAGGACAGCAGGATCCCGCCGGCGGGCAGCCTGCTGCCGCCGATGACGCTGGTCGGCCGGGCCCAGGACGGCCCGATGGACGACCTGCGGGTCACCAGGGGCCGCTGGATCGCGGGCCCCGGCGAGGTGGTGTTCCTGAACGGGCGCTCCCCGCTGTCGGTGGGCGACACCGCGCAGTTCCCCGACCTGCCCGGGCGCCCGACGCTCAAGGTCGTCGGCCTGGCCGACTCGGTCTCCTGGAGCGCGGACGGCTGGGTCGCCCCCGAGCAGGCGGTGGGGCTGACGGCGCCCGGCACGACGCCCGCCGCCCAGTACCTCTACCGCTTCGCCCACGCGGGCAGTGACGCCGAGGTGGACGCCGACCACGCGGCGATCGCCGCCGCGGTGCCGAGCGGTGCGCTCACCAAGGCGACCACCTACCGGCCCGCCCGGGAGGAGGCCAACCGGACGGCGTCGACCTTCGTCCCGTTCGTCACGGCCTTCGGGGTGCTCGGCCTGGCCATGTCGGTGCTGATCATCGGCGTGGTGGTCAGCGGCGCCGTGAGCGCCGCCACCCGGCGGATCGGCATCCTCAAGGCCCTGGGCTTCACCCCGGCCCAGGTGGCGCGCGCCTACGTCGGCCAGGCGCTGATCCCCGCCGGGGTCGGCACCGCGCTCGGTGTGCTCGGGGGAAACCTGCTGTCCGTACCGGTGCTGGGAGTGGCCCGCAAGGCCCTGCGCGGCGGTCTGCTCGGCATCCCGGTCTGGGTGGACGTGGTGGTCGCGGGCGCGGCCCTGGCCGCAGTGGTCGGCACCGCGCTGGTGCCGGCGCTGAGGGCCGGACGGCTGCGCACGGTCGAGGCGCTCGCGGTCGGCCGGACGGCGCCCGGCACCAAGCGGGCGGCGGCCAGGGGTACGACGGGTCGGGCCGGTCCGGCGGGCCTCTTGTCCGCGGCGCAGGACCTGATCGGCCGGCTTCCGGGGCCGCGGGCGCTCAGCCTCGGGCTGGCGTCCCCGCTGAACCGGCCGGGCCGCTCGGCGACCACCGCCGCCGCGGTGGTGCTCGGCACGGCCGGGGTCACCCTCTGCGTCGGGCTGACGCTCTCCCTGGGATCGATCCAGGACGGCCTGGCGGCGGACGGCGCGGGCAAGGTCCTGGTCCAGGTCCCGGTCGACGGCTCCGCCCCGGTCGACCACGTGGACGAGGCGGCCGTGGTGAAGGCGATCGAATCCCGTCCCGGGACCAGGGCCTGGTACAGCAGCGTGCCCGCCGTGGCCACGGTGGCCGGGGCCACCGATCGCTACGAACTGGTCGCCTTCACCGGCGACGCCTCCTGGAGCGGCTTCCAACTGGTCACGGGCCATTGGTTCCACGGCCCCGGCGAGACGGTGGTCAGCGCCGCCTTCCTGCGGGCCAACCAGAAGAAGGTCGGTGACACCGTCACCCTCACCGACCACGGGCGCACCACCCCGGCGAAGATCACCGGGGAGGTCATGACCACCCAGGACGTGGTGTTCGTGGACCGCGCCTCGCTGGAGCCACTCGGTGGCGCGATCCACGCCGAAGCGGTCTCCTTCCACATCGACCTCATCTCGGGCACCGACGCGCCGTCCTACGCCGACGGACTGGACGCAGTGGTGAAGCCGATGGGGCTGAGCGCCGACCCCGGTGAGGGCCGCCTCAACATCGTGGTGCTGGCGATGAACACCCTGGCGGGCACGCTAACCCTGCTGCTCGCGGTGGTCGCGGGGCTCGGGGTGCTCAACACCGTGCTGCTGGACACCCGGGAACGGGTGCACGACCTGGGGGTGTTCAAGGCCCTCGGGATGTCGCCCCGGCAGACCGTCGGCATGGTGCTCACCTCCGTCGGCGGCAGCGGGCTGGTGGCCGGGCTGATCGGGGTCCCGATCGGGATCGGGGTGCACCACCTGGTGATGCCGGCGATGGCCCGCGCCGCCGGCATCGGGGTGCCGGACGCGGACCTCACGGTGTTCGCCCCGTCGGTGGTGGGGCCGCTGATATGCGGCGGGGTGGCGCTGGCCCTGCTCGGCGCCCTCCTGCCCGCGACCTGGGCCGCCCGCACCCGGACGGTCACGGCCCTGCGGACGGAGTGACGCCGGGGCGTCCCCGGGGCGACTTCCGGCGGGGTGGCCGACCAGGACCGGGGTGGCCGACCCGGACCGGGACGGCCACCCGGGGGGCGGGGGCTGCCGTGCGGACTGCTGTGCGGACTGCCCGATGGGGGCGGCTCCGCCGAGCCGCCCCCGCCCCACCGGGCGGGGTCGGGCCGCCGGTCCGAGCCCGGTGCCTCGGCTCAGGAGAGCCGAGCCGCCGCGTACGCCTCCATGGCGGCGCGCTGGTAGGCGGCCAGCCCGGGAGCGATGGCCTCGTACGCGGCGCTCCACTGCTCGTTCTCCGTGCACGAGCGGGCGAGGGCGAGGTACTCGTCCAGCGGAACACCGGTCCGCAGACCGATGAGTACTCGGTAGTCCTCAGCGACCATCTGCTGCGTGCGCTCGCCCTCGGCCGGGTGGCCGGCGGCCATCAGTTCCGCCAGGCGGACCATCCGCGCGGTCCGCTCGCGCTGGCCGGCTTCGATCTCCGCCGGGGTCATCCCGGCGGTCGCGAGCCGGGTGGCCTCGATGTGCTCGGGGAAGTCCCGCAGGCTGCTCTCGATGTCGGCGGGCTGGATGCCGTCGAACAGGTTCTCGGGCCGGTTGATGCTGGTCATGGGTGTGCCGTCCTTCCGGGAGCGTTCCAGGTCGGCGATCGTGCGCGAGACGGTGGCGGCCAGGGTGTCGAGCCGGTCGCGCTCGGCGACCAGTCGGCGGTGGTGGCCCCGCAGGGCCTCCAGTTCGTCGACCTGGGCGCCGACGATCCGGGAGATCTCGGTCAGCCCCACGCCCAGTGCCCGCAGCACGAGGATCTGCTGCAGCTGCAGCAACTGCCGCTCCTCGTAGTAGCGGTGGCCGTTGGAGCCGATCCAGGCCGGGGGCAGCAGCCCGATCTCGGCGTAGTGCCGCAGGGTGCGGGCCGTCACGCCCGACATCCGGGCGACCTCCGCGATCGGCCAGGCCATCGCCGTCTCCTCTCCTGCGGGGCTGTCGCCCCGTTCCGTCACCGTGCACGTCCGCTCGGACCGGGGCCGGTTCCTCCGGCCCCGGTCACGACCGTAGGAGCTGCCGCTGCGGCAACTTCAAGTCCGACCGCTGCAGCCCGATCACCGCCTGCGCCGCGCGCGCGATCACCGCCTGCGCCGCAGCCCGATCACCGCCCGCGCCGCGCGCCCGGTCACCGCCCGCACCGCCTCCGTCGCCCACTCCGCCGACAACCCACCCCCCCGGCCACCTACACCGTCCGCACCGCTGACACGGGAGCTGCCACCGATCGGAGTGCTGCCACCAGCGCCCCGAGCACCGGCTGCCCCCAGGCACCCTCCCGTACGGCGGCGTGCAGGGTCCGTACCGGCTCCGGGCTGCGCACCCGGCAGACCGTGACGCCCGGGTGGCGCTGCGTCAGGCCCAGTTCCGGAAGCAGCGACACTCCCAGCCCCGCCGCGACGAAGCCCTGCGCGGTGACGTAGTCCGCGCCGTCCACCGCGAGTGCCGGACGGAATCCGGCCGCGTCGCAGGCGTCCTCCACCAGGCTCCGACAGGGGCCGGGCGGCTCGGCGCCGACCCAGGGCTCCTCCGCCAGCTCGGACAGGTCCAGCACGCGCCGCCCGGCCAGCCGGTGACCCCGGGGCAGCACGACGCGGTACGGATCGTCCTGCAAGTGCACCAACCGGAGCCCGGTCGGGGCGTCCTCGGCCCGGAACACCACCGCGAGGTCGGCCCGGCCGTCCCGTACCTCGATGAGCGGGTCGACGGGGTCGGTCAGGCCCAGGTCGAGCCGCACGCCCGGGTACTCGCGGCGGAAGACGGCCAACGCGGGTGCCACCAGGGCGGAGCCGGCCGTGGTGAAGTACCGGACGGTCAGGCAGCCGGTGCGTCCGGCCCGCAGGTCGGCCAGTGCCGCGCCCGCCTCGGCGACCTGCCGGTCGATGGCTGCCGCGTGTCCGGCGAGCAGCAGTCCGGCGGCGGTCGGTCGCACGCCGCGCCCGATCCGTTCCAGCAGCGCCGTCCCGGTCTCCCGCTCCAGCGTCGCCACCTGCTGGCTGACGGCGGACGGGGTGTAGCCGAGCGCGCCGGCGGCCGCGCTCACCGAGCCGTGGTCGACCACGGCGCGCAGCACCTGCATCCGGCGGACGTCGAGTGAGGCAATCATGCAGCGCAGCTTAAAGGTGGTTCAGAACTTTTCGCTTGTGCTAAGTGATCACCGCGCGCGACCGTCATCGGGCACCCCGAAACCCGACCGACACCACCATCGACAAGGAGCTGGACCGTGCTGCGGATGGCCGTCCTCGCCCTGCTCTGGGGCTCAGGCTTCCTCTGGATCAGGATCGCGCTGCAACACGGGCTCACCCCGGTGCAGATCACCGTGCTGCGCGCCGCCCTCGGCGCCGCCGTCCTGCTGCTGCTCGCCCGCTCCGCCGGGCAACGTCTGCCACGCGGCGGCGCGCTCTGGCGGCGGCTCGCCGTGGCCGCGTTCTTCTGCAACGCCCTGCCGTTCCTGCTGACCGCCTACGGCGAACGCAGCGTCGGCTCCGGCCTGGCCGGGGTGCTGCACGCGACCACCCCGCTCTGGTCGCTGCTGATCGGCTTCGCCCTCGGGACCGAGCGGGCCCGGGGCCCACTGCGCCTCGTCGGTCTGCTGCTCGGCTTCGCCGGCGTGCTGCTGATCCTCGCCCCGTGGCGCGACGGCGGCGGAATCGGTGACGGGATCGGCGGCGGCGCCGGCGGGGGCATCAGTATCCCCGGGGCGCTCACCCTGCTCGGCGCGGCGGCGAGTTACGCCATCGCCTTCGCCTACATGGCCCGGGCATTCGCCGGGACGGACACCGCCCCGCTCGCCCTCTCCGCCGCCCAGCTCTCCGCCGCCGCCGGGCTGAGCGCGATCGCCCTGCCCACGGTCGGCCCGCTGAACCCGCTCGCCGGCGCCGATCCGCTCGGCCTGGCCGCCGTCACCGTCCTCGGCATCGCCTGCACCGGGCTGACCTTCCACCTCAACTACCGCCTGATCGCCACCGAAGGCCCGACCGGTGCCGCCACCGTCGGCTACCTGCTGCCGGTCGTGTCCACCGCGCTCGGCGCCCTGTTCCTCGGTGAGCAGCTGACCGCACGGGCGGTGGTCGGGATGGCCGTCGTCCTGGCCGGGGTGTTCCTCGTGAAGCACCGGCCGAAGCCCGCCCCTGCCCCCGTCCTCCCGGACCCCACCCCCGTCCTCCCGGACCTCGCACGTGACTGAACGGACCATGCGCCCCGACTCCCTTTGGCGGATCCCCGACTTCCGCACCCTCTTCACCGCCACCGCTCTCACCCAACTCGGCACCAACGTCGGCTACGTCGCCGTCCCCCTGGTCGCCGTCGAGGCCCTCGGCGCGGGCCCCGGCCAGGCCGGTCTGCTCGCCACCCTGAGTACCCTCGCCTTCCTGCTGATCGGGCTGCCCGCCGGTGCCTGGGTCGACCGGATGCACCACCGTCGCGTCCTGATCGTGGCCGACCTGGTGAAGGCCGCGCTCTACGCCTCCGTCCCGCTGGCCTGGTGGCTCGGCGGGCTCACCCTCGGGCAGCTGTACGCGGTCGCGCTGCTCACCGGCGGTGCCACGGTCTTCTTCGACGTCGGCTCGCAGAGCGTGCTACCAGGGCTGGTCGGCCGGGAGCATCTGGTGGACGCGAACTCCGCCGTGGTCGGGCTGATGGCGGTCGGCAACGTCGCCGGACGCGGTGCGGGCGGGATGCTGGTCCAGTTGCTCACCGCGCCACTGGCGATCGCGGTGACCGCGCTCAGCCACCTCGGCTCCGCCCTGCGGCTCACCGCGCTGCGCCGCACCCCCGCCGACATCCCCGCCGATGACGTCCCCACGGCCGCCCACCCCGACACCGCCACCCGCCCCGGTATCCCCGTCCCCGTCCCCGGCCTCGGCGCGCAGATCGCCGAGGGCCTGAGGCACGTCCTCGGCAACCCGGAGCTGCGGGCCCTGGCCGCCACCGCCTCCCTCAACAACCTCGGCTCGCAACTGGTCAACACCCTGCTCCCGGTGCTGTTCGTCCGTGAACTGAACCTCCCGGCCTGGGCGTTGGGCCTGTTCTGGGCGGTCGGCGGGGTCGGCATCCTGCTCGGTTCGCGCTGCGCCCGCCCGGTCTCGGCCCGGTTCGGTGACGGTCGCACCCTCGCCCTGGCGGGTCTGTGCCTGGCGCCCGCCGGACTGCTGGTGCCGATGATCGTCGGCGGGCCGTGGCTGTTCCTGGCCGGGGCGGGCTGGCTGCTGGTCTCGCTCAAGACCGGCATGGACAACGTGCTCGGGGTGAGCCTGCGTCAGCGGATGACCTCGGACCACCTGCTCGGCCGGATGAACGCCACTTTCCGTTTCCTGCTCTTCGGCGCGCTCGCGATCGGCTCCGCGCTCTCCGGGCTGCTCGGCGAACTCCTCGGCCTGCGCACCACGCTCTGGCTCGGCGGGGCCGTCCTCGCGACGGCCTTCCTGCCGGTCTACCTGTCCCCGCTGCGCACCCGCCGCCGACCGCCCGCAGCACCGGTGAGCACGGCCACCCGCACCGCCACCGCCCCCACCGGCACCCGTACCACCCCCACCGGCGCCGCCGGCACAACCACCTGCGCGCCTACCAGCCCGGCCCGGTACCGTGCCTCGGCTGCCAGTCCAGCCCCGGGTCCGGACGTGGACGGACGGTGTGCACCAGCGCGATGACCGACCAGACCACCACGGTCAGCAACGCGTAGAACAGCAGCAGCGCCCAGAACGGCGTGGTGGACAGGCTCCGGTCCTCGAACCGGCACCAGGCGTCCGGCGGGAGCCAGGAGGCGCCCGTCTCCAGCAGCCGACCGCCGCCCGATACCAGGCCGCGCTCGCAGCGCTCCCCGTAGTCCAGCGACCGCACGTACAGCAGGGCGTACAGCGCGCCCGCCGAGGTGAGGGAGAGGCCGGCGCCGATGCCGAGGAGCACCACCCGTCTTCGCCCGGCCGCCGTACGGATGTTCGTCACCGGGGCAGCGTACCGGCGCGGCGGCGCCGGCCGAGGGAGGAGCGTCCCCCCGGCGTTCAGCCGAGCAGCCCGCCCAGGTGCCCGTCCTCCGCGAGCAGCCGCCAGGACCGCCCGGGCGAGGCGAAGGCCTCCGGGTCGACGCCCTCGACCAGCCGGTCCACCACGGTGCTCAGCAGCGACTGCGGGTCGAACACCGCCCAGGTGTCCCGACCCCGGCCGTGCTCGCCACCGTGCTCGCGGCCGTGCTCGCCGCCGCGTTCCCGACCGTGCTCCCAGCGCTCCCACTCGGCGCGCAGCCGCTCGTACGTCCACAGGGCGTAGAGCAGGGCGGTCAGGTCGCGGTTGAGGTAGGCCTCGGGCTGCCCGTCGTCGTACCAGTCGGGCAGTTCGAGCCGCCCAGTGGCGCCGTCCAGGGCGATGGTGAGGTCGGACGGCCAGTCCCCGAGCGCGAGGTAGTCCCGCTGGTACGGGCGTTCCTCCTCGCCGTCGAAGTACTCGGGGTACGCCTCCGCCATGGTGACCAGCGGCTCCTCGCACACCCCGAACATCGCGCCGCCGAGCGGCAGGCCGATCTCGGTCAGCAGTCGGCGGGTCGGCTCGTGGGTGAGCGCGGCGGGCAGCGACTCCGGCCGGAACCGGTGCACCCGGCCCGCCCCGCCGTCCTCGTCGGTCAGCGCCGCGAGCTCGGCGACCAGTTCGGTGCCGACCCGGTACGCGGGGCCGCCCGGGCCGCCGGGCAGCGCGCCCCAGCCCAGTGCGCGGACCAGCAGGGCCGTACCCCAGTGCGCGGGCGTGGCGTCGCGCCCGAACAGCCCGGGGTCGATCTCCCGCATCCGCCGCTCGGCACCGGCCGTCACCTCGGCCACCACCGCGGGCCCGCGCCGTCCGTCCAGCGCCTCCGGGCGCCGGGCCGCTTCGCCCACGGCCTCCACCTCCCGTACCAGCGCGGCCAGCGCGGGCAGGTCGGAGGCCAGCAGGTCCCGTTGGGGGCCGCCATTGCCGAGGAGTACCTCGCCGGTGGTCCCGTCCAGCAGTACCAGATCGCCGACGGGGGCGAAGGGGGTGCAGTAGTCCGTCTCCCCGAGGATGAAGAGCCGCTCCGCGCCGGCGGTCGGGAAGGCCTTCAGCGAGCCGCCGCCGAGCACCCGGAAGTCCAGGAACGCCCCGGCCGCCGGCAGCCCCTCCCGCACCAGGAACTCCCGGCTCCCCTCGTGCACCACGCCACCCGGCACCCCGGCCACCCGCACACACTCCACGTGCCCCGCCCTTCCCCGTTCCGCCCCCTGTTCCACCCGACCCTAGCGGGCCGACCTGACAGCGCCACGGCGGTTTCCCCGGCCGGCAGCCGGCCCCCGGGCCCGCCCCCTCGAAGCTGCGAGTCCGCACCCACCCCTTCGTGCCGGTGCCTACGGGTGCACCACCTCGTCCACGTTCCACCGCTCCGGCAGGTCCGCGTCGCAGAAGACGCAGACGTGGTGCCCCTCCCGGACGATGCCGCACCGCCCGCCCGTCCAGGCGGCGAACTCGCCCTCGGCGCGTACGGGTCGGCCGCCCGGATTCCCGGGGGCCTACGGCCGCAACTCCGACGGCTGCATCCCCGCTGGCCGCAACTCCGCCGACCGCGGCCCCGACGGGTACAACTCCGGTGGCCCCACATAGCGGTACGCCCGCCCGAAGCCCTCCTCGACCTCCGCCGCGACACCCCGCTCAGCCAGCCGCACCTGCCACCACGCCATCTCGACGGCCGTCCCACTCATCCCGAACTCCCGCAGCTCGTCGAGCAGTTCGCGAGCCTCGCGGAGCGTGACCCCGGCCCCGTCCCGCAGCACCCGCAGGGCCGCCACCGGATCCCCGGGCGGATCCCCGAGCGGATCGTCGGGCGGACCGGAGAGCCGCAGTCGGGCCGGACCGTGGGCGGCCAGCAGCGCCGCTCGGACGTCCGTCGGCATCGCCTCCGGGCCCGCGTGCTCGCACAGGTGCAGGTCGCAGGGCGGGCAGTGCAGCTCGGCGTCCCACCACAACTCCCGCCCCTGGTGCAGGAACTGCCCGATGCTCCGGACGGCGGCGCCCCCGCACTGCGCGCACCGTACGGACGTCCTGACGCCCCGCCCCGTGTCCGCCCCCGTCCCCGTCCCTGTCCCCGCTCCCACTCCCGCCCCCGGGCTCAAGCGAGTCCGCCGGCCCGTCGGGCCGCCTGCTCCACCCGGTCGTGGTGGGCCCGCCACCACGAGGCGTCGCCGGGGGCCGTGTTGGCGCCGTCGGACCGCTGGCCGGTGGCGCCGTCGATGAGTTCGCGGACCAGATCGGCGTGGCCGGCGTGCCGGTGGGTCTCGGCGATCAGGTGGACGAGTACCCGGTGCAGGGTCTGCTGCGGGCGGTCGCCGAACGGGAGCCGGCCGACGGCGTCCAGCGGCAGTGCCTCGATGGTGGCGTCCGAGTGCGCCCAGACCCGGCGGTAGCGCCCGAGGACCTCCTCGGTGCTCTCTTCGGCCCGGGCCCACAGGTCGCCGTTCGGCTCGTCGGTGCCGACGAACCACAGCGGGGTCGGTTCGGGGAAGGGGCGCCCGAAGGTCTCGCCGAGGTACAGCGCCTCGGCCCCGGTGACGTGCTTGACCAGCCCCAGGAGGTTGGTGCCGGTGGGTGTGAGCGGTCGCCGGAGGTCGTACTCGGAGAGGCCGTCCAGCTTCCACAGCAGGGCGTCGCGGGCGTCCTGGACGTAGATCCGCAGGTCGTTCTTGTCGTCGTTCGCCGTCATGGGATCAGTCTGGTGACGGCCGGGAGCCTGTCCACCGGTTTAAGACCGACCGGTTCAAGCGTGACGGGACGTCAGCCCTTCTGCCCGGTCAGCCCCGCCGGATCACCGCCGTGCCCCGGGCGAGGTCCACCCCGGTGGGGTTGCGCGGTGCGCCGTTCTCGTCGTCGTCGCGCTGCATCAGCGAGGACTGCCGCTCCTTGAGCTCGTGCTGCTTGCCCGCCGAGAAGCTGGCGTGCAGCTGCTCGAAGCCGGTGGCGGAGATCTGGCCCTGTCGCGCCGGGGTCCGCCAGGGCAGCAGCCCGGCCCGTCCGGCGCGCAGCAGCAACTGGTCGACCAGGGCCAGCACGGTGAGCAGCACCACCAGCCCGGGCAGGGTGACGAAGACGAGGAGTCCCATGGGTCGAGTATCCGTGTCCCCGGCGGTCCGCAACAGGCCCGGGCGCCGGGAACGCATGCCGGGAACGCACGCCGGGAACGCCGGGAACGCGCGGCGGGAACGCCGGTCAGCGTACGACGTCGAAGATCTGCTTCTGCAGGCCGTTGCCGTAGACCTGGTGCTCGACCAGCTCCAGCTTCTGGGCGTCCTTGTCCGTGGCGCTGAACAGGCGCTTGCCCGCGCCGAGCAGCAGTGGGTAGACGAGCAGGTGGTAGCGGTCGATCAGGCCGGCGTCCGAGAGGCTGTGGTTGAGGGCGGCGCTGCCGTGCAGGATGATCGGCCCGCCCTCGGTCTCCTTGAGGGCCGCGACCTGGTCGACCGAGCGCAGGATGGTGGTCTCGCCCCAGTTCGACACCAGGTCGTCCTCGGTGAGGGTGGTGGAGACGACGTACTTCGGCAGCGTCTTGTAGCGGGCGAACTCCGGCATGTCCGGCCACACCGGGCTGAACGCCTGGTAGCTGACCCGGCCCAGCAGCATCGCGGTGGCCTCCTCCTGCTCCTGTCCCTTGATCTCGTAGGCCTCGGGGACGAACTCGACGTCCTTGAAGGTCCATCCGGAGTTCCGGTAGCCGGGTTCGCCGCCGGGGGCCTCGACGACGCCGTCGAGCGAGACGAAGGCGGTGCTGATCAGGGTGCGCATGGGTGGTTCCTCGGTTCTCGTGGCTCTGCGGTTCTTGTGGGACTGCGGCTCTCGGGACTGCGGTTCTCGTGGCTCTGCGCACGTCGGACGGGCGATGCGTGCGCGTCGGTCAGGCGAGGAGCCCGGCCAGCCATCGCTGCCAGGCGGCTTCGGCCCCGTCCGTCGCGGGCCCGAAGAGGTGGTGGAACATCAGCACCGTCCCCGCGCCGTGGTGGAAGGTGTAGAGCCCGTCGGCGGTGCGGAGTTCGAAGCGTTCGTCGTCCGCCCAGACCACCTCCCCGTCCAGTGCGGGCGGTTCGGCCGGTTCGGCCGGTTCGGCGTGGGCCCGGGCACCCACGGTGACCGGGAGCGGCAGTGACAGGGCGTCGGCGAGCAGGCCGCGGACCTCCGGGTCCGGGCGTCCGCCTCCGGGCGCCGCGGCGAAGACCGGGGTGCCGGTGCGGCCGGGGAAGTGGGTGAGGTACTCGCGGAGCGTGTGCAGGTGGAACGGCCAGCCGCGGCGCAGCGCGTCGTACTCGTCCTGCCAGTCGTCGCCGAGCAGGCCGCTGTGGACGACGCGGAGCACGGTGCTGCCGCCGTCCCGGCCCTCGATCAGGTACTCGAAGGCCATGAACCGGCCGTCCTCGGCGGTGGCGGTGCGGGTGGCCAGGCGCTTGCCGGGCTCGTGGGCGGTGACCACCGCCTCCGTGCGGTGGCCGCCGATCTCCATGCCGGCGGTTCCGCCCTCGCGCGGATCGAGTTCGTTGCGGCCCATGAACCAGGAGTCGAGGCCCGGTCCGGTGGCGATGGCCTCCCAGACCTGTTCCGGGCTCGCCGGGAGGGTCGTCTCCAGTTCGATCTCGAAGGGGTGGGTCATGTCCGGTTCTCCTGGTCGGCCTCGGGCCGCGGTCGGGTGTCCGTGGGCTGCGGTCGGGTGTCCGCGGGTTGCGGTCGGTCGTCCTCGGGTTGCGGTGCCGAGGGGATCTGGTGGAGTCCGACGACCACCCGGTGGCTGCGGCCCCCGGGGGCGGACTCGTCGTGGTAGCGGCTGACCAGGGTGGCCACGGCCAGGGACAGTTCCTCGGCGAAGGCCGTCCGGTCGGCGGCGGAGGCGAACCGCACCTGGGCGTCGATGCCGAAGGAGGCGACCCGGCGCCCGGCGCGGGAGGCGCCGGTGAGCAGGGCCCCGACCTCCTGCACCAGCCGGGAGCCCAGGGCGAGCAGCCAGCGGGCGGAGAGCTGGTCGGGGGAGCGGGAGGGGTCGGGGCTCACGGCGGCCAGGACGCTGGGGGAGATCACGTAGGAGGCGGCGGTGGCGCGGTACACCCGTTCGGTGACGTTGCCCTTGCGTCGTTCCTCGGCGAGTTCGACGAGTCCGTGCCGTTCCAGTTCTTTCAGGTGGTAGTTGACCTTCTGCCGGGGCAGTTCCAGCCGGATGGCCAGCATGGCGGCCGAGCCGGGCTCGGCGAGGGCGGCGAGGATCCGGGACCGGATCGGGTCCAGGGAGGCCTCGGCCGCGGCGGGTTCTTCGATCACAGCGACGTCCAGCACCCCTCCAGCATCCGACCGACAAAAAAATTTGTCAAGGAAAAAAGGGTTGTCGGTCACCTGAAAGAGCCAAGGGGGCTCCGGCATTCGGCGCATCCGACACGGAGCGTGACGAATGGGGGTGGTGGGGTGGACTTGAATCTTTGCGAACGGATGTTCGATCCTGGGGCTGTGCCCGTTTTCGAACCTTCTTTCGAATCCACCGTCGAACAGCAGCCCGCACGCCCCGTGCTGCGGCCGGTGGCGCTCCCGGCTGCCGTGCCCGCGTCCGAGAGCGTGCGGACGGACGGGTTGACGGACGGGTTGACGGACGGGTTGACGGCTGGGCAGACGGCCGGGCGCGGACTGGTGCCCGTGGTGCCCGCCCTGCGCGAGGTACTGCCGGACGGCGGACTGCGGCGCGGGACGGCGGTGTCGGTGGCGGGCGGGGACGCCGGACTGCTGCTCGCGCTGGCCGCCGGGGTCCGGGAGACCGGGGGCGGCTGGGCGGCCGCGGTCGGGCTGCCGGAGCTGGGCCTCGCCGCCGCCGAGGGGTACGGCCTGGACCTGCGCCGCCTGCTGGTCGCCGACGACCCGGGGCGGCACTGGCCCGAGGTGGTGTCGGTGCTGGCCGGCGCGGTCGAACTGATCATGCTGCGCCCGGACGGGCCGGTGCCCCCGAAGCTGGCCGCCCGTCTGGCCGCCGTGCTGCGGCGCACCGGCTGCGTGCTGCTGGTGGCCGGGCCGTGGCCGGGGGCGGTGCTGCGGCTGGGGGTGCGGTCCGGGCGCTGGTTCGGGCTGGGGGACGGCCACGGGCAGCTCGCCGGGCGTCAGGTGGAGGTGGTGGCCGAGGGGCGCGGTTCGGCGGTGCGCGGCCGGACGGCCCGGCTCTGGCTGCCGGACGAGCACGGCGCGGTGCGCCCGGTCCGGGAGCAGCCGCAGCCCCTCGCCGTTCCCCCGGGCCCCGCGGCCGTCCCCGCCGTCGTCCCTGCCGTTTCCGTGGCGGCTCCGCTCGTGGCGGCGGTGGTGTGACATGCCGACGACGCCCGACGGCGACCGGACCCCCAGGGTCCTGGTGGTCTGGTGCCCGGACTGGCCGGTGGTGGCCGTCACCGGTGACGACCCGGTGGCCGTGACCGAGGCCGGCCGGATCCTCGCCTGCTCCGCGGGCGCCCGGGCTGCCGGGGTGCGGCAGGGGCAGCGGCTCAAGCTGGCCCAGCGGCTCTGCCCGGAACTGGAGCTGCGCGACCGCGACCCGGAGGCGGAGACCCGCCGCTTCGAGCCGGTGGTCGCGGCGGTGGAGGCGTTCACGCCCCGGGTGGAGGTGATCCGCCCGGGTCTGTGCGCCATTCCGGTGAAGGGCCCGGGCCGCTACTTCGGCGGCGAGGAGGCGCTCGCGGCCCTGGTCGGCGCGGCGGTGGCGGACGCCCTCGGGCGACCGCCCGTCCCGGACGCCGTCCCCGGCGCGGTGGCAGTGCCCACCGCGCCCGCCACCCCAGGCCCGCCCGCCATACCTGTCACCGGACCCACCGCCGGACCCACCGCCGGACCCACCGCCGTACCCACCGCCGTACCCACCGCCGCACCTGTCACCGGACCCACCGCCGTACCCACCGCCGAACCCACCGCCCCCCACGCCCGGATCGGCGTGGCCGACGGCCTGTTCGCCGCCGTGCTCGCTGCCCGCGCCGGGGTGCTGGTGCCCGCCGGTCGTACGGCGGAGTTCCTCGCCCCCTACCCGGTGGCCACGCTGGGTGACGAGACGCTGGCCGAGCTGCTGGGGCGGCTCGGCCTGCCCACCGTCGGGGCCTTCGCCGCGCTGCCGCCCGAGGCGGTCGCGGACCGCTTCGGCCCGACCGGGACGGTCGCGCACCGGCTGGCCCGCGGCCTGCAGCCGCGCCCGCTGGTGCCGCGCGGCGAGGAGCCGGACCTCGCCGTCGAGCAGCGCTTCGACCCGCCGGAGCCGTCGACCGAGCCGCTGGTGTTCGTCGCCCGCACGCTGGCCGAGCAGCTGCACCGGCGGCTGGCCGGAGCCGGGCTGACCTGCCGCCGGGTGGCGGTCGAGGTGGCCTGCGCGGACGGCCGGACGGTCTCCCGACTGTGGCGGCACGAGGGCCGGCTGTCGGCGACGGCCCTGGCCGAACGGGTCCGCTGGCAGCTCCAGGCCTGGCAGGGCATGGGCACCTTCACCAGCGGCCCCGGCAGTATCGGCAACACCGACGGCCAGGGCAGCCCCGACGGCCCCGGCAGCCCCGGGGGCGAGGAGGGCTTCGCCCTGCTCCGCCTCGCCCCCGACGGCCTCTCCCCGGACCAGGGCCGCCAGCTCGCCCTGTGGGGTCAGGCCGTCGCGGACGACCGGGTGGAGCGCGCGGTGGCCCGGGTGCAGGCGGTGCTCGGGCACGCCGGGTTGCGCCGGATCGAGCCGTCGGGCGGGCGTGGTCCGGGCGAGCAGCAGGTCCGGGTGCCGTGGGGCGAGCCGTACGAGGCGGCGGCCGCGGCGGACGCGCCCTGGCCGGGGCGGCTGGCGGAGCGGTCGGCGGACCTCTGGCCGGCCGTGGTGCTGCGCGAGCCGGCGCCGGTCCGGGTGCTGGACGAGGCCGGCCGACCGGTCACGGTGGACGGCCGGGCGGGGGTGTCGGGCCGCCCGGCCCTGGTCGTGGCCCGGGGCCGGGAGGAGCGGGTGGCGGCCTGGACCGGGCCCTGGCCGGCGGTCGAGTACTGGTGGGACCAGTCGCTCGCCCGCCGCCGGGCGCGGTTCCAGGTGGTGGTGGACGGCGGCCGGGCGCTGCTGCTCACCGTGGAGGGGGGTGCGTGGTACCTGGAGGCCGGCTACGACTAGCGGCCCGAAGGCCCGCGGCAAGGGGGCAGGGGGGCAGGACCAGAACGAGAACGACGAAGGCAACCCCGATGGGCTTCACCAGTCACCCCACCGTCCCCTGGAGCGAACTGCACCGCCGGCTGGCCGGCGCCGCGCCGGACCGCACGGTCGTCCCGCTGCGCCGCCCCACCGAGGAAGCCCCCACCTCGGAGACCCCCACCGAAGAGACCCCCACCGAGGAAGCTCCCACCGAACCCCCCACCGAGGAACCCCCTGCCGAACCCTGGGCCGAACTGCACGTCCACTCCGCCTTCAGCTTCCTGGACGGCGCCAGCGACCCGGAGGACCTGGTCGCCGAGGCGGCCCGGCTGGGCGTGGAGACCCTGGCGATCACCGACCACGACGGCCTGTACGGAGCGGTCCGGCTCGCCGAGGCGGCCCGGGGGACGGGCGTGGCCACCGTCTTCGGCGCCGAACTGACGATCCGTCACGACGCGAGGGGTGCGGGTGCCGAGGACGTCGAGCACCTGCTCGTCCTGGCCCGCGACCCGGCCGGCTACCGCCGTCTCTCCGCCGCGATCGCCGCCGCCCAGCTGGCCGGCGGTGCCAAGGGCCGTCCGGCGTACGACTTCGCCGCGCTCGCCGAGGCGCACGACGGCCACTGGGCGGTGCTCACCGGCTGCCGCCTCGGCCGGGTCCCGGCGGCCCTCGCGACCGGCGGGGCGGAGCAGCGACTGCGCACCCTCACCGAGGCGTTCGGCCGCGAGAACGTGTACGTCGAGCTGATCGACCAGTGGCTGCCCGGCGACGACCGGCGCAACGACGCCCTCGCCGCGCTCGCCGGAGAACTGCGACTGCCCGTCGTCGCCTCCACCAACGCCCACCATGCCGGCCCCGCCCAGGGCCGGCTCGCCCAGAGCCTGGCGGCCCTGCACGGGCGCCGCACCCTCCAGGAGGCGGCCGGCTGGACGAGGGCCTCCGGCACCGCGCACCTGCGCTCGGGCCGGGAGATGGCGGCCCGGCTGGCCCGCTTCCCCGGCGTGCGGCGGGCCACCGCCGAACTCGGCCGGGCCTGCGCCTTCGACTTCGCCAAGCTGGACCCGGAGCTGCCCGGCTACCCCGTCCCCGAGGGGGAGACCGAGATCGGCCACCTGCGCGCCCTGGTCGCGGCCGGCGGCCCGGCCCGCTTCGGTCCCGGCAACGCCGCCGCCCGCCGCCAGCTCGCCAAGGAGCTGGACGTGATCGAGGACCTCGACCTGGCCGGCTACTTCCTGATCGTCCACGACATCGTGGACTTCTGCCGGAGCCAGGACATCTGGTGCCAGGGCCGCGGTTCGGCCGCCAACTCGGCGGTCTGCTACGCCCTCGGGATCACCGCCGTCGACCCGGTCCACTACAAGCTGCTGTTCGAGCGCTTCCTGTCCACCGCCCGGGACGGCCCGCCCGACATCGACCTGGACATCGAGAACCGCCGCCGCGAGGAGGTCATCCAGTACGTCTACCGCCGCTACGGGCGCGAGCACGCCGCCCAGGTCGCCAACGTGATCACCTACCGCCCCCGGCTGGCGATCCGCGACGCCGCCCGGGTGCTCGGCTACCCGCAGGGGCAGGTGGACGCCTTCAGCCGGCAGACCGACTTCCGTTCCGCCCCCGGCGCGGACGCCGTCATCCCCGCCGACGTGCTCTCGCTCGCCGCCCAACTCCACGGCCTGCCGCGCCACCTGGGCATCCACTCGGGCGGCATGGTGCTCACCAGGGAGCCGATCGGGGAGATCTGCCCGACCGAGTGGGCCCGGATGCCCGGGCGCTCCGTCCTCCAGTGGGACAAGGAGTCCACCGCGGGCGCCGGGCTGGTGAAGATCGACCTGCTCGGCCTCGGCATGCTCGCCGCGCTGCACGACGCCTGCGACCTGATCGCGCTCCACCACGGCCTGCGCTACGACCTGGCCGGCATCCCGGGCGACGACGAGGGCGTGTACGCGATGCTGCGCCGCGCCGACACCGTGGGCGTCTTCCAGGTCGAGTCCCGGGCGCAGATGGCCACCCTGCCCCGGCTCAAGCCGGACCACTTCTACGACCTGGTGGTCGAGGTCGCGCTGATCCGCCCCGGCCCGATCCAGGGCGGCTCCGTCCACCCGTACCTGCGCCGCCGCGCCGGGGCGGAGCCGCCCGGCTGCCCGCACCCGCTGATGGAGAACGCCCTCGGCAAGACCCTCGGGGTGCCGCTGTTCCAGGAGCAGATGATGCAACTCGCCATCGACTGCGCCGGGTTCACGCCCGCCGAGGCCGACCGGCTGCGCCAGGCGATGGGCGCCAAGCGCTCGTACGAGCGGGTCGCCCGGCTGCGCGACCGGCTGCTCACCGGGATGGCCGAGCGCGGCATCCCGGCCGAGGTCGCCGAGGACGTCTACGGCAAGATCGAGGCCTTCTCCAACTACGGCTTCCCGGAGTCGCACGCGATCAGCTTCGCCTACCTGGTGTACGCCAGCGCCTGGCTCAAGCACCACTTCCCGGCGGCCTTCACCTGCGCCCTGCTGGCCAACCAGCCGATGGGCTTCTACTCGCCGCTCAGCCTGGTCGCGGACGTCCGCCGGCACGGCGTACGGGTGCGCGGGGTGGACGTCAACGCCAGCGGGCCGCGCCCCACCCTGGAGCCGTACCGGGGCCCGACCCCCGCGCCGCCGCTGACCGCCGGCCGGCCCCAACCGGCCATCCGGCTCGGCCTGGAGACGGTGCGCGGCATCGGCACCCCGCAGGCCGAGCTGATCGCGGCCGGGCAGCCGTACGCCGACCTGGAGGACTTCGCCCGCCGCACCGGTCTGCCCGCGCCCGCCCTGGAGGCGCTGGCGACGGCCGGGGCCTTCGACTGCTTCGGCCTGACGAGACGTCAGGCACTGTGGGCAGCAGGCGCGTTCGCGGGGATCTCGGCCGAACTGCTCCCCGGCACCACGCCCGGCACCGAGGCGCCGGAACTGCCCGGGATGAGCCCGGTCGAGGAGACCATCGCCGACCTGTGGGCCACCGGCACCTCCGCCACCAGCCACCCGCTCCAGCACCTGCGTGCCCACCTGGACCGCGGTGGCGCGCTCAGCGCCGCCCAACTCCCGGACGTGCCACCGGGAACGGCCGTGGTGGTCGGCGGCCTGGTCACCCACCGCCAGCGCCCGCCGACGGCCGGCGGGGTGCTCTTCCTCAGCCTGGAGGACGAGACCGGCCTGATCAACGTGATCTGCAACCGCCCGGTCTGGGAGTCCCAGCGCCGCACCGCCCTGGACCGGGCCGGCCTCCTGGTGCACGGCCACATCGAACGCGACCGCGGCGCCACCAACCTGATCGCCACCCGCCTCACCCCACTCCGGATCGGCCTCTGAGGCCCCGGTCCGCCCGGTCGTGCTCAGCCCGGTCGCGCTCAGTCCGGGTAACGCACCAGCCCGCTCAGCTCCAGCTCGAAGTCGAACGGCTCGGGAACGCGCATGCTGTCCCCGAACTTCCGGTCGTGCCGCACGTGGTAGCGGTCGCGGTCCGGTGCAGTCTGTGCGCGGACCCGCTCCGGGCCGGTCAGGCTCCGGCGCCGGGCTGCCGGCCCTTGCCGGGAGGGCCGGCGAAGGTCTGGGCGATCGGCAGCCAGATGGTGGCGATCGGGCCGGTGGCGGTCAGGGCGAGGTCGTCGCGGTGGCGGCGCTGGGTGACCAGGAGGCAGAAGTCCAGGGCCGGGCCGGTCACCACGTCCATCGCGTCGGTCGGGCCGAAGGCCCAGGAACCCCCGTCGGGTGCGGTCAGTTCGAGGCGCACCGGGCGCTGCGGCGCGGGCAGGCCGTGTGCCGCGAAGGCGAAGCCGAGGGTGCGCAGGCCCAGGTGGGCGATGTGCCGCAGCCGGTCGGTGGGTTCCCGGGTCGTGCCCAGCGCGTCCGCCACGTCCTGGCCGTGCGCCCAGGTCTCCATCAGTCGGGCGGTGGCCATCGAGGCGGGCTTCATCGGCGGGCCGAACCAGGGCAGCCGGACGTCGGCGGGGGCGGCGGCGAGGGCGGCCTGTACCTGCGACCGCCCGGCCCGCCAGCGGGCGAGCAGGGCGGCGGGTTCGGCGGCCGCACCCTCCCGGGCGCCGTCCTCGACCGGGTCGGCGCCGGCGGCCAGCAGCTGGGTGAAGCGGCCGCCGAGCGAGGCGGTGAAGCTCTCCGGGTCGCGGGTGGCCAGTGCCGTCCAGTCGTCGGTCCAGGCCAGGTGGGCGATCTGGTGCGCGACCGTCCAGCCCTCGGCCGGGGTGGGCGCGGCCCAGTCCGCGGCCGACAGTCCGGCTACCAGCCCGTCCAGGACGGCGCTCTCGGCCCGCAGGTCGGCCAGCAGGCCGTGCAGGACGTGGCCCGGGGCGCCCGGCGTGCCCGGGGTGTCGGGGGTGTCGGGGTCGGTCATCGGCTCTTCCCTCCGCTCGGCGCGGTTGCTACTCGTCGGTAGCCCGCGGCCGCACCCTACGCCCCGACCGGCGCCGACGCCCGCCACTCCACGGAACACGCACGTCAGGACTCTCGCCTCCGGTCGCACCGCGTGTGACAATTCCGCGATGACCAGGGCTGCGGACCCCCTCACTGCCGTGCCGTTCGGCGCCCCCGAGCGCCCGGACCACCCCGAGCGCCCCCACCACTCCCACCACTCCCACCACCCCGCCGACTCCGACGACTCCGACGACCCCGAACTCGCTGCCCGCGCCGCCGAGCTGGTGCGCCGCGCGGTGCTCGGAGACCTCGCCCGCCGGGTGGTGGCCGAGTGCGGCGCCGACGTCGGGCTGGTCGGCGTGCCCGAGCCGCTGCCCGGCCGCCGCCCCGGCAGCGAGGGCATGGTGCTGCGCCACTGGGCCGGCACCCGGGCGGACCTGCTGCACGACGTGCCCGTCCCGGCCGGCCTCGGCCTCGGCGGCCGGGCGCTCGCCGAGCGCGCGCCCACCTGGGTGCCCGACTACCGTGCGGCCACGACCATTTCGCACCAGTACGACGCGGCCGTGGCCGCCGACGACCTGTACGCGATGCTCACCGTCCCGCTGCTGGACGGCGACACCGTGCACGGCGTGGTGTACGCCGCGCTGCGCACCGTCGTCCCGTTCGGGGACGTCCGGATCTCCGCCGTCGGCCGGCTGGCGGCGACGGCCGCCCGGGCGCTCGCCGGGGCGGCGGCCTGGAGCCGCACGAAGCCCGAACCGGTGCCGCCCGCACGGCCGTTGACCCGGCGCGAGCACGAGGTGCTGCGCTGGGCGGCGACCGGCCGGACCAATCCGGAGATCGCCGCCCACCTGGGCCTGACCTGCAACACCGTGACCGGCTACCTCAAGTCCGCGATGCACAAGCTCGGTGTCCGCAACCGGACCGAACTCGCCCTGGCGGCCAGAGCGACCGGACTCGTCAGTTGACCTGGCGCTCCCGCCCGCTCCAGTACGGCTCGCGCAGCCGGAACTTCTGCAGCTTCCCGGTGGCCGTGCGCGGCAGTTCGGCGCGGAACTCCACCGAGGTGGGCGACTTGTAGCCGGCCAGCCGCTGCTTGCAGTGCGCGATCAACTCCGCCTCGGTGACGGCCGCCCGGTCCTCCCGGAGCACCACCAGGGCCTTGACCGTCTCGCCCCACTTCTCGTGCGGCACCCCGATCACCGCGACCTCGGCCACCGCCGGGTGGCCGTACAGGCAGTCCTCCACCTCGATCGAGGAGACGTTCTCCCCGCCGCTGATGATGACGTCCTTCTTCCGGTCCGAGATGGACAGTTGGCCGTCGGTGAGGGTGCCGCCGTCGCCGGTGTGGAACCACTCGCCCCGCAGTGCCTCGGCGCTCGCCTCCGGCTGCTGCCAGTACCCGTCCAGCACGGTGTTGGAGCGCACCAGCACCTCGCCCTGGGCGTCGACCCGCAGCTGGGTGCCGAGCGCGGGCGCGCCGGCCTGCACCAGCTTCTCGGCCCGTTCGGCGGCCGGCAGGGCGTCCCACTCGGCGCGCGAGCGGTTGACGGTGACGATCGGCGCGGTCTCGGTCAGGCCGTAGAGCTGCATGAACTCCCAGCCCAGCTGCTCCTCGACCTGCTGCACCACGGAGGTCGGCGGCGGGGCGCCGGCCACGATCATCCGCACCCTGTCCCGGCCGGGCACGGGGCCGTCCCAGTCGGCGGCCGCGTCCAGCACCATCTGCACCACGGCGGGCGCGCCGGACAGGAAGGTCACCCCGTGCCGCTCGACCCGGCGCAGGATCTCGGCGCCGTCCACCTTGCGCAGCACGATGTGCCGGGCGCCGAGTCCGGTGAGCGAGAACGGCAGGCCCCAGCCGTTGGCGTGGAACATCGGCAGGGTGTGCAGGTACACGTCCCGGTCGTTCGCGCCGTAGTGCAGGCCCATCAGCGTCGCGTTCAGCCAGACGTTGCGGTGGGTGAGCTGAACCCCCTTGGGGCGGGCGGTGGTTCCGCTGGTGTAGTTGATGGTCGCGGTGTCGTTCTCGGAGATCGCGTACCGGCGGGGCGCGTGGTCGAAGTCGTACAGCAGCGCGTCGCTGTCCGCGCCGAGCACGAACTTGTGCTTGGCCACCACCCCGTGCAGCGCGTCGGCGAGTTCGGGGTCGACCAGCAGCACGGAGGCACCGCTCTGTTCGACGATGTACGCGACCTCCTCGGCCCGCAGCCGGAAGTTGACCGGTACCAGCACCCGGCCGTACCCGCTCACCCCGAAGAAGGCGGTGAGCAGCCGGGCCGAGTTGTGCGAGACGATCGCGACCCGCTCGCCCGGACCGACGCCGAGCCGGTCCAGCCCGGCGGCCTGGGCCCGGGCGAGCCCGGCGATCCGCCGGTAGCTCAGCTCGCCCCAGGATTCGGCCGGTTGCACCGGCTCGTCGACGATGCCGACCCGGTCGCCGTAGACCAGCTCGGCCCGGTCGAGGAAGTCCAGCACGGAGAGTGGAATCTGCATGCGCCCACTGTCCTATCCCGCGCGCCCGCTGCACACCCCCGATCGGGGGTGTCACCCGTTCGAACGCAGCCGCTCGGCCGTCGTCAGCGCCGCCAGCAGCCGGTCCCGGGCCTCGGTCTGGGCGGCGATCCGGCGTTCGAGCGCCGCCAGCCGCTCCCGGACGACCCCCAGTACCCGCTCGGACGGCGGCCGGGCGAGGACGTCCCCGTCCAGGCAGGTGAGCATCGGCCGGAGGTCCTCCATGGTGAGCCCGGCGGCGACCAGGGCGCGGATGTTGCGGACCCGCGGGACGGCCGAATCCCGGTACTCCCGGTAGCCGTTGGCCGCCCGCTCGGAGTCGATCAGCCCGGCCTGCTCGTAGTGCCGCAGGGCCCGGGCCGTACTGCCCGTCCGCCGCGCCAGTTCACCGATCCGCACCGCCGCCCCGCCCGTCCGTCCGTCGGTTCCTCAGGCCACCAGCGCGCCCCCGTCCACGGACAACACTACGCCGGTCACGAACGAGGCCTGCGGCGAGGCGAGTTGGGTGATCGCCCAGGCCACCTCGGCGGGCCGCCCGATCCGGCCCAGCGGGGTGAGCCCCAACTGCCACTCCAGGATCGCCGCCGACAGCTCGGGGCTGAAACCGGAGTGCTCGCCGATCGGGGTGTCGATCGCCCCGGGCGCCACCGCGACCACCCGGATGCCGCGCGGCGCCAGCTCGACCGCCCAGCTGCGGGTGATCGTCTCCAGCGCCGCCTTGCCGGCCGCGTACACCGAGTTGGTCGGCCAGCCGCGCTGTCCGACGGCGGTGCTGACGTTGACCACCACGCCCCGGCTCTCGGCCAGTGCGGGCAGCGCGGCCTGCCCGAGCAGCACCGGGGCGACCAGGTTGGTGGCCAGCAGCGTCTCGATCCCGGCCCGGTGGAAGTCGCCGAGGCGCTGGGTGTTCTGCACGATGCCGGCGTTGTTCACCAGTACGTCGAGCCGCCCGTACCGCTCCAGGGCCGTTCCGACGATCCGCTCCGGGGCGTCCGGGCCGGTGACGTCCGCGACCAGCGGCTCGATCAGCCCCGGGTGCGCGGCCGCCGTCTCCGCCAGCGGCCCGGGGCGCCGCCCGACCGCCACCACCCGGGCGCCCTCGGCCGCGAAGGCCCGCGCGGTCTCCCGCCCGATCCCCGTCCCGGCCCCGGTGACCACCACGACCCGACCCGTCCCCGCTTCGTTCTGTTCGCTCATGGGAGCACTCTCCGACCCTGCCGCCAGCGTCAAGGTCAAGCCGCAACCGTCGAGCGGTGGCCGGCCGTCCGTCAGGGAGATCGTGCAGCGGTTCCGAACCCAGGGGGAGAGCACCATGAACCACCACCGACCCGACCCGGCCCTGACCACCTTCCCGACGGCGGACGGCCTGCTGCTGCGCCCCTTCGAGGACGCCGACGCCCCGGCCCTGATCGAGGCCTACCGGGACGGGACGCTGCGCCGCTACACCCGGACCTACCCGGACGGCCCGGAGCGTGCCGCGCACTGGCTGGCCGTGCAGTACGAGGGCCGGGCGAACGGCACCCGGTACGCCTTCGCCGTCCTCGAAGCCGGCGAGCTGGTCGGCAACGTGGTGCTCAAGCGCGGTACCCCGGGCGGCGAGCGGGCCGAGGTCGGCTACTGGACGGCGGCCGCGGCACGCGGCCGGGGCGTCGCCCCGCGCGCGGTGGAGGCGCTCACCGTCTGGGCCTTCGAGGCCTTCGCCGCGGACGGCCTGGTCCGGATCGAGCTGCTGCACGAGGGCGACAACGACGCCTCCTGCCGGGTCGCGGAGAAGAGCGGCTACGCGTTCGCGGAGGTCGTCCCGGCCTTCCCGCCGTCGTACCCGCTGGACGGGCACCGGCACTGCCGGAAAAGGCTGGACACGACCGAACGGCACCGGCCAGAGTGAGCCCATGGCTTCTCTGGTACGTCATGTGACGATCGACTGCGCGGACCCGTTCGCCCTCGCGGACTTCTGGGCGAAGGTGCTGGACGGCACCCTCGCCGAGGACGACAACCCGGGTGACCCGGAGGCGGTGGTGATCTCCGCCGGTGCCGATCTGCTGTTCATCCGGGTGCCCGAGGGCAAGACGGTGAAGAACCGGGTCCACCTGGACCTCCAGCCGCAGGACCGCAGCCGTGACGAGGAGGTCGAGCGCCTGCTCGCCCTGGGCGCCACGGTGGTGTCGGACCAGCGCCGCCCGGACGGCACCGGCTGGGTCACCATGGCCGACCCGGAGGGCAACGAGCTGTGCGTCGAGCGCAGCCAGGCCGAGCGCACCGCCACCGGCGCGTCCTGAACCACCGGCGCGCCCGCAGTACGGCCGCCCGCCGAGGTCCGTTCCACCGGGGCCTGCGCGGGCGGCCGTTCGCGCTTCCGTCCGATAATCGAGCTGTCTGAGGCCAGTGAGAAGCGAGGCCACCCTCCGAGCACCGGGCAGGTACCCCATGGCCAAAATCGCCGTGATCGGCGCCAATGGCGGCATCGGCAGCGCCGTCGTCGCGGAGGCGGCGGCCCGCGGGCACGAGGTCACCGCCGTGGTCCGCGAGCCGGAGCGCTACCGGGGCGCGTCGGCCCGGGTGGAGCGCGGCGACGTACTGGACCCGGCCGACGTGGCCCGGGTGGCGGCCGGCCGGGACGTCCTGGTGAGCGCCGTCGGCGGCGGCGACGGCCCGGGCCACCTGGCGCTGATCGAGCCCGCCGCCCGTTCGCTGGTCGAGGGCCTGCGGGCGGTCGCCGACGGCGCCGCGCCCCGCCTGATCGCGGTCGGCGGCGCGGGCAGCCTGGAGACCGCCCCGGGCGTGCGGGTCTGGGACACCCCGGGCCTGCCGGAGCCGATCCTGCAGATCATGCACGCCCACGGCGAGGCGCTGGACTACTACCGGACCGTCTCCGACGTCCGCTGGACGGTACTCAGCCCGGCCGCGGAGATCGGCCCGGGGGAGCGGACCGGCCGTTACCGGACCGGCCTGGAGCAACTGCTCACGGACGCCGGGGGCCACAGCCGGATCTCGGTGCCGGACTACGCGGTCGCCCTGGTGGACGAGATCGAGCAGCCCGAGCACATCGGCGAGCGCTTCACCTGCTGCTCGCTGTAGCGCGCCGGGCTCACCCGTTCAGCCCAGCTGGATCGACCGCTTGGCCAGCCCCATCCAGAACCCGTCGATCACGCTGCGCTGGCTGCCGAGGTCGGCCTCGCCGGCGCCGAGGGTCACGAACAGCGGCGCGAAGTGCTCGGTGCGCGGGTGGGCGAGCCGCCCGGCCGGGGCCTTGTGCTCGAAGTCGAGCAGCGCGTCCAGGTCCTGGGCGTCCAGGGCGCGCCTGCCCCAGTCGTCGAACTCGGCCATCACCGAGCTGGTCCGGCCGTCGCTGTTGAGCGCCCGCAGGTTGTGGGTGAAGAAGCCGCTGCCGATGATCAGCACGCCCTCGTCGCGCAGCGGTGCGAGCCGGCGGCCGATCTCCAGCAGGCGCTGCGGGTCCAGGGTGGGGAGGGAGATCTGCAGCACCGGGACGTCGGCCTCCGGGAACATCTCCACCAGCGGGACGTACGCGCCGTGGTCGAGCCCGCGGTCGGGGATGTCCTGGACGGGCGTGCCGGGGGCGCGCAGCAGCTTGCGCACGCGCTCGGCCAGCTCGGGGGCGCCGGGGGCGGCGTACCGGACGGCGTAGTAGTGCTCGGGGAAGCCCCAGAAGTCGTAGACCAGCGGGACGGTGGTGACGGCGCCGACGGCCAGCGGGGCCTCCTCCCAGTGGGCGGAGACCATCAGGACGGCCTTGGGCCGGGGCAGGTCGGCGGACCAGGCGGCCAGCTGGCCCGGCCAGATCGGGTCGTCGGCGAGCGGCGGCGCGCCGTGCGAGAGGTACAGGGCGGGCATGCGCTCGGGGGCCGCGGTGCTCAAGGTGTCCTCCTCAAGGGGAACGAGTGGGTAGTTCAAATTTGAACCTCTACTCCGGGACGGTACACCTTCGTTCGAATTTGAACAACAGGAGTAGGCTTCACCCCATGTCCTCACTGAACGAACCCCGCTGGCTCGACCAGGACGAGATGGCCGCCTGGCGGGGCTTCGTCGTCGCGAGCAACCTGCTCAACCGGCGGCTGGAGCGCCAGCTCAAGGACGACTCCGGCCTCTCGCACCAGCAGTACGAGATCCTGGTGCACCTGTCCGCCGCCCCCGGCGACTCGCTGCGGATGACCGAACTCGCCGACAAGCTGGTCACCTCCAAGAGCGGCCTGACCTACCAGGTCACCCAACTGGAGCGGATGGGCCTGGTCGGCCGCCGCTCCTGCCCCAGCGACGTGCGCGGCGTCATCGCCGAACTCACCGACCAGGGGCGGGAGACGCTCCGCCAGGCCGCCCCCGGCCACGTCGCCCTGGTGCGCGAGCTGCTGATCGACGTGCTCACCCGCGAGCAGCTCGCCGTCCTCGCCGAAGGCCTCGGCGCGGTCAGCGCCCGCCTGCGCCAGGACGACACCCCCTAGCTAGGGCCTGTCGCCCAGTGCGGCCGCCTGCTCCCGCAGCAGCTCCCGCTCCCGCTCGTTGCGGGTCAGCTCCGCCGCCCGCTCGAACTCCGCCCGGGCCTGGGCCGTCCGCCCCAGCCGGGCCAGCAGGTCGCCCCGCACGCTCGGCAGCAGGTGGTAGTCGCGCAGCGCCGGCTCCGCCGCCAGGGCGTCCACCAGCTCCAGGGCGGCGGCCGGGCCCCGGGCCATCGAGACGGCCACCGCCCGGTTCAGCGCCACCACCGGTGAGGGCGTCAGCACCAGCAGCCGCTCGTACAGCGCGGCGATCGTCGCCCAGTCGGTGTCCTCGTACCGCCGCGCCCTGGCATGGCAGGCGGCGATCGCGGCCTGCACCGAGTACGGCCCGCTGCCCGCCCGCCCGAACGCCTCGAAGCCGCGCCGGATCAGCAGCCCGTCCCAGCGCGCCCGGTTCTGCTCGGCCAGCAGCACCGGCCGCCCGTCGGGGCCGGTGCGGGCGGCCGTCCGGGAGGCCTGGAACTCCAGCAGCGCGGCCAGCCCGTGCGCCTCCGGCTCCCCGGGCACCAGCGCGGCCAGCACCCGGGCCAGCCGCAGGGCGTCCTCGCACAGCTGCGGGCGCAGCAGGTCGTCCCCGGCGGTGGCCGAGTAGCCCTCGTTGAAGACCAGGTAGACGACCTCCAGCACCGAGGACAGCCGCTGCGCCCGGTCCTCGCCGTACGGCACCTCGAACGGCACGCCCGCCTTCGCCAGCGTCCGCTTCGCCCGGACGATCCGCTGGGCCACCGTCGCCTCCGGCACCAGGAAGGCGCGGGCGATCTCCGGGGTGGTCAGCCCGCCCAGCAGCCGCAGGGTGAGCGCGATCCGCGCCTGCGCCGACAGCACCGGGTGGCAGGCGGTGAAGATCAGCCGCAGCAGGTCGTCGTCGATGTCGTCCGGGCCGGACGGCTCCGGTGGCTCCGGCGCGTCCTCCAGCGACCGCCCCACCTCGGCGAGTTTGCGGGCGTAGACCTCCCGGCGGCGCACCAGGTCGACCGCCCGCCGCTTGGCGGTGGCCGTCAGCCAGGCGCCCGGGTTGTCCGGCACGCCGTCGCGAGGCCACTGCTCCAGCGCGGCCACCAGCGCGTCCTGTGCCAACTCCTCGGCCAGGCCGACGTCCCGGACGATCCGCGCGGCCGCGGCGATGATCCGCGCGGACTCGATCCGGTACGCCGCCTCGACGACCGCCGTCGCCTCCCTCTCCGTCACGGCCACCCATCAGAGCAGCCGGCGGAGCGGGAGGCAACGTGCGCCACGGTCGCTACGGCCCTTACTGCCCTACCGCCCTTACTGCGGGGGCCGCGGCGCCTCGTCGAGCTGCCGGACCTCCGCCTCAACCTGCCAGTGCGCCGGGTGAGTCTGCAGGAAGCGCCTGGTCCACTCCAGCGCCTCCGCCTTGTCCTTGCACTGCATGATCGCGTAGCCGCCGATGACCTCCTTGGTCTCGGTGAACGGCCCGTCGGTGTAGCCGACCTTCCCGTCGGCCCAGGTCACCCGGGTGCCCTGGGCGGTCGGGGTCAGCCCGGCGGTGTCCAGCATCACCCCGGCCCTGGTGATCTCCTCGAACAGGGCCCCCATCCGCTGCTCGAACCCCGGGTCGGGCTCCCAGTCGCCCCGGGCGCTCTCGTCGATCCGGATCAGTGACATGAAGCGCGGCATGGTGACTCCTCGGTCCTGCGGGCGGGGCCGGTCCCCGCCGCTCACCCCTGCGTCGATCGGGCCGGCGCCGGATCGACATCGGCCGGGAAGAATCTTTTTCCTACCTGTCGTCCGTCCAGGCCCTGCTCGCCGACCGGGCGGTCACCGGGCGGCGGTCACCGGGCGGTCACCGGACGGCCGCCGCCGGCGCGCACAGCAGTGCCGCCCGCAGGTCGGTCCGGTCGCGGAGGCGGGCCAGGTTGCGGCCGGTCAGCTCCTCGATCCGGCGGATCCGGTAGTGGACGGTGTTGACGTGGATGTGGAGCTGCTCGGCCGTCCGCGCCCAGGAGCCGTCATGGTCGAGGAACACCGCCAGGGTGCCGAGCAGCGAGACGCCGTTCTCGGCGTCGTGGGCGGTCAGCGGGGCCAGCAGCCGGGCGTGGAAGGCGGCCGTCACCTCGGGCGGGATGCCGCGCAACAGCCCGTCCAGGGAGTCCAGTTCGGCGGTGCTGCCGACCGGGCCGGGGGCGCCCGCCAGCACGTACCGGGCCTGCACCAGGGCCGCCCGCAGCGCCTGGGGGGTGGCCGGGGCGGCCGGGCCGACGCCGATCCGCAGGGTGCGCCGGCCGGTCAGCCGGGCCTGGAGGGCGGGCCGGGCCCGGCGCAGCCGTTCGGCGACCCGCTCGGCGGGTGCGGCCACCAGTGCGGCGGTGAGCCCGGTGCGGTCGGTGCCGGCCGCGTACGGGGCGTCCAGGGGGTGCAGGGCCTCGGCCAGCGCGTGCGCCGCCCAGTCGACCGGCGCCTCGTCGCCGGCCCGGCCGGGCTCGATCCGCGCGGTGACCGCCACCAGCGGGCCGGTCTCGGCCAGCCCGCAGGCGGCGAGCGGTTCGGTGAGTCCGGCGTCGTCGGCCAACGCGTCCAGCAGCCGTCCGGCGGCCCGCCGCCGGGTGCCGGCCGCGGCCCGGGCGCGGGCGGCGAGCGGGGCGAGCAGGTCGGCGAGGCCCTGGAGCGCCGGTTCCACGGCGGGGGTGTGCGGGTGGGCCCGCAGCCGCCAGCCGTCGAACGGGGAGCCGTCCTGCGGGCCGACCGGCAGCCCGGGTCCGCCGCGACCGGCGGCCGGTGCGGGCTGGGGCGGGCCGGCCACCGGGCGGCCGCCGGCGGTGGTGATCGAGCACTCGGGCAGCCCGAGCCGGCCGACCGCGCGGGCCAGCACCTGGCCGGGCGCGGCCTCGGTGCGGACCAGGTCGAGCAGTTCGCTGCGGACGGTCTCCGGGATCGCCGCGGTGTCCTGCGCCCCCGCCCGCAGGTCGCCCCAGAGCCGCAGGTAGACCCGGTCGGTGACGGCCCGGAAGCTCACCCCGGCGGGCACCGCGAGCAGCGGGATGGCGTGGGTGCGGCAGGCCTCGGCCAGGCCGTCCGGGATGCTGCCGTGGGTGCCCTCGCCGGCCAGCAGGGCGGCCACCCCGGCGCTGCGCAGCGCGGTGGCGAAGCGCAGCGCGCCGGAGGCGTCGGCGGGCTGCCACCAGACCAGGCCGGTGAGCACGAGTTCGCCGGGCTGGAGGTAGCGGGCCGGGTCCTGGAGGTCGGTGGAGCTGACGCCGGTGACCGGGCGGTCGAGCAGGTCGGGGGTGCCCCAGGCCAGCCGGATGGACAGGTCGTCGAGGTGCAGCAGGTCGCCGACGATCATCTTTCGCTCGCTCTCGCCAGGGGTGTCGCTCTGGTGCGCCGCGTCGCTTCCTCTCGCAGATGAGAGGAATGTCGACGCATGTGCATCGTAAATGCCAGTTGAACAACCGCGAATCTTCTTGTCGGATCATCCAGCCGAGGGCCCCGTGACCGGTGTGCGGAACCAGTGGTCCGCCCGATTGCCGGGTTGCTTGAATCGGTGTGCGGGGCGCGCCGGTCCTTCTCCTCCGGCGGGCGCCGCGGCCTCCGGCGTGCACCGCGACCGGTCTCGCACTTGCGAGCTGAACCGTCGCCCGGTCATCTCAGCTGCCGCTGAATGAGGGCATTCAGCGCCGCAACCGCGAATGTCGGAGCTGCCCCTCGGGTAGTCCTCCTCCCGGGCCGCAGTGGCGCGGCCCGGGAGGAAGGAGCGCCATGATCCGGACCGGCCCAGGCGTGACCCCGGCACCACCCACCGTCCGGCTGCACGGCCACCTCGACGAGCCGGCCGAGCTGACCGTCGAGCAGCTGCGCACCCTTCCCGCGCACCGGGTCGAGGTCAGCTTCGACTGCCTGACCGAGGGCGAGCAGCGGCACGGCTACGAGGGCCCGGCCCTGCTGGACGTCCTGCTCGCCGCCCGGCCCCGGATCGACTTCTCCGGCCGCAAGCAGCGGCTGCGCTTCCTGCTCAACGTGGTCGGTGCGGACGGCCACCGGGCGGTGGTCTCCTGGGCCGAGATCGACCCGGACTTCGGCGGCCGCCGGATCCTGCTCGCCACCAGCATGGACGGCGCCCCGCTGGACGCGGACGGCCCGCAGCTGGTCGTCCCGGACGACCACTGCGGCGCCCGCTACGTCAGTGCCGTCACCGCCGTCTGGCTGGGCCCGCTCGGCGACCAGGAGCGGCCCGCCGCGGGCTGACCGCCCGGCTCGCGGCCCCGGCCCGCCCCGTGCCGCGGCGCCGGGCGAGGCCCTGGAAAACCGCTGGCCAGGGGCGGCTTTCCGTGCCAACATGCCCCATATGGGGACGATTCTGCACGGCACCCTGGTCACCCTCCGCCCGGCCACCGCCGACGACATCCCGGCACTGGTGGCGATCCGCAGCACGCCCGAGGTGTTCGCCCGCTGGCGGGGCGGTGACGACCTGGTCGACGAGGTCGCCCGGGACTTGGACGCCCCCGAGACCGAGACCTTCGCGATCGACGTGGGCGGCCGGGTGGTCGGCGCCGTGCAGTGGTACGCCGAGAACGACGACGAGTACCGGCACGCCGGGATGGACATCTTCCTCGACCCCTCGGTGCACGGTCTGGGCCTGGGGACGGACGCCGTGCGCACCCTGGCCCGGCACCTGGTGCACGACCACCACTACCACCGGCTGGTGATCGACCCGGCCGCGGACAACCTGGCCGCCATCCGCTGCTACACCAAGGTGGGCTTCCGCCCGGTCGGCACCATGCGCCAGTACGAGCGCGGCTCGGACGGCACCTGGCACGACAACCTGCTGATGGACCTGCTCGCGGACGAACTGTCGGACGGCTGACGGCCGTTCACCGGCCGGCCGGCGGCGGGTACCAGGGTGTACAGACATCTTGTCAGCCGACGGCCCTGAGCTGTACAGACATCTCAGCGCCACAGGAGCGATCGCAACTGATCGCCTGGCGTTCTTCCCGACGTACCGAGCAGTAGCTAGCGTTCCCCCGCCAATCACCGGCGGCCGGTCACCCCGGCCCGCCCGGATCCCACCGGTTGACGGACCCCCAGGAGAACGCCCATGCTCTCGCGCCGCACGGCCACCGCCCTCACCTCGGCGGCCGCCGCCGCACTGCTGCTCGGCGGCACCGCCCCGAGCGCCTCCGCCACCACCGCGGCGAGCCCCACCGCGCTGTCCGTCCTCGCCTTCAACGTCGACCTCGGCACCGCGATCGTCGACAGTACCCAGAACGAGCAGGCCGCCCGCCGCACCCCGGTGATCGAGCAGATCGTCCGGCAGCACAACGCCGACGTGGTCGTCCTGGACGAGCAGTTCAACAACAGCTCGACCGCCGACATCAACGCCAAGCTCGCCGACCTCTACCCGTACCGCACCCCGGTGGTCGGCGGGACCTGCTCGGGCGGCGGCTGGACGGGCGTCAGCGGCAACTGCTCCAGCTCGTGGTTCGTCATCAACGGCGGCACGATGATCCTCTCCAAGTACCCGATCACCGCCCAGTACGCCCACGTGTTCAGCAACTCCACCTACGGCACCTGGGACTACCACGCCAACAAGGGCGCGGCGCTGGTGCAGGTGAAGAAGAACGGCAGCACCGCGTGGGTGGTCGGCACCCACCTCCAGGCGGACGAGGCCGACACCTCCACCGACACCACCCAGTCCACCCGGCTCGGCCAGCTCGCCGAGATCCGCGCCTGGGTCGACGGCATCGTGGGCAGCGGCGCGCCGGTGCTGATCGGCGGCGACCTCAACGTCGAGTACTTCCACGGCCAGGCCCGCGGCGACTACGCCAACGCCCAGAACGCGGTCAACGGCGTGCTCGGCACCCCGGCCACCGTCCCGAACCAGACCCGCACCACCATGGACTGCCCGGTCTCCTCCTGGTGCCAGTACATGGCGGGCGTGGAGACCTTCCCGACCGACTACCGGGACGACCTGGACTACCTCGGCTACCTCAACGCCCCGGGCCGCCCGGTGCCGAGCTCGATGTCCGACGTGAAGGTCGACTTCGACCCCCAGGCCGGCTGGGTGCCGGGGCAGCCGGACACCAACGCGCCCAGCGACCACTACCCGGTCGAGGCCACCTTCCAGCTCAACTGACCTGTGGTCTAGGGCTGTTGCCCGGCATCGCCGGCCGGGCAGCCGCAGGAGCGCCGCACCACCAGCCGGGCCGGGAAGGTCCGGGCCCCGGCGGCGCGGCGCTCCGGGCCGCCGAGCACCAGGTCCACCGCGGCCCGGGCCATCTCGTCCTGCGCGGTGGTGACGGTGGTCAGCGCCGGTCCGGCGATCACCGCCTCCGCGATGTCGTCGAACCCGGCCACCGCGAGCTCCTCGGGCACCCGGATGCCCAGGTCGTCGGCGGCCCGCAGCAGGCCGATCGCCTGGTCGTCCGTCGCGCAGAAGACGGCGGACGGCCGGTCGGGCCGGCTCAGCAGGGTGAGCGCCTCGGCGTGCGCCCGGACCCGGTCGAAGGGCGCCGGGGTGAGCCGGCCGTCGGTGGACAGCCCGGCCTCGGCCAGCGCCTCGGCCCAGCCGGCCGTCCGCCCGGTGACCGGGTCGAGCGGGCTGAGCGCCAGGGTGCCGCCGAAGCAGTGCACCTCGGCGTGGCCGTGGTCGAGCAGGTGGCGGACCACCTCGCGGGCGCCGCCCTCGTCGTCGGCCACCACGGCCACGCCGTCGACGCTCTCGGTGCGGTGGTGCAGCAGCACGACCGGGGTGCCGTCGGCCGAGTCGAAGCCGCTCAGCCCGGGGGCGGCCGGGTCCTGGGTGACCAGGATCAGCCCGTCCACCTGCATCCCCAGGAAGGCCCGGATGTAGTGCGCCTCGCGCTCGTCCGCGTAGTCGGAGTTGCCGATCAGTAGCAGCCGGCCGTGCTCGGTGGCGGCCTGCTCCACGGCGTGGGCGAGCCCGGCGAAGAAGGGCTGCCGGGCGTCCGGCACGACCATGCCGAGCAGGTCGGTCCGGCGGCGGGCCATCGCCTGGGCGACCCGGTTGGGCCGGTAGCCGAGCTCCTCCACCGCCGCGAGCACCCGCGCCCGGGTGGCCGGTGCCACCGGACGCGGTCCGTCGTTGATCACATAACTCACGACCGCCGTGGACGTCCCCGCCACCCGCGCCACATCGTCCCGTGTCACCCTCGCCATGACGGATGAGCCTACACAGCGGCTCCGACCAGCGTGTTTTCCGCGTCCGCGGGGAGGCCCCGGGCGGCCCGCCCCGGTTGCGGAGCAGGTGGTAGCGTGCCGACGCTGGCGGGACGGGCGGCAGCAGGTGCCGCCGCCGCCGACCGTGGGAGCAGGTCGATGAGCACGCCGCCGCACCGCAGGGCCGTCCGGCCCCTGCGTCCGACCGCCCGGCCCAAGGTCCGCATCGACGCCCGGGTGCGCGCCACGAGCGCCACCCGGCCGAAGGTCCGCCCCTGGCGGGCGTACGCCGTGCTGGTGGCGATCGTGCTGTTCGTGGCCGCCGGCCTGGTGCTCTACTCCGACGAGCGCTCCACCCGCGGTCGGGCCCAGGAGGTGGGCGTCGACCACCCGTCGGACTTCCTGGAGGTCGACGTGGTGCTCCAGCGGGTCGACGCGGCCGCCCAGACCGTCGCCGCCAAGATCCTGGTGGTGCCGCACGGCGCCCTGGGGACGTCCGGCATCCAGCAGATCCCGGCGCAGGACGTGGCGCTGGAGACCACCTCGCTGGAGCAGACCGTGCTCAAGTACCCGGCCGGCCAGCCGATCCCCTCCAGCCCGGTGTCGTTCAGCCTCGCCGAGGGGCGGGTCACCGACTACCCCTTCGACGGCTACCGCGCACAGGTCGGCTTCCGGGCCACCGTCGGGGGGCGGCCGGTCCCGGTGACGATCGGGATCCAGGAGGCCGACCCGTTCTTCGCCTTCACCCAGGGGGAGAAGGAGACCGACGGCCTCGGCATCGCCGTCACCGAGCAGATCAGCCGCTCGCGCAGCACCTACATCCTGGCCTGGTTCATGATGGCGGCGATGTGGGCGCTGGCGCTGTCCGTCCTGGTGGCGGCCTGGCTGATCGTCCGGCAGCGGCGCGGGATCGTCTGGCCGGCCCTGAGCTGGATGGCGGCCACCCTGTTCGCGCTGGTCGGCATGCGCAACGCCGCGCCCGGCAGCCCGCCGATCGGCTCGCTGCTGGACTACGCGGCGTTCTTCTGGGCGGAGCTGCTGGTCGCGGTGGGCCTGACCATGGTCGTGGTGCGCGGCGCCCGGATCGAGGGCGCCCACCGGCCCAGCACGTAGCCGTCCTGATCGCCGGGGTCAGTACACGTAGTCCGCGCAGACGTCGGCGGCGAGCCGCAGGGCCTGCTCCGCGCGGGGCCCGCGCAGCGCCAGCAGGGTCTGGGCGAGCGCGTCCACGGCGGCCAGGTGGGCCAGCCGGCTGGCGGTGGTCTCCAGGCCGAAGACCAGGTCCTGCCCGCCCGCGACCAGGACGCAGGTCGCCGTCTCGGTGAGCGGCGAGCGGGCGTAGCTGGTGAGCGCCAGCACCTCGGCCCCGGACGCCCGGGCGGCCCGGGCGGCGGCCACCACGCTGTGGGTGGCGCCGGTGTGGCTGACGGCCAGGCAGACGGCGCCCGGCGGCAGCCCGGCGGCGACCAGCTGGGCGGTCATCGAGTCGGCCGGGGCGTCCACCACCAGGCCGAGCGCCCGCAGCCGGTAGGCGATGTCCAGAGCGACGGCGCCGGACAGCCCGGTGCCGACCAGCAGCACCCGGGGGGCGTCGTCCAGCAGTTCGGCGGCGGCCCGCAGGTCGTCCGGGCCGAGCGTGGCGGTGATGCCCTCCAGGGCGGCCCGGGCGGCGCGCAGGGTGTCGGCGAGGGCCCGGGCGGCCGGGTCGTCGGCGTCCGCGGCCGGTTCCGCGGCGGGGGCGGCCGGGGCGTGCAGGGCCGCGGCGATCTTCAACTCCTGGAAGCCGCGGAAGCCGAGCCGCTGGCAGGCCCGGACCACCGAGGAGGGTGCCGTCCCGGCCAGCGCCGCCACGTCGCTGACGCTCAGGTGCACCAGTTCGGCGCCCCGGTCCAGCACCACCCGGGCGACCCGCGCCTCGGTGCCGCGCAGCTCGCCGAGCCTGGCCCGGATCTGCGCGGCCAGCTGGGATTCCAGGGGCGTGAAAAATTCGGAACGTTCTTCCATGGCTCTAGGGTAGCGTGGAATCCAGTTCCAGCGCCGCCGGAAATCCGGCAGGCTGACGGGAGGGGAGCTTCGCCATGTCAGAAATCGGATCGGCCGTGCCGCTGGCCGTGCTCACGGCCGCCGTGCTGCACGCGGTGTGGAACGGGCTGGCGCACCGGATCCCGGACAAGATGGTCGGCTTCGCGCTGATCAACCTGACGTACACCGCCTGCGCGGTGGTGCTGGTGGCGGTCAACCCGCTGCCGGCGGCCGCCGCCTGGCCGTACCTGCTGGCCTCCACGGTGGTCCAGACGGTCTCGACGGTCCTGCTGCTGCGGGCCTACCAGCTGGGCGACTTCGGGCAGATGTACCCGATCGCCCGCGGTTCGGCGCCGCTGCTGGTCGCCCTGCTGTCGGTCACGGTGCTCGGCCAGCACCTGGGCGCGGGCGAGCTGGCGGGCGTGGTGGTGATCTCCTGCGGGCTGATCGGGCTGGCCTTCGCCCAGGGCATACCCGGGCGGGCGCAGCTGCCCGCTCTCACGGCCGCCGCCGGCACCGGGGCGATGATCGCCGGGTACACGGTGCTGGACGGCAGCGGCGTCCGGCACGCCGGCACCGTCGGCGGGTACGTGGCCTGGCTGTTCCTGCTCCAGGGGCCGGCGCTCGTCGCAGTGGTCTGGGCCCGGCGCGGCCGCACCCTGCTCACCGGGATGCGCGGGGTGCTGCCGGTCGGGGTCCTCGGCGGGGTGCTCTCGCTGACGGCGTACGGCCTGGTGGTCTGGGCGCAGTCCCGGGGCAACCTGGCGACGATCGCGGCGCTGCGCGAGACCAGCATCGTGATCGCCGCGCTCATCGCCACCGTGGTGTTCCGCGAGCGCCTCGGGCGGCTGCGGCTGACCGCCGCGTTCACCGTCCTCGGCGGGATCGCCGTCCTGGAGCTTGCCCGGCCCTGAGCCCTGGCGCCCGCGGCTCAGGGGTCAGGACTCAGCGCTCAGGACTCAGCGCTCAGGGCCTTGGGTCAGGGCCTTGGGCCGGGCGGGCCTCAGGCGGCGTCCGGCACGATCACGGTCAGCGAGGTCTCCCGCAGCTCGAAGCCCAGGGCCTCGTAGACCCGGCGGGCCGGGTTGCCCTCGGAGACCACCAGGTGCACGTCGGCCAGCCCGCGCCCGGCGGCGTCCGCGACCGCCCGGCGGAGCAGGTCGGCGCCGAGGCCGCGGTAGCCGCGCCGCGGGTGGCGGAAGACCTCCGCGACCCAGGGCAGGCCGTCGCGGTCGGTCAGCACGGCGGCGCCGACCACCCGGTCCTCGGCGTCCACGGCGAGCAGGCTGGACGGCAGCACCGGGCCGATGGCGCTCCCGGCCAGCAGCGGGCCGATCCGTTCGGCCAGGGCCCGGGCGTCGTCCCCGGGGAAGTGGTCCACGTGCGCCGGGTCGAAGGCGGCCCGCCACGGCTCCAGCAGTTCCTCGGGCGCGCGGTCGCAGGGCACCGCCCGCAGCCCCTCCCGCAGCGGGGCCCCGGCCCAGTCGGCGGGCGGGGGGTCGGCGCGCAGGTCCCGCCGGAAGGTGTGGGCGTGGCGCAGGGCCGTCGCGCCCTGCGCGAGCAGCCGCTGCCCGAGCTCGGGGCTGCCGGAGACCACCCAGCCCGCCAGTTCTGCGCGGACGTACGCCACGGCGTCCGCCGAGTCGTCCAGCACCTCCAGCAGGTCGGCCCAGGGGCGTCCCTCCCGCTCGCCCTGCTGGTACCGCAGCACCGGCGCTCCGGCGCCGTCGTGCCTGATCACCCAGTCCGTTTCGGGCATGGCCCCACCCCACTTCGCGAGAATCACGAGAATCACGAGATCGTTCGTCGGCGGCCCATGCTCACCAGAACCGGAGCGTCCCGGCAACCGGTTTTCGACCGGCCCGGCCGCCGGTCGCTCGGCCCACCGCCCGGCCGCCCGGTCGCTCAGCCCACCACCGCCGCCCGGACGCAGAGCACGTCCGGCAGGTGGGAGACCAGCAGTGACCAGGTCTCGCCCTCGTCGCGGCTGCCGTACACGTCGCCGGTCCGGTTGCCGAAGTAGATCCCGGCCGGGTCGGCGTCGTCGGTGCGCAGGGCGTCGCGCAGCACGATGCCGTAGTGGTCCTCGCCGGGCAGCCCGTCGGCCAACTGCTGCCAGCTGGTGCCGCCGTCGGTGGTGCGGAAGACCCGGCAGCGGCGGCCGGGCGGGATCCGGTCGTCCGAGCCGCCGAGCGGGAAGAGGTAGGCGGTGTCGCCGCGGCGCGGGTGGGCGGCGACCGCGAAGCCGAACTCGGCGGGCAGGCCGTCCGCGATGGAGTGCCAGCTCCCGCCCCGGTCGTCGCTGCGGTAGACCCCGCCGTGGTTCTGCAGGTAGAGCCGGTCGGGGTGGACCGGGTCGGCGGCGATCTTGTGCACGCACTGGCCGAACTCGGGGTACTGGCGCTCCTCCGGGAAGAACTCGGCGCGCAGGCCGGTGTTGGAGGGCTCCCAGCTGTCGCCGCCGTCCTTGCTGCGGTAGACGCCGCCGCTGGAGACCGCGACCAGCAGCCGTTGCGGGTCGCGCGGGTCGGTGAGGACGGTGTGCAGGCCCTGGCCGCCGTAGCCGGCGCCCCACGCGGACCGCTGGGGGTGGTTCCAGAGCGGTTCGACCAGGGTGAAGCTCTCGCCCCCGTCGGTGGAGCGGAACAGCGCGGCGGGTTCGGTGCCCGCGTACACCACCCCGGGGGCCTCCGGCCCGGCGGGCTGGAGCTGCCAGACCCGGGTGAGCGAGGCGCCGGTCGACTCGGGGAAGCGGATCGCCGGCCGGGCCGGCTCGTGCCAGCGGGCGCCGAGGTCGTCGGAGCGCCACACCGAGGGCCCCCAGTGGCTGCTGTCGGCGCCGACCAGCAGTCTGGTGCGGCCCTCGCGGCGGTCGATCGAGACGGAGTAGATCGCGTTCATCGGGAAGTGCGGCCCGCTGAAATCCCAGTCCAGCCGGTCGCGGCTGCGGCCGAGAAAGAGGCCCTTCTCGGTTCCGACGGCCAACAGCACCTCGGTCATGTCTCACACCACCTGATCGCGAGCGGCCCCCCGCGACGACCCCCCGGGGCGCGGCGGACGCGACCCCACCGCCCAGTGTCCCGCCGTCCACCGGCGGTCACACCTCGCCGCGCCGCGCCCCTGAGGGGGAGGGACGCCCCGGGAGGGGGCGTCCGGAGGTGCCGGGGGATCAGCCCCGGCAGCCCTCCAGCAGCCGCAGCCACACCTCGCTGATCGTCGGGTAGGCGGGGACGGCGTGCCAGAGCCGGTCGACCGGCACCTCGCCGACCACCGCGACGGTCGCCGAGTGCAGCAGTTCGGCGACGGCCGGGCCGACCAGGCAGGCGCCGATGATCACCTGCCGGTCCAGGTCGAAGACCACCCGGGCGCGGCCGCGGTAGTCGTCGGCGTAGAGCGAGGCCCCGGCGACGTTGCCGATCTCGTGGTCGACGGCCTTGACCCGCAGGTCGAGCCGCTCGGCCTCGGCCAGGGTCAGGCCGACGGCCGCGACCTCGGGTCGGGTGAACACCACCTGCGGCGCTCCGGCGAGGTCGGCGGACGCGGAGTGCGCGCCCCAGCGCGAGGTGTCCAGTGCGCGCCCTTCGGCCCGGGCGGCGATCGCCCCGCCGGTGATCCGGGCCTGGTACTTGCCCTGGTGGGTGAGCAGCGCCCGGTGGTTGACGTCCCCGGCGGCGTACAGCCACTCGCCGTCCACGCCCAGCACCGTGCAGCTGTCGTCCACGTCCAGCCAGCTGCCCGGCCGCAGTCCGACCTGCTCCAGCCCGATGTCGGCGGTGCGCGGGGCCCGGCCGGTGGCGTACAGCACCTCGTCGACGGTCAGCTGCTCGCCGCCGGAGAGCGTCAGCACCGCCGGCCCGGTGGCGTCGGCGCGCTCCAGGGCCGTCACCTCGGTGCCGAAGCGGAGGTCCACGCCGGCCTCCCACAGCCCCTCGGCCACCAGCTCGCCCGCGAAGGGCTCCATCCGCGGCAACAGGGTGTCGCCGCGCACCAGCAGCACCACCTCGGAGCCGAGCGCCCGCCAGGCGGTGGCCATCTCCACGCCGACCACCCCGCCGCCTACCACCGCGAGCCGCCCGGGGACGGTCGGCGAGCCGGTCGCCTCCCGGTTGGTCCACGGGTGGGCCTCCGCCAGCCCGGGCACGGTGGCGGGCAGCACCGGGCGGCTGCCGGTGCACACGGCGACGGCGTGCCGGGCGGTGAGCACCCGCTCGGTGCCGTCCTCCGCCTCCACCGTGACGGTCCGCACGCCCGCCAGCCGGCCGTGGCCGCGGACCAGCTCGATGCCGGTGTCCCGCAGCCACTGCACCTGGCCGTCGTCCTTCCAGTGCGAGGCGAAGGAGTCCCGGCGGGCCAGCACCGCCGCCGCGTCCAGCCGCCCGTCGCCGACCGCCTCCCGGGCGCCGCCCACCGTGCGGGCGTCGTCCAGCGCGGCGGCCGGGCGCAGCAGCGCCTTGCTCGGCATGCAGGCCCAGTACGAGCACTCGCCGCCGACCAGTTCGGCCTCCACGATCACCGTGCTCAGGCCCGCGGCGACGGTCCGGTCGGCCACGTTCTCGCCGGTCGGCCCGGCGCCCAGGACGATGACGTCGTACTCCCCGGTGGTGCTGCTGGTCATGTCCGGTCCTCCGTGGTCTCGCGGGTCGCCCGGTCCCCGACCGGGTGCGGCGTGCGCCCCATCCTGCGACGCGGACCGGCCGGAGTACGGGCGAACACGCCAACCGTGATCAGATCGCCGCGAGTTCCGCGAGCAGCGCGGCGGTGTCGGCGGGGCGGGAGAACATCGGCCAGTGCCCGGTGGGCAGTTCGCGCAGTTCCCAGTTCGGCCCGTCCAGCCCGACGAACCACGGGTGGCCGGCCGCGATCATCTCCCGTACCCGGTCGAGCGGGAAGGAGCAGGAGACCAGGGCCTGCGGCAGGGCGGCCCCGGCGCCGGTCAGCCGGAGCCGGTCCCGGTACGCCCCGGCCGGGTGCGGGGTGACCCGGGTGCCGATCCGGGCCAGCGCGGCCCCGTCCAGGCCCTCGGTGCTGGCGCCGGAGGCGGCGATCGCGTCCCACGGCGGCATCGGCAGGCGGCCGTCGACCACCGAGGCGTCGGCGGCCTCGCGGTAGTCGGGCTGCCAGAGGTCGTAGAGCGAACCGCCGTCCGCCATCGGCCCGCTGTCCAGGTAGACCACCCGCCGGATCCGCTCCGGCATCCGGTCCGCGACCCCGCCGACCGGGGCGCAGGCGCCGCTGTGGGCGACCAGCACCACGTCCCACAGGTCCTCGCGCACCAGCAGGTCGGCGAGGTCCGCGATGTGCTCCTCCAGCCCGAAGTCGCCCTGCTCACCGGCCCGTTCGGCGAGCCCGGGCAGGCTCACCGGGTGGACCCGGTGCCCGGCCGCGCGCAGCGGCGCGGCCACCTCGTCCCAGGCCCAGGCGCCGAGCCAGAATCCGGGAACCAGTACGAAGGTGCTCATGGTGGACCGTCCTTCCGCGGTGGGGACCCCCGTCACCCGCGACTCTAGGAGCGGATCGGGGCGGAGCCCACCGGATAACCCGGCCCGGGAGGGGCGTCCCCGGCGGAACACCCGGAGAGCCGCAGCTCCCCGGGCCCCCGGACGGCCCAGGACCCAGGGCCCGGAGATCAGGCCTGGCCCTCGGCCGCCTGCTCCTCCGCCACCTTGCGCTTGACCTCGGTCATGTCCAGCTCGCGGGCCTGGCCGATCAGGTCCTCGAACACCGGCTCCGGCAGCGCCCCGGCCTGGGAGAAGATCAGCACGCCCTCGCGGATGATCGCCAGCGTGGGGATCGACTGGATGCCGAACGCGGCGGCCAGCTCCTGCTGGGCCTCGGTGTCGACCTTGGCGAAGACGAGGTCCGAGTGGCGCTCCGCGGCCTTCTCGTACACCGGGGAGAACTGGCGGCACGGCCCGCACCACCCGGCCCAGAAGTCGATCAGGACGAAGTCCTTGCCCTCCGGGCCCGGGACGATGTCGTCGAAGTTCTCCTTGGTCAGCTCGACCGTGTTGCTCATCTCGCGGGTCCTTCCCTTCCGAAGGTGCCGGTACGGATCATGCGCCCGGGACAACGGTGATGCCCGCCGGGGTATTCCGGGCCCGGCCGGTATTGAGCAGCGGGCGGCCACCGTCCGTACTGAGGGGTGTCCAGTCCGTTCACCGACGCGGGAGGCTCCCCATGCGCAGCACCCCACCCCGCACCCGCCGGGCCGTCGTGCTCGCCGCCTCCGGCCTCGCCACGGCGGCCCTGGTCGCCGGCTGTGGGTCCTCCGGATCGAGCAAGTCGAGTGCGCCGAGCCCGTCGAGCCCGTCGAGCAGCTCCAGCGCCCCGGCCGCCGCCACCCTCCGGACCGCCGACGACCCCGAGCTCGGCACCATCGTCACCGACAGCGCGGGCTTCACGCTCTACCGCTTCGACCAGGACCAGAGCAACCCCTCGGACTCGTACTGCAACGGTAACTGCGCCACCCTGTGGCCGCCCGAGCACGCCAACGGCGACATCACGGCCAAGGGCATCGACAGCAAGCTGGTCGGCAGCTTCACCCGCGACGACGGCACCAAGCAGGTCACCGTCAACGGCTGGCCCGTCTACCGCTACTCGCCGGACGCCAAGCCCGGCGACACCAAGGGCGAGGGCGTGGCCGGCCAGTGGTTCGCGGTGACCCCGACCGGCGGCAAGGCGATGCCGAGCGGCACCCCGGCACCCGCCACCCCGGCACCGAGCACCCCCACCCCCACCCCCACCCCCACCCCCACACCGACGCCCACCCCGCCGTCGTCGGGCTACTGACCGACCGCTGACCACCGCTGACCATCGCCCTCGACCGGGAGGCCCGGGTGCGCAACCATGAAGTGGTGACCGAGGAGCACCCCGCCGCACACGGCCAGGGGGCCGCGGACGAGGAGCTGATGCGGGCCCTGTACCGCGAGCATGCCGGACCGCTGTTCGGCTTCGTGCTCCACCTGGTCGCCGGGGACCGGCAGCGCGCCGAGGACGTCGTCCAGGAGACCCTGGTCCGGGCCTGGCGCAACATCCACCGGCTCGACCCGCAGGCCGGCTCGCTGCGCCCCTGGCTGGTCACCGTGGCCCGCCGGATCGTGATCGACGGCCACCGCAGCGCCGGCGCCCGCCCGCGCGAGGTGGAGGCGGCGGCCCTGGAGCAGCTGCCCGCCGAGGACGAGATCGACCGGGCGCTGCGGATGATGACCGTCGCCGACGCGCTCGCCGACCTCTCGCCCGCCCACCGGGAGATCATCGTCGAGACCTACCTCAAGGGCCGCACCGCCAAGGAGGCGGCCGCCGTCCTCGGCATCCCGGCCGGAACCGTCCGGTCGAGGGTGTTCTACGCACTGCGCTCGCTCCGGCTCGCGCTGGAGGAACGGGGAGTGACATCGTGACCGAGCGGCCCGACCTCCGCCCCGGCCCGTCCGGTGGCCCCGAGCACCTGGACGTCGCGTCGTACGTCCTCGGCCTGCTGGAGCCCGCCGAGCGCGCGGCCTTCGAGCGGCACCTGGCGGACTGCCCGCAGTGCACCGGGCAGGTCGGCGAACTGGGCTTCGTGGAGCCGATGCTGGGCGCGTACGTGGCGTCGGCACGGGCCGCCGGGCTGGACCCGGCCGACTTCGCGCCGGCACCGGACGGGCGGCTCCTGGACCGGCTGGTCGCCGAGGTCGCGGCCGGCCGTCGGCGTGGCCGGGTGCGGCGGCTGGTGCTCGCCCTGGCCGCGACCGCGATGGTCGCGGCCGGCCCGGCCGTCACGGCCGCGGTGCTCACCGCGGAGACCACGCCCGCCGTGGTCGCCGTCGCCGAGCAGTTCAGCGCCAGCGACCCGGCCACCGGGGCCAAGGCCACCGTCGGCGTCGACGGCACCACCTGGGGCAGCCGGGTCAGCCTGCAACTCTCCGGCGTACAGGGTCCGTTGACCTGCCGCCTGGTCGCCGTCTCGCACGGCGGCGAGCACCAGACCGTCACCACCTGGTACGTCCCGGCGGACGGTTACGGCGAACCCGACGCCCCGGGCGTGCTGCGCACCACCGGCGGGGCGGCCATGCAGCCGGGCGCCATCGACCACTTCGAGGTGCGGGTCCAGAACTCCGACGCCCTGCTGGTCTCCGTCCCCGCGCACCGATCGTGACCGCGCACCCGGGGTAGCCGCGCACCGATCGTGACCGCGCACCCGGGGTGGCCGCGCACCGATCGTGACCGGGCGGGACCGGTTCAGCCCGGAAGGTGCAGCACGACGTACCCCATCAGCCGCCGCACCCGGGCCGCGCCCAGGTGGGCGGGCCAGTACGGGTTGGGCTCGCCGCCACCGGTCATGTGCTCCCGCCGCCAGGTCCGGCCCCAGCCGACCCGCAGCTCCTGCTGGAAGCTGTGCCACCGGCCGCACGGGCACGGCACCAGCACCCGGGCGCAGGTGCGGCACAGTTCGGCCCGGTCGTGGCCGGTCGACACCTCCACCGCGGGCCCTTCCTCCCCGCAGGCCGGGCAGCCGGGCAGTTCGGCCCCGTCCAGCAGCGCGTTCTGCCGTCGGACGTAGTCGGGCAGGCGCAACGCCGGGTGCAGGAAGGGGTCGTGGCGCCAGGCGTCGTTCGGTGAGGTCCACCAGGGCTGGTTCCACCACACCGGCGTCGCCGCCCGGCGGCCGTCCCGCTTCTCGGCCCGCCGCTGCGCCGCGTACTGCTCCGCCCGGGCCAGCCACAGCTGCCGCGCCTCGTGCAGTTCCTCCACCGCCCGCACCAGGGACTCCGGGTCGGCCTCCAGGTGCCGGGGCATCCGGGCGCTGAGCGTCAGGTGGTGGTAGGTCGCCCGCAGGCCGTACGGGGCGAAGCCGGTCAGGCAGGTGCGCAGGGCGCTGTGGCGCCGGTGGACGGGCAGCGCGGCGTCGAGGACCAGGGCCCGGTGGGTGTGGAAGCTGGTCACGGCGCCGGCTCCTCGCCGTCCTCGGGGGTGACCGCCCCTGGAGCCGGAACCGGCACCGGGGGCGGCGGTGTCATCCGGCGATCATGCCGCAGACCCGGGCCGGGCGGCGAGCGGATTCACGCCGCCGCCGGGCGGGGTCAGCGCGGTCCGCCCCGGGCGGCGTCCGCCGCGATCGCCGCCAGCACCCGCCCGCAGCGCCGGACGAAGGCGTGCTGGAGGAGCGGGAACAGCGGGCCGACCAGCCGGGCCCACCAGGCGACCGGCCGGCTGAACGCGGTGACGCCGAACCAGACCGTCCCGTCGGGCGCCAGCTCGACCAGGAAGGTCTCCTCGCCCCGGCCGAGGTGTCCGGGCCTGGTCCCGTAGGTGAAGCCGTACCGGTCCGGGCCGTCGACGGCGGCCAGCACCCGGTTGGGCGCGCCCGCCCGCAGCGGACCGACGCCGATCGCGCAGCGGACGGCGACGCCCGGGGCCGCCCGGTCGGCCTCCGCGTCGATCCGGACGCCGGCCAGCCGGTGCATCCGCCAGCCGAGCAGCGCGGCCCCGGCGACCTCCAGGGCGGCGCGTCCGTGGCCGATCGGGGCCCGGTGCCGCAGGTGGTGGTAGCCGGCGGGCAGCTCGCCGGTGCGGCTGGCGCCCTGCTCGGGGTAGCTGTAGTCGGCTCCGGGGTGACCGGGGTCGGTCCCGAGGTGGCTGCGGTCGTTCATCGGGCGTCCTCCGCGGTGGTGATCCGGCGCCAGGCGAGGAGCGCGCAGAGCGCGAAGCCGAGCGCGTTGCCGAGGCCGTGGGTGGCGGCCATCCAGGCCAGGGTGGGGTGGGGGAGCCCGGCGGCCCGGCCGAGCGCCCACCACAGGGCGAGCAGCATGGTGAGCGCCAGCACGCCCGAGGAGACGGTGAGCAGTCCGGCGGTGACCGGGTCGGCCGCGCGGGGGCGCAGGTCGCGCCAGCTGACCAGGCCGACCAGCCACATCCCGGTGCTGAGGACGACCGCCCCGGCGAACTGCCACCAGTTGCCGAGGAAGTACCCGGCGAGCACCAGCAGGGTGCCGGCCGGGACGCTGAGCGCCGCGCAGCGGGCCGCCGCGGAGCCGGGCGCCGAGGCGCGGCAGACCAGTCCGGCGACCAGCGCGGCGGTGAATCCGGCGTAGTGGAAGTGCGGGACGGTCAGTGCCAGGGTGTGCGGTTCGAAGCCGAACAGCGGGTAGCCGGAGCGTTCGGCGACCAGCGCGACCCCGGCCACCGAGGGCGCGGCGAGTGCGGTGAGCACGGCGATCTCGGCGGGGGCGAGCGAGCGGGTGCGGGCCAGTCGCCGGGGCGCGTGCAGGGCGACGGCCAGGGTGCCGAGGGCGTAGAGGACGGCGGTGGCGGTGGCGAGGCCGCCGCGGGGCAGCCAGAGCGACAGCGCCCCGGGGACGGCGGCGAGCGGCCAGAGCCGGCGGATCCGGGCCAGCCCGGGTTCGTCGACCAGGGCCAGGCCGAGCGGCAGGACGGCGCCCATGCCGAGCAGGACCAGCAGGTCGACCAGTTCGGTCGTGCCCTTGTCCATGGCGGGCACACCCCCTCTTGAACGCGTTCAAATACCCTTCGTCCGCGACTCTACGTCGCCGAGTTGAACATGTTCAACCTGACTCCGGACCGGCTGGCCTGGTGATCACGCTGGGTGCGGCGCACTCTGGAGGAGTAACCGATGGAGGTGATCCGCCATGCAGACTCTGGTCGGTTGGCACATCGAGATGGAGTTCCGCGAGGAGGGCGCGCGGACGACCGCCGCCGCCCTGCTGCGGCTCGGCGACGGGACGGAGGTGCGGGCCCACGGCTACAGCAGCCGCCACCCCTCCGACCCGGAACAGCTGCGGGTGGGCGAGGAGATCGCGGGCGCCCGCGCGCTCAACGACCTGGCCTCGCAGCTGCTCACCAAGGCCCACGGCGAGATCCAGGACGTCAGCCCGGTCCCGACCCACCCGCTCTCGTGACCGCCCCGCACCCGGACGGCGGCCAAGGCCAGGCCGGACGGGACCCGAACCGGCCGCGCATCCCGCTGATCTGCCCGCGCTGCGGCCACGAGCAGCGGGTCGTCCCCGGCGGCCCCGAGCGGGCGGTCAGGGTCGTGCACCTGGGGACCGGCCGGGAGGCCTGCGAACCGGGGGACCTGGCCCGGGCCCCGGACGACGGGGCCTGACCGGCGACGCCCCGGACGCCCGCGTCGGAAACGCCGAGCGCCGGAAGGGCCGACACCGGAAACGCCGAGCACCGGAAACGCCGAGCGCCGGGCCCGTTCCCACGGATCCCGGCACTCGACGCGCCCCGGGGTGCCCGAAGCCCTTCCGCGCCGCTCAGTTGACGCAGTACGTCCCCGGCGGGCGCCACTCCGGCCCGACCAGCCGCTGCTCCAGCTCGTTCGGCGTGATCCGGATCCCGACCGTCCCGGACAGCCCGACCCGGAACCGACTCCGGGCCAGCGTGAGCAGGGCCGTCAGGCCGTACTTGTTGATCAGTGAGGTGCGGTAGCGCGCGGTCGCGTCGGCGTCGCAGAGCCGGGCGCGGGCCGGGAGCCGGCGGCCGGTGGGCCGCCCGTGGGCGTCGCAGGGGCCGATCAGCACCCGGGGGTGGCGGCGGATCCGTTCGGCCTCACCGGAGTGGGCCGGGGTCCAGACGCCGAGCGCCCGGCCGTCCGCGACCACCCACAGCTGGGTGTCCAGTCGGCTGCCGTCGTCGCCGAAGGTGGTCAGCAGGAGGTACTTGCTGTCGGCGAGCCGGTCGGTGGGGTCGTGCATGATCTCCTCCCTCGCACAGGGGGGCGGGGTCAGTGGTGACCGTGGCCCTCGCCCTCGGTGATCTCGCGGTGCTCGCGGTGGTCGTGGTGCTCGCGGTACTCCTCGGCGGTGGGCTTCCCGATCCGCGCGTGCTCGCCGTGGAACCCGCGGGACAGCCGCACGCGGGTGCGGGTGAGCGCGCCCGCCGGCCGGGTCACTCCATTCTCGTCGACCGCGGGCGGCAGTTCGAGGGGGCGGGGCTGCTCGTGTGCGGTGAGCCGGTGCAGTTCGGCGGGCGCGAGCCCGGCGTGCACCTCGGTGAACTCGCCGTGCGGCAGCCGCTTGACGACGCCGGTCTCCCGGCCGTGCAGCACCTTGTCGCGGTCCCGCCGTTGCAGGCCCAGGCACCAGCGCTTGGTGACCACGAAGACGGCCACCGGGACGACGAAGAAGCCGATCCGCACGGCGTAGGTGATGGCGTTGAGCGACAGGTGCAGATGGGTGGCGATGAGGTCGTTGCCGCCGCCCGCGAGCATCACCAGGTAGACGCTGATCCAGGCCGCGCCGAGGGCGGTGCGGACCGGCGCGTTGCGCGGCCGGTCGAGCAGGTGGTGCTCCCGGGCGTCGTTCGTCACCCAGCCCTCGACGAACGGGTAGACCGCGATCGCGCCGAGGATCACCGGGAACAGCGTGAACGGGATCAGCACCCCGAGGTTGAGGGTGTGCCCCCACAGGCCGACCTCCCAGCCCGGCATCACCCGGATCAGGCCCTCGGCGAAGCCCATGTACCAGTCGGGCTGGGCGTCGGTGGAGACCTGGTCCGGACGGTAGGGGCCGTACGCCCAGATCGGGTTGATCGTGGCGATCGCCGACATCAGGGCGACGATCCCGAAGACCAGGAAGAAGAAGCCGCCGGCCTTCGCCATGTAGACCGGCATCAGCGGCATGCCGACGACGTTCTTCTCGGTCCTGCCGGGGCCCGCCCACTGGGTGTGCTTGTGGTAGAAGACCAGGATCAGGTGCGCCACCAGCAGCCCGAGCATGATGCCGGGCACGAGCAGCACGTGGACGGTGAAGAACCTCGGGATGATGTCGTGCCCGGGGAACTCCCCGCCGAACAGGAACATCTGGATGTAGGTGCCGACCAGCGGCACGGCCAGCACCACGCCCTCGATGAACCGGATGCCGGTGCCGGAGAGCAGGTCGTCCGGGAGCGAGTAGCCGAAGAAGCCGTCCAGCATGCCGAGGAACAGCAGCAGGAAGCCGAAGACCCAGTTGACCTCGCGCGGCTTGCGGAACGCTCCGGTGAAGAACACCCGCATCATGTGCACGAACATCGCCGCGACGAAGACGATCGCCGCCCAGTGGTGGATCTGGCGGATCAGCAGTCCGCCGCGGACCTCGAAGCTGATGTCCACGGTGGAGGCGTAGGCCTCGGACATCCGGATGCCCTTGAGCGGGACGTACGAGCCGCTGTAGACCACCTCGCCCATGCTCGGCTTGAAGAACAGGGTCAGCCAGACGCCGGTCAGGATGATGATCAGGAAGGTGTAGAGGCAGATCTCGCCCAGCATGAAGGACCAGTGGTCCGGGAAGATCTTGCGCAGGTTGGCCCTGGCGAGGGAGTGGATCCCCAGTCGGCCGTCCGCCCAGTCGGCGGCCCGCTGCCCCCGCCCTGGGTTCTGATTCCGGGTCATGTGCACGCACCTCGGTCCGAAGGAAACGGGGACCAGTCCCCGCTTCGTACGGACGCCACCATAATCGGGGACTGATCCCCACTTCTACCCGGGGCCCCTTCCGCCGCGGCTCGCCGCTCCCGGACGGCCCGTTCGGAAACGGCGAACGGCGCGTCCCGGAAACGGCCAACGGCCCCTCCGGAAACGGTGAACGGCCCGCCCCGGAAACGGCGAACGGCCCGCCCGGTGTCGTGGAAGACACCGGACGGGCCGCATGCGCACCCGAGTCACCCCGTGGGGCCCCGCGAGGGTCAGTGCACCAGCACCGGCACCTCGTCGCTCTTCGCCGCACCCGAGCCGGCACCCGTGGTGTCGGGGCGACCGGCGTTGATGAAGGTGAAGGCGACGGCGGCGGCCGCTACCAGGATCCCGAAGGACACCCAGATCGCGGTCGAGAAGCCGTGCACCATGCCCTGGAACTGCACGAGCTTGGCGGCCTCCGGGCTGGCCGCGGTGGCCAGCGAGGTGGCGTGCGAGGTCAGCCAGCTGGTGGTGGCGCTGGCCGCGATGGTGTTCAGCAGCGCGGTGCCGATGGCGCCGCCGACCTGCTGCGAGGTGTTGACCATGGCCGAGGCCACGCCCGCGTCACGCGGCTGGACGCCGTAGGTCGCGAGGCTCATGGCCGGCATGAAGGCGGTGCCCATGCCGAGGCCCATCAGGACCAGACCGGGCAGGATCAGCGCCGGGTACGAGGTGTCCAGGCCGATGTGGGTCAGCAGGAACATGCCGACCGAGGCGGTCAGGAAGCCGGGCGCCATCAGGTAGCGCGCCGGGACGCGGGTCATCAGCCGGGCGCCGATCTGGGTCGAGCCCGTGATCATGCCCGCCACCATCGGCAGGAAGGCGACGCCGGTCAGCACCGGGCTGTAGCCGCGCACGACCTGGAGGTAGTAGGTCAGGAAGAGGAACAGACCGAACATGCCGATCACGGCCATGCCCAGCGACAGGTAGACCCCACCCCGGTTGCGGTTGAGCACCACGCGCAGCGGCAGCAGCGGGGCGGCGACCGCGCGCTCCACGATCACGAAGGCGGTCAGCAGCACGACGGCCGCGGCGAACAGCGCCAGGGTGCTGCCGGCGGTCCAGCCGCTGGACTCGGCGCGGGTGAAGCCGTACACCAGCGAGACCAGGCCGGTGGTCACCAGCACCACACCGGGGATGTCCAGCTTGTTGCGGTTGCGGCCCCCGACGGGCTCGCTGATCACCAGGACGGCGCCGGCGATGGCCGCGATGGCGAACGGGATGTTGACGTAGAAGGTCCAGCGCCAGTTCAGGTACTCGGTCAGCGCACCGCCGAGGATCAGGCCGATGGCGCCACCGCCACCGGCGATCGCCCCGTAGATGCCGAAGGCCTTGGCGCGCTCCTTGGCCTCGGTGAAGGTCACGGCGAGCAGCGACAGCGCGGCCGGCGCGAGCAGTGCGCCGAACACGCCCTGGAGGGCGCGGGCGCCGAGCAGCATCGCGGTGTTGACCGCCATGCCGCCGAGCGCGGAGGCGAGGGCGAAGCCGGTCAGACCGACGATGAAGGTCCGCTTGCGGCCCCAGAGGTCCGCGATCCGGCCGCCGAACAGCAGCAGGCCGCCGAAGGCCAGCGCGTAGGCGGTGATCACCCACTGGCGGTTGCCGTCGGATATGCCCAGGTCGGTCTGGGCGGACGGCAGGGCGATGTTCACGATGGTGGCGTCGAGGACGACCATCAGCTGGGCCAGGCCGATGAAGATCAGCGCCTTCCAGCGCCTGGGATCGGGGATCGTCGCCGGAGCGGCGTCGGTCTGAGACATGGGGGTACCCATTTCACGGTGCGTGGTGTGCGAGAACGGTCAACTGCCGTACGGGAACGGCAGGTTGCCGTACGGGTGCGAGGGCGCGCGGACGCGCCCGGAGGCGACTCCGGTCAGTCGCGCGGAAGGTGGGGTGCGAGGGGGGTCGGATCGGCTCGGATCAGGATCGGATCAGTGGTTGGGTCCAGGTGGTCGGTCAGTGCCGAGGGCGGAAGTCCTCGAAGGTCGCGGCCCGGCCGGGCAGCGCCGAGCGGGCCGGCGCGCGCAGGCCGTCCAGGAACAGCTGCAGGTGGCGGTGGACGAAGTCGTCGAGCAGTTGGCAGGAGGTGCCCGGCAGCGGCCGGGTCAGCTGGCTCATTGCGACGAACAGGTCCCCGTGGTCGACGTCCGGCCGGAGCTCGCCGGTGGCCCGGGCGCGCTCCATCAGTCCGCTCACGGCGGACCGCAGGCGCTCCCGCGTCTCGGTCAACTCCGGGTCGTCCGGATCGACGGTGCTGGTGAAGACGGCGCAGAGCCCGCCGACCTTCTCCGCCACGGTCGCGTGCACGAACCGCTGCAGAGCGTCGAACGGACCGCCGCCCACTCCCGCGTCCGCCTCGGCCGTCGCCGTCTCGGCGAGGGCCAGGATGCGGTTCTTGACGAGCAGCGCCACTTCCTGGATCAGCGCCGCGCGGTCCGGGAAGTTCCGGTACAGCGTGGCATTGCCGACCCCCGCCCGCTTCGCGATCTCGTCCAGCGGCACCTCGGCACCGTGCTCGACGAACGCGTCCCGGGCCGCCAGTACGATCCGCTCCCGGTTTCGGCTCGCGTCCGCACGCAACTTCGGCGTGCGCACACTCCCCGTGGAACGGGCCGGCTCTGCGGCGACGGTGGTCATGGCGACGTGCTCCTCCAGAATACCGGGGAAGTTCTCCCCGCTTTCTCCAACGTACTCGCAAACGGGGAATCTGTCCCCGCAATTTCCTCCCATGCTGTGACCTGCGTCACGTTTGCGGTTCCCGCCTGCCGATCTCCTCGTTGTCCGATCGGACAACCAGGCGGCGGAGGAGGACCCGTGAGCGTGATCTCTGGACGCCCGCAGATGGTGCCCGAGGAGTTCGAGGAGCTCGCGCGTCTCGCCCCCGGGCGGTCGAAGGAATCCGGCTGGAGTTCCTCGGCGGGCGGCTGGTGGTCCAGCCCCGACCCGACGGCAACCACGGACGGGTGGTCGAGTGGCTGGTGCGCAGGTGTCTGCACGTGCGGCCGGAGCAGTTCCTGCACAGCCACGGCCTGAAGGTGCAGGCGCTCCGGGACGGGCGGGCGCACCCTGACGGCGTCCTGGCGCCCTCGGAGGCCTTCGCCGGCCTCGGTGCGTGGGCGGACGTCGAGGAGGTGCTGATGGTCTTCGAGGTCACTGACGACGATGCGGACGCCGACCACCGGGCCTGCGTCGAGAAGCCGCGTGCCTACGCCGAGGCCGGCATCCCCGTCTACCTGCTGATCGATCGCGACTCCGCCGAAGTCGTCGTCCACAGCCGGCCGGACGGCGTTCGCTACGAAACCGTCCGGACCTTCGCCTTCGGCAAGAGCGTCCGCCTCCCCGACCCGGTCGGCATCGTCCTCGACACCGAGCCGCTCAAGAACTGGGTGCGCTGAGCCCGGCCGTGCCTTCCCGGGTGGGCTGCTCCGCCCGCCCTAGGCTGTGGGCGTCCCGGGCGTCCCGGGCGTCCCGGGCGGCCGGTGGGCCGCGGGAGTCGGGAGGGGCCCGGCGGCCGGGTGGGCGAGGAGGTCCGCGATGGGCAGCGAGGAGACGACCGCCAAGGTGCGCTGCGTGGCGGCCGTTCCGTGCTGGGTGAGCCTGATGGCCCGGGACCTGGAGAGCGCCACGGGGTTCTACGGTCCGCTGCTGGGTTGGGAGTTCGAGCCCGGCCCGGAGCGCTTCGGCCCGTACGTGCACGCGGTGACCGGCGGGGAGGCGGTGGCCGGGTTGGGGGTGGCGGGCCTGGGGGCGGTACCGCTCGCCTGGACCAGTTACTTCGGGACGGAGAGCGCCGACGCCGCCGCCGACGCCGTGCGCGAGCGCGGCGCGACCCTGGCGGTCGGCCCGCTGGCCTTCGACGCCGGGCGGGTGGCCTTCGCGGCGGACCCGGCCGGGGCGGTGTTCGGCATCTGGGAGGGCCCGCCGGGCCGGGCCCGGCGGCTGGACGTGCCGGGAGCGCCGGTCTGGATCGAGCTGCGCACCCCGGACCCGTTCGCGGCGGCGCTGTTCTACGGCGAGGTGTTCCGCTGGGACGGCCGGGACCCGGAGCGCTTCGAGGTCCGCTGGGAGCACGACCGGGTGGTGCTGCGCGCGGAGGGGCACAGCGTCGCGGCGCTGGCCAAGGAGCAGGCGGGCGGACCGGCGGGCCCGCCGCCGCACTGGGAGGTCTCCTTCGCCGTCCCGGACACCGACCGGGCGGTGGCGCGGGCGGTTGAGCTGGGCGGGGCGGGGATCGGACCGGTCTTCGACTCCCCGTACGGCCGGGTGGCCCGGCTGCGGGACCGTGACGGCGCCCGCTTCGCGGTGATCAGCCCGAAGAGCTGACCGGCCTCAGCCCGCGGGGCCGCTGCCCGCCGGTTCGGCGCCCGCCGGTTCGGTGCCCGCCGGTTCGGTGCCCGCTGGTTCGGCGCCTCTCGCTTCGGTGCCCGCAGGATCGCTGCCCGTCGGCTCGGTGTCCGCCCGCTGGGCCCGGAGCCGTTCGCCGAGTTCCGCGCGGGTCGTTGCGGGCAGGGCCTTGCGGGCGGCCGGGAAGACCGTCTTCTCCTCGCCGGTGAGGTGCCGCCGGAGGGTGTCGCCGAGGCCGTGCAGGAGGGTGTCGAAGGCCGGGTCGTCCGGGCCGAGTCCTTGCAGGTCGGCGAGGTACTGCCCGATCGCGAGGTGGTCGTGGATGCTGCTGAACACCAGGGCCCCGCCCTCGGGCACGTCGTGCTGGACGAGCGGGAAGAGGTGCTCCTCCTCGGCGGCGCAGTGGCTGAACAGCAGGTCGGTCAGCCTGCTGACCAGCTCGCCGCGCTCGGCCGAGCCGGCCGGCGCCGCCTCGGCGCGGTCGAGCAGGTCGGTGGCCGCCTTGTGGTCGGCGGTGAACTCGCCGAGGATGTCCGGCCTGCGGCTCATGGCGTGCCCGCCTCTCGTCCGGGATCAGGACTTGCCCCCCGTACTGTCCAGTATCCGGCGCCGCCGCGCGGAACCCCGGTCCGGGCCGCTGCTGGGTGCGGGTTCCGCGGCGAAATCCCTGCTCAGCCGCCGTCCCGCCGCCCGGTGAGGGCCAGCAGCCGGGTCTGCGGGGCGGCGTCCGAGGGGACCGGCAGCGGCGGGTCGAAGAGTCCGCTGCCGGAGAGGTCGCCGTAGCCGCCGATCTCGCCGAGCGCGAAGTCCACCAGGCTGGCCGGGAGCCGGGTGCGGGTGCCGATGCCCTCGGCGAGGTCCCAGGCGTGGACGACCAGGTCGGTGGTGAGCTGGTCCAGGTAGTACTGCCCGGAGACGTCCGCGAAGGAGAGGTGGACGGTGAGTTCGGTGGCGCCGGGCACGTCCCAGGCCTGCCGGGCGGCTTCGGCGGCGGAGTTCCAGGCGGCGACCGGGTCGTCGCCGAGCACGTCGCCGTCGTAGCGGCCGCCGACCTCGGCGATGGTGGCGCCCATCAGCAGGTCGGGGACCCAGAGCTGCTCGCCGGTGAGGTGGTTGACCAGGTCCCGCACCGTCCAGTCGGCGCACGGGGTGGGGGAGTCCCAATGGCCGGGGGCGATCAGCCGGACCCGTTCGTCGAAGGCGGCGAGCGCCTCGGGGTAGGGCGTGCCGGGCCGGTCGGCCGGCGGGCGTTGCCTGCGGTGAGCCATGTCTCCACCCTGCCCCTGCCCAGGTGGGGTGCGCGAGTCGTCCATGCACCGTCAGTTGTTCAAATTCGAACTCCACGGTACGGTCGAGGAGTGGCCGGTTCAAATTTGAACAAAAGGCGCGGCGTGTCCCACCCCGCCCGGCCGCATCACCACACACACCCCTACGACCGACCCCGATCGATGGAGACGCGCATGCCGAGCAGCAGCCCGAGCACGACCGCCGCCACCAGTCCCACCAGCCCCGCCGCCCGCTCCGCACGGGGCGGCTCCGGGTCCGCGACGACCTCCCCGCACGCCTACGACGCCGGACTCCTGCTCCTGCGCCTGGTGCTCGGCCTGACCATGGCCGCGCACGGCAGTCAGAAGCTGTTCGGCTGGTTCGGGGGCGGCGGGATCGACGGCACCGGTCAGTTCTTCACCATGAGCGGTTACCCGGCCGGCAACGCCATGGCCGTGGTGGCCGGCCTGACCGAGGTCCTGGGCGGACTCGGCCTCGCCGTCGGCCTGTTGACCCCGCTGGCGGGCGCCGCGATCGTCGGCACGATGGTCAACGCGATCGCCGTCACCTGGGGCGGCGGCTTCTTCGCCCCGAAGGGCAGCGAGTACGAGCTGCTGCTGACGGCGGGCGCCGCCGCCCTGGCGCTGACCGGCCCGGGCCGCTACGCGGTGGACCGCTTCCTGCCGGTGTTGAAGGCGCACCGCCTGGCGTACGGCGCGGCCGCCGTGCTGGTCGGCCTGGTGACGGCCGGAGTGATCCTGCTGCTGCGCAAGTAGCCGCCCGGCAGTGGCCCAACTCGCTTTTTCGGAAGCCGTGCTGACGAACCGTCGGCACGGCTTCCGGCGTCCCGGTGTCCGGCGTCCCGGTGTTCGGCGTTTCCGGGGGCATCGCGCGCGGCTACTCGCCGATCCGCACCAGCGCCAGGGTGATGTTGTCCGGGCCGCCCGCTTCGACGGCCGCCCTCCACAGCTCGAAGGCGGCCCTGCCGTCGGCCCGGTCGGAGGGCCCGTCCGCGCGGGCGAGCAGTCCGGCGAGCTCCTCCTCGGGTACCGGGTCGGTCAGGCCGTCGCTGCACACCAGGTAGCGGTCGCCGGCGGCGAGCGGCGCGACCCGTACGTGCGGTTCGACGAAGGTGAGTCCGAGCGAGCCGCCCAGGGTCTGGGTGACCAGCGGGGTGGTGCGCTGTCCGGGCGGCAGCGGCGGGCTGTCGTCCACGCTCACCCGCTCCAGGCTCACCCGCTCCAGGCTCACCCGCTCCGGGGCCTCCCGCCCCGGGGCCTCCCGTGCCGAGGTCCCCCGCTCCGGGCTCGACCGCTCCGGGGGCGACGGCTCCGGCCCGCCACTGCTGATCCGGTAGACCCGGCTGTCGCCGACGTTGAAGACCACGGCCCGGTCGGGCAGCAGCACCAGCCCGGCGACCGTCGTCCCCATCGCGGCCAGCTCCGGCTCCCCGGCGGCGGCCGCGTAGACCGCCCGGTTGCACTCCTGGAGCTCCGCCCGGACGGCCTCCTCGCCGTCCAGTCCGCCTCCGGCGGCGGCGAGCCGGCGGGCGACCAGGGCGCTGGCGACCTCGCCGCCGGGGTGGCCGCCGAGGCCGTCGGTCACGGCGACCACGCAGGGCGGGCCGAGCGGGAAGAGCAGGGTCTGCGGGTTGGTGGTCACGGTGGCGCAGAGCGTCCACGGGCCGATCGTGAGGCTGTCCTCGTTGTGCTCCCGCACCAGGCCCTCGTGGCTCAGTGCGCTCACCGCGATGTACGGCGCCATCGGTTCGCCGTCCTTCCGCGGGCTCCGGCGGTTGCCGGGCCCGCCTTCCATTGTCGGCGGGAAGCGCGGGAATAACGATCCGCGCCTGCGTGCTAGGGTGGTTGAAAGTTGAACGACTTGGACCTCCTGGAGTGTGGTGAGCAGCATGCAGTTCGGAATCTTCACCGTCGGCGACGTCACCCCCGACCCGACCACCGGACGCACCCCGAGCGAGCACGAGCGGATCAAGGCGATGGTGGCCATCGCGCGCAAGGCCGAGGAAGTGGGCCTGGACGTCTTCGCGACCGGCGAGCACCACAACCCGCCGTTCGTCCCGTCCTCGCCGACGACCATGCTCGGCTACATCGCCGCGCAGACGGACCGGATCATCCTCTCGACCTCGACCACGCTGATCACCACCAACGACCCGGTGAAGATCGCCGAGGACTTCGCGATGCTCCAGCACCTCGCCGACGGCCGGGTGGACCTCATGATGGGCCGCGGCAACACCGGCCCGGTCTACCCGTGGTTCGGCAAGGACATCCGCCAGGGCATCCCGCTCGCGGTCGAGAACTACGCGCTGCTGCACCAGCTGTGGCGCGAGGAGGTCGTCGACTGGCAGGGCCGCTTCCGCACCCCGCTGCAGTCCTTCACCTCCACCCCGCGCCCGCTGGACGACGTCCCGCCGTTCGTCTGGCACGGCTCGATCCGTAGCCCGGAGATCGCCGAACAGGCCGCCTACTACGGGGACGGCTTCTTCGCGAACAACATCTTCTGGCCCAAGGAGCACTTCCAGAAGCTGGTCGACCTCTACCGCGAGCGCTACGCCCACTACGGGCACGGCACCCCCGAGCAGGCGGTCGTCGGCCTCGGCGGCCAGCTGTTCATGCGGAAGAACTCCCAGGACGCGGTGCGCGAGTTCCGCCCGTACTTCGACAACGCGCCGGTGTACGGGCACGGGCCCTCGCTGGAGGAGTTCACCGAGCAGACCCCGCTGACCGTCGGCAGCCCGCAGGAGGTCATCGAGAAGACGCTGACCTTCCGCGAGACCTTCGGCGACTACCAGCGCCAGCTGTTCCTGATGGACCACGCCGGCCTGCCGCTCAAGACCGTGCTGGAGCAGCTGGACCTGCTGGGCGAGGAGGTCGTGCCGGTGCTGCGCGAGGAGTTCGCCAAGGGCCGTCCGGCCGAGGTCCCGGACGGGCCGACCCACGCCGCGCTGGTCGCGGCCCGTGACAAGGAGACCGTGGAGGTGGCCGAGTGACCGCGTTCAAGCTGGCCGTGGTGAGCGCCGGCCTCAGCAAGCCGTCCTCGACGCGGCTGCTGGCCGACCGGCTCGCCGAGTCGACCGTGCGCCGGCTCGCCCTGGAGGGGCGGGAGGTCGAGGTCACCGTGGTCGAGCTGCGCGACCTCGCCGTGGACATCGCCAACAACTTCGTCACCGGCTTCCCGGCCGCCGCGCTGCGCGGGGCGATCGGGACGGTGACGGGGGCGGACGCGGTGATCGCGGTGACGCCGATCTTCACGGCCTCCTACAACGGCCTGTTCAAGTCCTTCTTCGACCTGGTCGACCACGACGCGCTCACCGGCAAGCCGGTGCTGATCGCCGCCACCGGCGGCACGCCACGGCACTCGCTCGCCCTGGAGCACGCCGTCCGGCCGCTGTTCAGCTACCTGCGCGCGGTGGTGCTGCCGACCGCCGTGTACGCGGCCACCGACGACTGGGGCACGGCGGGCGACGCGCTCACCGACGGCCTGCCGGGCCGGATCGACCGCGCGGCGGGCGAGCTGGCGGCCCTGCTGGCGGGGCGGGCCCCGGCGGCGGAGGCGGCGGCGGTGCCGGAGCAGGTGGTCCCGTTCGCCGAGCAGCTGGCGGCGTTGCGGGTCTGAGGGCCGGACCTGAGGGGCGGGTGCGCGACGGTGCGCCCCGCCCCTTCCGCCTGTCCGCCCCTCCGCAGGTCCGCCCCTTCCGCACGTCCACCCCTCCGCAGGTCCGCGCCCGGCCGCCCGCCGTGCGAGGTCCTCATCGGCATGATCAGATTGGTGCCGATCCGTCGCGATCCGTTCACACCCCGTGAGAGAGCGCTCCGCGAGCCGCCTCCCGAGGAGGACCCCCCGCCGTGCAGCCCGAACCCCAAGCCGTGCTCTCCCCGCTGACCAGTGCGGCGGTCTTCCTGGTCCTCACCGTGGAACCCGGCGGCGAGCCCACCGTCCGCGACCTGCTGCCCGACCTCGCCGGACTGCGCCGGGCCGTCGGCTTCCGGGCCCCCGAGGGCGGCCTCACCTGCGTCACCGGCATCGGCTCCGACCTCTGGGACCGGCTCTTCACCGGCCCCCGTCCCGCCGGACTCCACCCTTTCCAGGAGGTGGTCGGCCCCCGCCACCGCGCCCCGGCCACCCCCGGTGACCTGCTGCTGCACCTGCGGGCCGAACGGATGGACCTCTGCTTCGAACTCGCCACCCGCCTGGTCGACCGGCTTGCCGGGGCGGCCACCGTGGTCGACTCCGTCCAGGGCTTCAAGTACTTCGACGACCGCGACCTGCTCGGCTTCGTCGACGGGACCGAGAACCCCGAGGGCCGTGCGGCCGAGACCGCCGCCGTGGTGGGGGAGGAGGACCCGGGCTTCGCCGGTGGCAGCTACGTCATCGTCCAGAAGTACCTGCACGACCTCGACACGTGGAACGCCCTCGCCGTCGAGCAGCAGGAGGGGGCCGTCGGCCGCACCAAGCTCACCGACATCGAGCTGGACGACGACGTCAAACCCGCCGACTCGCACGTCGCCCTCACCGTGATCACCGGCCCGGACGGCGCCGAGCGGAAGATCCTCCGGTTCAACATGCCCTTCGGTTCCTTCGACCGCAGCGGCGAGTTCGGCACCTACTTCATCGGCTACGCGCGCGACCCCGGGGTCACCGAGGAGATGCTGCGCAACATGTTCCTCGGCCGCCCGCCCGGCACCACCGACCGGCTGCTCGACTTCTCCACCGCCGTCACCGGTTCGCTGTTCTTCGTTCCGACCGCCGACCTCCTGGACACCCCGCCCCCGGCCGCCCCGGCCCCGGGCCCGACCCCGACCTCGGCCCCGGCTGCGCCCGCAGCCCGCCCGGACGGCTCACTCGGCATCGGCAGCCTCAGACCGACCTCCTGAACCGCAGACCTCCTGAACGGCAGACCTCCTGAACGGCCGACCTCCTGAACGGCCGACCTCCTGAACAGGACCCGCACCATGAGCAACCTGCACCGAGAACTCGCCCCCGTCTCCGCCGCCGCCTGGGAGGAGATCGAGGAGGAGGCCCGGCAGACCTTCAAACTCCACGTCGCCGGCCGCCGCGTGGTCGACCTCGACGGTCCCGACGGCCCCACCCTCGCCGCCGTCGGCACCGGCCACCTCACCACCATCGACCCACCCCTCGACGGCGTCCAGGCCCACGCCCGCACCAGCCGCCCGGTGGTCGAACTGCGCGTCCCCTTCACCGTCAGCCGCTCCGCCGTCGACGACGTCGAACGCGGCTCCCGCGACTCCGACTGGCAACCCGTCAAGGACGCCGCCCGCACCCTCGCCCGCGCCGAGGACCGCACCGTCTTCGCCGGCTACCCCGCCGCCCGCATCGAGGGCATCCGCGCCGACTCCACCAACCCGCCGGTCCAACTCCCGCCCGACGTCCGCGAATACCCCGAAGCCGTCAGCCAGGCCCTCACCGCTCTCCGCCTCGCCGGCGTCGGCGGCCCCTACGCCCTCCTCCTCGGCGCCGACGCCTACACCGCCGTCAACGAGACCTCCGACCACGGCTACCCCGTCGCCAGCCACATCGCCCGCCTCCTCGACGGGGACATCATCTGGGCCCCCGCCATCGAGGGCGCCTTCCTGCTCTCCACCCGCGGCGGCGACTTCGAACTCCACCTGGGCCAGGACGTTTCCGTCGGCTACCTCTCCCACGACGGTGACTCGGTACGGCTCTATCTGCAGGAGTCGTTGACCTTCAGCGTCTACACGGGAGAGGCAGCCGTCGCCCTACACGCCTAGCACCACAGCGGCATGGAAGCGGCGATCATGAATATGTGCATGAACATGTTCATTGTGCTTCGTGGCTCTCTGCCTGGAATCCGGACGGCGCAAGATCGCCGGTCGGGCAGATGATAGGGCAGGCGCCATTGCTCGTGTCAAACGGTTGGCCGATGCGCGAACGAAGTTTCAGTGGTGGAGATTGTATGAAGACTTTGGCTTGAGGTCGGCGAGTGCCGAGCGGGCGAGTGCCGCCTCGTCCGCGATGTCGACCTGCTCGGCCAGATGAATGGCGGCGGTCAGATGTGCGCGGGCGGCAGCCGTATTCCCGAGTTCCGCCTCGCAGCGGCCCAGGCCGCGCAGGGCTGCCGCTTCCTCGCGGGCGGCGCCGATGGAGCGGGCCAGCCGGAGGGCCGTTGCGTGCTGGTCCAGGGCTTCCTTGTGCCGGCGCGCGCTCGACAGGGTCTGGCCGAGGCTGTTCAGGCCGTCCGACTCGTAGCGGACGCTGCCGACCTCGCGGAATGTGCTCAAGGCTGCCTGGTGGAGTGAAAGGGCGCGGTCGAGTTCGGCGGGGATTCTCAGTGTTCCGGCGAGGTTGACGCGTACCACGGAAAGGTCCACCGGCGGCATGAGGCCGTCCCCGATTTCCAGGATTCGCTCGAAGGTGCTGCGCGCCTCCGAATGTCTCCCGGAGGAGGAGTGGAGCTCTCCGAGATTGTTGAGTATGCGGAGTTCGAGAACCCGGTCATTGAAATCACGGGCACAGGGGAGGGCGCTTTCATAGGCGGTCTGCGCTGCTTCCGAATTCCCCACGGAGCGGTGCAGGATTCCGATGTTGGCCAGGCAGCGGGCGGCGTTCAGCTGGTCCTCCTGCTCGACCCGGATGGCGAGCACCTCCTCCTGCAGCGCGAGCGCCTCGTGGAGTCGGCTCTGGTTCCATCTCAGTCGCCCGAGCAGGCCCAGTGCGTTCGCCGTGGCGTCCGGGTCGCCCTCGCGGCGGGCGAGGGCCAAGCTGCGCTCGAGGGCCTCGACCGCGTGCTCGTACTGGGAGGCGTTCGCGAGTGTCGCCCCCAGGTCGCTCAGCGCCCATGCCTCCTGGAGGTCGTTCGCCTCCGACCGCCACAGGGCGGCCGCGGTGCGGTGCATGTCCTGGGCTTCGCTCCAGTACGCCTCGGCGTCCAGGTGGCCGGCCAGTACGTGGGCGAGCCGGGCGCCGGTCTCGGCGTGGCCGGCGCGATGCGCGTGTGCGGCGAGGGCGATGAGCGTGGCGATCTCGGCCTCCAGCCAGGTCCTGGCCGATTCGGCCGAATCCATCGCCAAATCCGCCAGGAGGGCTTCCGGATCGTGAAGTTGATGACCAATCAGAAGTTCCGCCCTCGACCTGCGCGGATAGAGCAGGTGATCCGCCTGGTCGGCCGCACTCAGAGCGAAGCGGAGCAGCCGGTCGACCGACGATTCCCGGAGGTCCTCCTCGACTCCCAGGGCCACTGCGAAATCCCGCAGAAGGTCGTGAAGTTGGTACCTTTCGGGCGAGATCTCGATGAGGAGGTGGCAGTTCAGCAATGCCTCCAACACCTGGTCGGTTTCGTCCACCGTCCGCCCGAGCAGTGCCGCCGCCGCGTGCACGCCGAAATCCGGTCCCGGATACAGCCCGAGCAACCGGAAGGCCGACCGCTGGTTCGCCGGAAGGTACTGGTAGGAGACCTCGAAGGCGCGCGCGATGCTGTCCGAGCCGCTGCGGATCTCGGCGAGGCGGCCCCTGCGGGAGAGGCGGCGGGCGAGGTGGTCGAGGGTCCAGGAGGGGCGGGCCCGGAGGCGGCTGGCGGCGAGCTCGATGGCGAGCGGGAGGAGGCCGCAGCGGTTGACGATCTCGACCACGCGGTCGCGGTCCGCCGAGCGCTCGGGGCCGACCAGGTCGGTGAACAGGGCGACGGCGTCGTCGACCGGCAGGACGTCCAGGAAGACCGGTCGGGAGCCGGGGAGTTCGGCGAGTCGCTGGCGGCTGGTGACGATGACCAGAGCGGCCGGTGCGGGGGGCAGCAGCGGGCGGATCTGGGAGGCGTTCGCGGCGTCGTCCAGGACGAGGACGGCCCGGCGGGTGGAGAGGGTCTCGACGCAGAGGGCGAAGACCTCGTCGGCGTCGAGCGGGATGGTGGTGGCGGGCACGCCGAGGCGTCTCAGCAGCAGGGCGCCGGTGGCCTCCGGGGTGAGTGGCGGCTGGTTGCCGACGTGGGCGCGCAGGTTGAGGTGGACGTACCCCTCGGGGAAGTGCTCGCGCATCAGGTCGGCGGCGTGCAGGGCGAGGGTGGTCTTGCCGACGCCGGGCATGCCGAGGATCGCGGAGACGGTGACGACGCCTCCCCGGGCGGCGGCGCCGGGCAGGACTCGGCGCAGGTCGTCGCGTCTGCCGATCATCCGGTGTCGCCCGGGGGCACCGGAGGCGGGCGCGGCGGCCTCGGCAGGGGAGTCGGCGGCCCGGACGAGTTCCACCCGTCCGGGTGTGCCGGGCAGCGGTTCGCCGTTGAGCATGAGCCTGTGCAGCCGGGTGAGTTCCTCGCCGGGGTCGGTGCCGAGGTGGGCGCGCAGCAGTCGGACGACGGCGGGGTAGACGGCCAGGGCGTCGGCCTGGCGGCCGGCCGCGTGGAGTGCGGTCATCAGGTGGCCGGCCAGGCGTTCGTCGGTGGGGCGGTCCTCGCGCAGGGCGGCGAGTTCGGGGATCAGCTCGTGGTGGCGGCCGATCCGCAGGTCGAGCTCGATCCGTTGCAGGGTGGTGGCGAAGCGCTGGTCCGCCATGGTGGCGCGGGTGGTGCGGGCCCAGTCGCCGGGCAGGCCGGCGAGGGGTTCGCCGCCCCAGAGTTCCTCGGCGCGGCTGAGGACGGTTCTGGCCTGGTGGTCCTGTCCGTTACCGGCGAGCAGTCCGGCTCGTTGGGACAGGTCCAGATATCGCTGCCAGTCGATGAGTTGGGGGTCCGCCCGCAGGGTGTACGTGTGCGATCGGGTGTCGATCGTGGGTACTTCCCCGGGACTTTCCGTCCCGGCGGCGCGGCCGGCGCGTCTCAGGAGCGCGCGGAGGTGGGAAACGTGGCTGTACAGGCTGGTCAGTGCGCTGGGCGGTGGTTCTTCGTCCCACAGTCGGTGTACGAGCGACGTATGGGAGAGAGGCCTTCCGAGTTCCACGGCGAGTGCGGCCAGCAGTTGCCGCCGTTTGTCGGAGTGGAGTGCCAACGGCTCTCCGTTCACCGACAGTTCAACTGAACCCAGGAGATGGATCCGCATGCGACGCCCCCCGCCGGTTGGCCACCAGCTTGCCGTGTCGCGGGTGAGCATGGCACGCGTTCGGGGCGATCGGCTATACCACGATGGGGTTCGGGAGATGGTCCTTTGGGAATGTTCTCGACTTGACGACATGTCATCTGCTAGTGCGAAAGGGTCAATTCGTCGAAGGCGGGGGGAGCCAGTGACAAATCCGGCCGTGGTGGGGTGCTGCCCGTGACGGGCGCCGAGCTGCCCTCAGGGGTCGTGCGCAACTCGCTGACCGGCGGCGGAGGGGTCGGCGGTTCGGTGGTGCAGGCGGGCACGATCAACGGCGGGGTGCATCTGGTCGCCCGGCCAGTGCTGCCGACACCACGCCAACTGCCGCCGGGTCCACGGAAGTTGATCGGCCGGAATGCCGATCTGGCGGCACTGGACCGGTCGTTGGGCGAGGACGGCGGCGGGGCGGACGCCACCGTCGTGGTGACCGGACCGGCCGGGGTCGGCAAGACGGCCCTCGCCGCCCGGTGGTTGCGCGGTCTGGCCGGGCGCTTCCCGGACGGCCAGTTGTACGCCGATCTGCGCGGGTACGCGCCGGGCGGGCCCGCGGACCCGGCCGAGGCGCTCGGTGCGTTCCTGCGGGCGTTCGGGATCTCACCGGCGCCCCGCAGCCTGGAGGAGGGCGCGGCCCTGTGGCGTTCGGTGGCGGCGGAGCGGCGGATCGCGGTGCTGCTGGACAACGCCTCGACCGCCGCACAGGTCCGCCCGCTGCTGCCGGGCTCGGACGGCACCGTGGTCGTGGTGACGAGTCGGCGCCGGCTCACCGGGCTGGGGATAGACGGCGCGGTGTTCCGGGGGCTGGAGCCGCTCGCGCCGGAGGCGTCGACGGAGATCCTCGCCGAGCGGGTCGGTGAGCGCCGGGTCGCGGACGAGAGCGATGCCGCGGCCGAGGTGGTGGACGCCTGTGCCGGGCTGCCCTTGGCGATCTGCCTGGCGGCGGCGCGGATCGCGGCGCGGCCGGCCCAGTCGCTGGCGGCGACCGCCGAGAAGCTGGGCCGCGGCGCGGACCGGCTGGCGGTGCTGAACGTGGAGGGCGAGACGGTGCAGGAACTGCTGGACGCCTCCTACGGAGTGCTGGAGCCGGAGAGCGCCCGGCTGTACGGACTGCTGGGCCTGCTGCCCTTCGCCGAGTTCACCCTGGAGAACGCCGCCGTCCTCGCGGACCTGGACCTGACCGGGGCGGACCGGCTGCTGGACGGTCTGATCGACGTGCACCTGCTGGAGGAGAGGGGGCCGGAGCGGTTCCGCTTCCACGACCTGGTCCGGCTGCACGCCCGGGCGCGCGGGGCGGCGGACCGGGCCAGCGCGACGACCGCTGCCACCACGACCACCACGGCCACCGCGACCACCGGGACCGCCTTCGACCGGCTCGTCGACTGGTACCTCGCCTCGACCACGGCCGCCGAGGCGGTCGTCTCGCCGAGCCACCGCACGCTCGCCCGCGACTACCTCACCCGACCCGTGCACCCGGCCCGCGAGTTCGCGGACACCACCCGGGCCCTGGAGTGGCTGGACGAGGAGCGCGACCGGCTGGCCGACCTCCTGCGCTGGTCCGAGGAGCTGGGCCGGCCCGCCGCCGCCTGGCAACTCGCGGACGCCATGTGGCCGTTGTTCCTACGGCTGCGTCCGGCCCGGCTGTGGGTGGAGGCCCACCGGATCGGTCTGCGGGGTGCCCGGGCCGTCGGTGACCGCACTGGCGAGCTGCGGATGCTGACCTCGGGCGGTAACGGCCTGCGGAACGCGGGCGACGGGGAGGAGGCGGCCGACTGGTTCGCCGAGGCCCTCTCCCTGGCCCGGGACCAGCCGCTGGTCCAGGCGAACGCGCTGTACGGGCTGAGCCAGACCCATCGGATGGCGGGTCGGCTGACGGAGGCGGCCGACTGCCTGCGCCGGGTGGTGGAGCTCAGGGAGGCCCAGGGCCAGCTCCGCGGTTCGGCGCTGGCCCGGCTGGCTCACGGCGAGGTGCTGCTGCTGGCCGATCGGGCGGCCGAGGCGGTGGAGCTCCTGGAGCGGGCGGGCCGTGAGCTGTCCTCGATCGGGGACGACTACGAGGTGGCCCGGGCAAGGGCCTTCCTGGGCCTGGCGTACGGCCTGCTGAGCGCGTACGACCGTGCCGAGACCTGCCTGGCATCGGCCCTCACGGGCTTCCGGGCCGGGCTGTCGGTGCACTGGGAGGCGCGGACGCTGGAGTTCGCCGGCCAGGTCGAGGAACGGCGCGGCCGCCCGGACGCGGCGCGCAGCCGGTTCGAGCAGTCGCGGGCCCGCTACCAGGACGTGGGTGCCGCGGCCGAGGCGGCCCGACTGGCGGACCGCCTCGCCGCGTACGGGCCCGCTACCCCTGTTCCCGAAGGGCATCCCGACGGCCCGTCCGTCTGAACCGGTCGCACGGGCCGAGGCGGTGGCACGGGCCGAGCCGGTCGAGCTCGGCCGGTGCCCGGCCGGCCGCCAGCCAGGCGTGCACCAGCGACCCGAGGGCCAACGGCAGCGTCGGCGCGCCGTCGGTGCGGTGCGCCCCGGGGGCGGGGCGCAGGACGAGCCGTGCCCCGGTCCGGGTGAGCACCAGCACCGCTCCGCCACGACGTTCGGCGGTGACGACGGCGCAGCCGGGGTGGGCGGACAGCACCCCGGTGAGCCGCGCGCCGATGCCGGCGGCCGGGAGGAGCCCGAGGTGGAGCACGTCGGCCTGCCGCCGCCAGCGAAGGGCGGTCGGTTCGGTGAGGTCGAGCACCAGGTGCTCGTCCTCGAAGCCGGGCCCGGGTCGGCCGTCCTGCGGTGCGGTGGATGGGTCCGCGGTCAGCAGGACGTGGCGGGCACCGGCGGGGGAGACGACCCGGGCGTCGAACAGGCTCGCCGAGGGCTCACCCGACGGCGGGACGGCCAGCGGCGCCAGCCGTACGGTGTGCAGGGTGGCGGTCATCCGGCCCGCCGGGAGTCCGGCGCGAACGGGGTGTCCAGCGGTGCCGGCAACGGCAGCGTCGCCGGCGCCGGGCTGTACGCGGGCTGGCCGAGCCCGAGCACCCGGTACAGCAGCCGGCGGGCGTTGCGGTCGAAGCGGCCGGGTTCGGAGCTGATCCGGTCGGCGATCGCGGTGTAGTCCTCCGGGCGGTACTGCTCCGCGGCGTAGGCGAGCTGGTCGGTGAGCGGGTGTCCGGGGGCGAGCGCGGGCGCGGTCCGGGCGAGCTGGGCGGAGGGCGAGCGCGGGTTGACGTTCCGGTGCGGGTACTCGGCCAGCAGGACGGGGGCGCCGGTCATCGCGCCGTACAGGGTGACCGAACCGTGGTCGCCGATGACGTAGTCGGCGGCCACCAGCAGCGGCCGCCAGTCCGCTTCCGGCGGGACGACCGAGACGGCCCCGCCCGCGGTGGCCGTCGCCCAGGACCGCACCTGCCAGGGACTGTGCGCCGCCGAGATGTTCGGATGGGTCAGCAGCGCGGTGCGGTAGTCCGACCGGGGCAGTTCGGAGGTCAGCCGGGGCAGGACGGCGTCGAGCCGGGTGAACAGCGAGCCGGCCCCCCAGGTGGAGGAGACCAGGACGAACTTCTCCTCCGGTCGCAGTCCGAGGGCCGCCCGGTAGTGCTCCCGGTGCGGCAGCGCGGCGGCGATCCGGTCGTAGCACGGGTCGCCGACCACCTCGGCGATCGGTACGGCCTCCGGGCAGCTGCGGCCGAGTTCGTCCAGTTGTTCCCGGTGGGCCAGTGCGAACGAGCTGGGGACGACCCTGCCCTCCCAGCACAGGTGCTCCGGGCCGAGCCCGATGGCCGCCCGCTCGCCGTCCGGTCCGCCGCGTCGGGACAGCTTGATGTTGCCCGCGCCGTGCGGGAGCCGGACGACCGGCCCGTTCAACTGCTCCATCCCCTGCGAGCCGGCCGCCAGCACGAGGTCGAACTCGCGTCGAACGGCCTGCTCCCAGGGCAGCACGGTGGCGCCCAGGGCGAGCAGGCCCTCGGCCGCGCCGGGATTGAACACGTGCGGCGCCACCGTGAACTGCACATGGATCCGCAGGTCGGAGGCGAGCAGGGAGTAGAAGTCGTGCAGTCGCTGGGCGTAGACCACGGTCTGGGCGACGACCAGCACCCGCTTGCGGTCCCGCATGGTCTCCCACGGCCCGTTGCTGCCCCAGGCCGGGCTGTCGTGCGTCCCGTGAGTGGTCGTGATGTCCTGTTCCCCGTGCACCAAGGTCATTCCGTTCCCCCTCCTTGATCGCAGGCCGGGGCCGTCGACGAGCCCCGCCGCCGATGTTCCCCCGGGTGGTTGGTGGATTCATTGACGAGACCTGGCGGGGCCTTGCGGAAACCTTGTGTCCGCTTGCCGCCCCGGCGAAGGGCCCCGGACACCGGGTAGGGTACTGAGTGCCTTTACCAGGGGTACTGAGTGCCGTATTCTCTCGGTGGAGCCTCTGTGCCAGTCGCAGACAGCCGACCCGGCATGCCGGTCCAGGTGGCGCTTGCGGCACGCGGGCCGTTGCCGGGCCGGGGTTGGCACTCAGTACCCTCGGCCTGACCTGAGGCCATGGATCCAGTGCATCCGTGCACCCGTGACAGGAGAAACCGCTCATGAGCTTGAGGATCGTCGTCTGTGTGAAGTACGTGCCGGATGCGACGGGTGACCGTCGTTTCGCGGACGACCACACCACGGACCGGGAGGGTGTGGACGGCCTCCTGTCGGAGCTGGACGAGTACGGCGTGGAGCAGGCGCTGCGGATCGCGGAGGCGAACGAGGGTGCCGAGGTGACGGTGCTCACGGTGGGTCCGGACGATGCGAAGGACGCGCTGCGCAAGGCGTTGTCGATGGGTGCGGACAAGGCCGTGCACGTGAACGACGACGACATCCACGGTTCGGATGTGATCGGGACGTCGGCGGTGCTGGCGAAGGCGTTGGAGAAGACCGGGTTCGACCTGGTGATCGGTGGGATGGCGTCGACGGACGGCACGATGGGTGTGCTGCCGGCGCTGCTGGCGGAGCGGCTGGGTGTGCCGCAGGTGACGCTGCTGTCCGAGGTGTCGGTCGAGGGCGGTGTGGTGAAGGGCCGTCGGGACGGTGACGCGGCGACCGAGCTGGTCGAGGCGGCGCTGCCGGCGGTGGTCTCGGTGACGGACCAGTCGGGTGAGGCCCGGTACCCGTCGTTCAAGGGGATCATGGCGGCGAAGAAGAAGCCGGTGCAGTCGCTGGACCTGGACGACCTGGGGATCGAGGCGGACGAGGTCGGTCTGGCGGGTTCGTGGACGGCGGTCGACTCGGTGGCGGCGCGTCCGGCGCGCACCGCGGGCACGGTCGTCAAGGACGAGGGCGAGGGCGGCAAGCAGCTCGCCGCCTTCCTCGCGTCAGCGAAGTTCATCTGATGGGCAGCCTGGCCGACCAGAAGTTCATCTAGTCCGCCCCGCCCCGACCCCGATCCGGCTGATCCAGTGATCCGGCCGATCCCGCTGAACACGGAGACATAGAGCAATGGCTGAGATTCTCGTCCTGGTCGACCACGCCGACGGCGCGGTCCGCAAGCCCGCCCTGGAGCTGCTGACCCTGGCCCGCCGTATCGGTGAGCCGTCCGCCGTCGTGCTGGGCGCGGGTGCCGCGGCCGCCGACATCGCCGCCAAGGCCGCCGAGTTCGGTGCCGCCAAGGTGTACGTCGCCGACGGCGCCGAGTTCGCCGACCAGCTGGTCGTCCCGAAGGTGGACGCCCTGGCCCAGATCGCCAAGGCCAACGACGTGGCCGCCGTCCTGGTGACGTCCTCCGGCGAGGGCAAGGAGGTCGCCGCCCGCGTCGCGCTGCGCCTCGGTTCCGGCATCATCACCGACGCCGTGGACGTCCGCGCCGGCGAGCAGGGCCCGATCGCGACCCAGTCGGTGTTCGCCGCCTCGTTCACCGTCGACTCCCGCGTGAGCAACGGCGTGCCGGTCATCACCGTCAAGCCGAACGCCGTGGCCCCGGAGGCCGTCGCGGCCGCCGGTGCGGTGGAGAACGTGTCGGTGGAGTTCACCGGCAACGCCGCCAAGGTCACCTCGCGCACCCCGCGCGTCTCCACCGGCCGCCCCGAGCTGACCGAGGCCGCCATCGTGGTCTCCGGCGGCCGCGGCGTCGGTGCCGCCGAGGGCTTCGGCGTGGTCGAGGAGCTCGCGGACGCGCTGGACGCGGCCGTCGGTGCCTCGCGCGCCGCCGTCGACGCCGGCTGGTACCCGCACAGCTCCCAGGTCGGCCAGACCGGCAAGCAGGTCTCGCCCCAGCTGTACGTGGCCAACGGCATCTCGGGCGCCATCCAGCACCGGGCCGGCATGCAGACCTCGAAGACCATCGTGGCCGTCAACAAGGACCCCGAGGCCCCGATCTTCGAGCTCGCCGACTACGGCGTGGTCGGCGACCTCTTCGAGGTGCTGCCGCAGCTCACCACCGAGGTGAAGGCCCGCAAGGGCTGATCCCCGCGAACCGCCGGAGGGCGTGGCACTCGGTACCCCGGTACCGAGTGCCACGCCCTCCGCCGTTTCCCGGTCCGTTTCCCGGTCCGTCCGCCCGTCCGCCCGTCCGCCCGTCCGCCCGCTCCCGTCCGGGCCCGCCGGCTATTCGGCGAAGGCCGCGAGGTGCTGGGTGAAGCCGCCCTTGGTGGGCGGCAGCGGCCGCGGTTCGAGGTCGTGCACCGGCGGCGGCTCCTCCATCGGCAGCAGCCGCAGCTCGGGCTGCTCGGAGTCGGGGGAGGAGTACAGCCGCACCCGGGTGCCGACCGGGACGGTGCTGCGCATCCCGTCCACGATGCACCAGACGTCGAACCCCTCCTCCATCCGGATCAGCGACTTCTGCCGGACCAGCGGAGTCCGGGCCTGTTCGACCGCGCAGCGCCGGACCACGCCGGTGCCCTCGCTGGGCTCCAGCCGCAGCTCGGTGGAGCCGCAGGTGGGGCAGAGCAGGCGTTGGAAGGTCGGGTTGTTGCACCAGGTACAGCGCTGGAAGTACAGCGTCGTGCTCCGGGTGTCGGCATCGATGGCTGAGTGGACCACGCTGTCATCTCCCTGCGCTCGGACCGGCTCTGTCGGCTGAAGTACGTCAGTAGTTCGGCGGTAGTTCGGCAGGAAAAGGATAGGGAACTCAGTGCCGCCCTGGGAAGGCACTGAGTTCCCTTTTTGCCACGCACGTGCATAATGAAGGGTACTGAGTACCGTCGTGAAACAGGAGTGGCGATCATGAGCCAGGACTTCGATCTCTTCCGTATCTCCGAGGAGCACGGGATGCTCCGTGAGGCGGTGCGTTCGCTGGCCGAGGCGAAGATCGCTCCGTTCGCGGCGGAGGTGGACGAGCAGGGCCGGTTCCCGCAGGAGGCGTTGGACGCGCTGACGGGCAGCGATCTGCATGCGGTGCACGTGCCGGAGGAGTTCGGTGGTGCGGGGGCGGACGCGTTGGCGACGGTGATCGTGATCGAGGAGGTCGCGCGGGTGTGCGGCTCGTCGTCGTTGATCCCGGCGGTGAACAAGCTGGGTTCGTTGCCGGTGCAGTTGTCGGGTTCGGAGGAGTTGAAGGCGAAGTACCTGGGGGCGCTGGCGCGGGGCGAGGGGATGTTCTCGTACTGCCTGTCGGAGCCGGAGGCGGGCAGTGACGCGGCGGGGATGAAGACGCGGGCGGTGCGTGACGGTGACTTCTGGGTGCTGAACGGGGTGAAGCGCTGGATCACCAACGCGGGGGTGTCGGAGTTCTACACGGTGATGGCCGTGACGGATCCTTCGATGCGGTCGAAGGGGATCTCGGCGTTCGTGGTGGAGAAGGGCGATGCGGGGGTGTCGTTCGGGGCTCCGGAGCGGAAGTTGGGGATCAAGGGGTCGCCGACGCGTGAGGTGTACTTCGACAATGTGCGGATCCCGGCGGACCGGATGATCGGTGCGGAGGGTACGGGTT
>NZ_JBHJWG010000028.1:0-116107 GCF_042266305.1 Kitasatospora sp. NPDC056076
CGAAATCTGTCATCTGTTATCCGTTGGTTGTCCGCCGGTTCCCCGGCGGTTCGGCTTCGGTCGCCGGTTGGCTGCCGGCAGCTGGCAGCCCACCGGCCACCGGCGACCGGCTGCGGGTCAGTCGCCCAGGTAGTGGAACCCGGGCCGCGGGTGCATCAGGAACTCGTGGTGCGAGATGTTCCACCCGTACGCGCCCGCCATCGCGAACAGCACCCGGTCCGCCGTCCGCAGGCCCGCCGCGCCGTCCGCCGCCCGGGCCAGGACGTCCTTCGGGGTGCACAGCTGCCCGGCCAGGGTGGCCCGGCCGGTGGTGACGGCGGGGCGCGGCCAGGGGTGCGGCCAGGCGTCCACCGGGAGCACCGTGAAGGGCTGGGAGTGCCCGCGGGTGGCCGGGGTGCGCAGGTGGTGGGTGCCGCCGCGGACCACTGCGAAGTCCTCGCCGTGGCTGCGCTTCACGTCCAGCACCTCGGTCGCGTACCAGCCGCAGTAGGCGGTCAGCGCCCGCCCGGGCTCGATCCGCAGGGTCAGCCCGGGGTGGGCGTCGAGCACCTTGGCCAGGCCCTCGCCGAAGGCCGTCCAGTCGAAGCGCCGTGCCGGGTCGTCGTAGTCCACCGCCATCCCGCCGCCGACGTTGACCTCGGCGAGCGGGAAGCCGTGCCGCTCGGCCAGTTCGGCCGACCAGGTGACGATCTGCCCGGCGACCGCCAGCTGCTCGTCCGCCGCCAGCCCGCTGGCCAGGTGGGCGTGCACCCCGCGCAGCCGCAGCCGGCGCCCGAGCGGGCCGCCGTCGGTGAGCAGTCGGGCGCACTCCTCGGCCTGGTCGGGGTCGAGCCCGAACGGGGTCGGCCGTCCACCCATCGCCAGCGGCACCGCGTCCAGGGCGTCGGTGACCACCGGCAGGTTCACCCGCAGCAGGACGTCCACGACGGCCGCCGGGCGCTCCGCCAGGACGGCGGCGAGCCGGTGCAGTTCCTGCTCGCTCTCGACGTGCCAGCGGTGCACTCCGGCGTCCACCGCCGCGAGGATCTCGGCGGGGGTCTTGCCCGGCCCGCCGAAGGCCAGCGGTGCGTCCGGGACGGCGGCCCGTACGTGCGCCAGCTCCCCGCCGCTGGAGACCTCGTAGCCGTCGACGGCGGCGCGCAGCGCGGTCAGCAGCGGCGCGTCCGGGTTGGCCTTGGCGGCGTAGTACAGCTCGACCCGCTCGGGCAGTGCGGCCCGGACGGCGGCGGCGTGCTCCCGCAGTACGGCCAGGTCGTAGACGTAGGCGGGCAGTTGGTCGGGCGCGAGGGAGGCGACGTGGCGGTGGACGGCGTCGCTCACCGGGGCGCCGGTGGTCGGGGTGTGGCTCATCGGACAGCGCTCCCGGTCGGAAGGTGGGCGGTCATGCGGGCGGCCTCGGCGAGCACTGAGCCGGCCAGCGGGGAGGGCAGCCGGACGTACCCGGCCTCCCGGTCGGCCTTGCGCTCCCAGCGGGTGAGCAGGTTGGCCTTGGCGGGCAGCGGGACACCGGCCAGCAGGGCCCGCAGCCGCGGCGGGCGGCCGTGGGCGGCCGCGTACTCCTCCAGGGAGTCCCGGACGGCCTGCCAGAGCGCGCCCTCCAGCTCGGGGTGGCGGTCGGCGAGGGCGGCGAGCAGTTCGGCGACGTGGTTGACCAGCAGGCAGTAGACCACCCGGTCCCAGCCGCGTTCGGCGTCGTAGGTCATCGGGCCGGCCACCTCGGGCGGCAGCGCGGCCAGCAGTTCGGCGTTCTGCTCGGGGACGAGCTTGGTGCCCTCCAGGTCGCGGAAGAGCACCTGGGCCGGCCGGCCGTCCGCGTCCACGCCGATGAGCACGTTCTGCAGGTGCGGCTCCAGCACCACGCCGTGGTCGAAGTAGGCCGCCAGTACCGGCGGGAGGAGCAGTCGCAGGTAGTCGCGCCACCAGTCGAGCGCGGCCGCCCCGCCCGAACTCCCCTCCAGCAGCCGGGAGATGTGGGCCGAGCTGGTCGGGTGCTCGTCGGCGACGGCGCCGGCGAGCAGCGGGGTGACGCCGGGCCGCAGCAGGCCGCCGAAGCCCTCGCGCAGGATCAGGCCGAAGCCCTCGAACAGGGCCCGGTCGGGGTGGCCGTCGGCGCCGGGGAGGGCGAGGGTGCGGAAGGCGGGTTCGCGCAGCATCGCCGCGTCCGGGAAGCGCCCGGCCAGGTCGGTCAGCACCGGGTCCAGCAGGCGGGTGAGCCGGACGGCGCCGGTGAGCTCGTAGGCGGCGTTCTTGCGCAGGCAGTTGGTGATGCGGACGTTGAGGCTGAACTTGAGGAAGGCGTCCGCGCCGTACAGGGTGCGCACCGAGGCGGTGGCGGCGAAGTGCTCGCCGCGCGGGCCGAGGTCCAGGACGTCGCCGCGGGCCAGGGCGGCGCGCAACAGCGGGTGGTCGCCGATGAGTTGGTACTGCCAGGGGTGGGCGGGCAGCAGCCGGTAGCCGTCCGGCACCTCACCGAGGCCGTCCAGGACGGCGCTCGCGTCCCGGTCCAGGGACTCCTCGGCCAGCAGCTCGGCGCGCACGGCCAGGTGGCGCAGCGGGAAGGCCGCGCGGGACTCGGGCGCGTAGTGGCGCCAGTCGCCCCGGGCGGCGGAGCGGGACTTGGGGGCCGGGTGGAAGCGGTGGCCGAACAGCAGGGCCTGCTCGGACTCCAGGTAGCGGTCCGCCCCGGCGGCCGGCCGGTCGGCCAGGCCCGCGCCGACGCCCTGGTGGCTGGAGGCCACCTGGTCGAGGAACTCCTCGTTCACCGTGCCGGTGCGCAGTTCCAGCTCCTCCTGGGCGTACCCGGCGAGCTCGCGCCAGCCCAACTCGCGCCACCCTTCGGGGGTTTCCTCGTGCACGGGGCCGGTGAACCGGTGCGCCCCGAGCAGCGAGGTGCGGCGCAGGGCGACCCGCAGCAGGGTGCCGCGGCGGGGCAGGCGCAGCAGCAGGTGCCCGTCGTCGACGGCCGTCTGGTGCTCGGGGGCGGACACCTCGCGCAGCAGGCAGTTGAGCAGGGTGTGCGCCACCGCCGCGTCCGCGCCGGGCAGTTCGGCGGGGTCCGTGGCCGACGGCGTGGTCGACGGCGCGGCGGGGAGGGTGGCAGGGAGGGTGGTGGGCCGGGCGGTCATCGGGGGCTCCTACGGGTCAGGAGGGCGAGCAGGGCGGCGGCCAGTGCGGCGACGGTGCCGGTGACGACCGGGGCGGCCGGTCCGCCGCTGCCGTTGGCGAGCGCGGCGGCCAGTCCGGCGGCGACGGCACCGCACTTGGAGACGGTTTCGCGGGTGCCGAACATCCGGCCCGGCGCGCGGCCGCGGGCGGCTTCGGCGGCGAGGACGGCGAGGCAGACCAGGCCGAAGGTCATGCCGAGTCCGAGCGCGGCCCGGGTGAGGGCGAAGGTGAGCAGTGAGTGGGCCGGGGCGTGGCCGGCCAGTCCGACGGCCACCAGGGCGAAGCCCAGGGCCAGTCCGCTGCGCGGGCGCGCCTCGACGGCGGCGTGCACCCGGCCGGCAGCGACCAGGTAGACCAGGTGCGGCAGCGCGAACAGCAGGCCCGCGACGGTGCCGCCGGCCCCCGGCAGCCGCTGCTGGACCAGGGTGATCAGGTATGGGAAGGAGATGATGGTGGCGAAGACGAAGGCGAACTCGAAGGCGTAGAGCAGCCGGAGGGAGCCGGGCGGGTCGGCCGGGCCGGTCGCGGTGGTCGCGGCGGCGGCGCGGCCCGCCGGCGCGACGGTCGGACGGACCGGCTCCGGCAGGGAGTTGAGCAGTGCCGCGGCGGTCAGCGGCAGCACCGCCATCACCAGGTACTGCCGGTGCGGGTCGATCCACGGCGACAGTGCGCCCACCAGGATCGGCGCCGCCACCAGGGCGGCCCGGGCACTGCCCTGCATCAGGGTCAGCGCCTTGGACAGCCGGGAGCCGTCCAGGGCCGCGGCGAGGTAGCCGTTGGTGGCGGAGAAGGTGCCGCCGAGGAGGCCCTGGAGCACCAGCGCGGCGGTGAACGCCGGCAGGCTGTCGGCGGCTCCGGCGAGCAGGAAGGAGACGGCGAGGCCGAGTTGGGCGCGCAACAGCAGCCGCTTCTGGCCGAAGCGGTCGGCCAGCCGGCCCCACAGCGGGGCGCCGAGGGCGGTGAAGACGGTCGGCACGACGTACAGCAGACCGGCCCAGTGGCCGCTGTGGTCCCCGAGGGTGGGGAGGATCTCGGTGAGGTACGGCGGCAGACCGAGGGCGGCGAAGGAGGCGACGAAGTAGCAGGCCGCCACCGCGTGCACCTGGCGCCGGTCCAGCCCCGCGGCCTCGGTCGGCCGCGACAGGGGTTCGACGGTCGTCACGAACGGTCCCCGGACAGGAGGTAGTTGGGGCCGTCGGTGTAGTGCTTGTTGATGTCCGCGGCGCCGCTGCGCTCCTTGCTGAGCAGCGACCCGGCGCTCACCATGGCCTTGACCGGCAGCCGTTCGGCGTCCAGCAGGTCGGTGCGCAGCGGTTGCCCGGCCGGTCCCAGCCGGTCGACCGCCTCGCCGAGGACGGTGCGCAGCAGCTCCAGGCTCCGCGCCAGCGGCACCCGGCCGTGCGCGGCCAGGCCGAAGGCGAGCGAGGCGGTGCACAGGTGGCCGGTGATGGTGGTGAACAGGTCGGTGAGTGCGCGGTCCTGCTCGCCGAGGATTCGCGGATCACGGAACTCGGCCACCAGGGCGGCCAGTTCGCGGACCGGGGAGCGGCCCGCCCGAGTGGTGTTGACCCGGGGGCCGTCGTTGTCCTTGTAGAGCAGCCGCAGGCCGGTGCCGTCGAGGACCAGCGAGGTGTTCTGCTGGTGCGACTCCAGGGCGATGCCGTGGCCGAACAGGGTGGTCTGCCAGTCGACCAGCAGTCGCAGCAACTCCTCGTACAGCGCGGGGACGGAGCCGTGGTGGAAGCGGTCGGCCAGGTGGTCGATCACCAGCCGGCCGTCGGGCGCCTCGGCGAGCAGGGCGGCCAGCGGGACGTTGACGGCGTCGTCCAGGCCGTCCGGGTAGCGGCGCAGCAGGACGGCCAGCAGCTCGTCCTCGGCGTGGGCGTAGTGCTGTTCGTCGGCGTGCAGGATCCGCCCGGCGAAGCGCGGTTCGCGGGCGGCCACGGCCTCCACCAGGCGCTGTCCGACCGCGCCGTTGACCAGGGTGACCGGCTTGATGGTGCGGCGGTTGCGCAGGCCCAGGGTGGCGGTGGCGAGCGGCAGTTTGAGGTGGCAGGACGGGTCGGCGGCCACGGCGACGGTGCGCATGGACAGCGTGGGGAGCACTTCGAGGTACGGCTCGGGGGCGAGCACCGCGCCCGGCACGATCCGGGTGAAGTCCTCGTCCGAGGTGAGCGGATGGACCGGAACGGTGGCGAACTCGCCCGGTACGCCAAGCTGTTCGGCGCTCGGCCACCAGGCGGGCAACGGACCGTCGCCGTGCACGGTCAGCCGGCCGGCCGGGACGGCGAGCCAGCGCAGCTCGAAGCTCGGGTGGAACTCCGGCGCGTAGGAACGCAGTTGGGCCCTGCTCAGGCCGGAGCGGCCCCGCGCGGTCGGGTAGACCGGGTGGTCCAGGAAGGCGGCGAGGGCCTCGAAGCCGAGCGCGGCGCGCGGGCCGGCCCAGTCCGCCACGTCCTTGCCGTAGCGCTCGGCGAGTTCGGCGTGCACCTCGGGCCGCACCCGGTCGTGCAGCTCCATGGTGGCGAGGGTCTGCCGGCACTCCTCGGCGAAGGCCAGGTGGCCGGGGCGGTCCAGCGGATCGGCCCGCTCCGCCAGCAGGGCCAGGACGGCGGTCAGTTCGGTGAGCCGGGCGCCGTCGACCTCAAGCTCCGGCAGCCGGGCGGCGTGGTCGGCCTGGAAGCCGTCGGGTGCGACCGGCAGGGCGAGCGAGCCGTCGCTCAGCCAGGGTCCGTCGGGGCGCTGCTCCAGGGTGCCCCGGGTGCGCAGGCCGAGCACGTCCTCCCGCAGCAGGGCGGACAGCACCCGCAGGGTGAGCTGCTCGGCCGGGGTCGAAGCGGCGGGGGTCGTTGCGGTGGGGGCGGGATGATCGGCCGGGTTCATGAGGTGATCTCCCAGCGGTTGGCGGCGATGAACTCCGCGACCGCGCCGTCCACCGCGTCCTGGTCCGGACCGACCGCCCAGACGATGCCCAGGTAGTCGCGGTTGGTGCGGTAGAGCTCGTGCCGGGCGCCGAGCTCGCGCACCGGCAGGTAGGACAGCGTGACCCCGTCGGCCCGTCGCTCGAAGTGCGGCTCGGGGGCGGCGGTCAGGGTGCCGGGCTGCTCGGCGCAGACCCGCTCGTGGCGGGCCCGCCGGTCACCGCGGGCGCCCAGGTCGGCGGGCAGCTCCTCGCCGAGGTGGGCGCGCAGCACCAGCTCGAAGTAGGGGATCCCGAGGATCTCGGCGAGCATCAGGTCGCACTGGTCGCCGATGGCGCGGTAGTTGACCTCGATGATGCGGGCGCGGCCGTCCGGCTGGAGGACGAACTCGGTGTGGCAGGCGCCGAGCCCGACCCCGAGGGCGTCGAGCTGGGCGAGCACCTGCTCGACCACCGGGTGGGGGTGCGCCGGGGTGAAGGTCAGCACCTCTTCGATGAAGTCCGGCGGCGGGGAGAGCCGGGTGCGGAAGCCGCCGAGGACGCGCCTGGTCCGGCCGTCGCCCAGGGTCTCCAGGGTGCACAGCTCGCCGGCCAGGAATTCCTCGACCACCAGGGTGGCGCCGGGGCGGCGCTGCTGGATCTCCTTGACCCGCAGGGCGAGTTCGGCGGTGTCGGCGACCAGGGTGACGTCCTCGCTGGCGACGCCCTCGCGCGGCTTGACGATGCACGGGAACGAGGGGGTGAGGCCGCTCGGGTCCTGCCCGGGCGCCACCTCGGCGGACTCCACCGCGTCCAGGCCGCGCTCGGCGAGGTGGCGGCGCAGCTCGCCCTTGTTCTTGGCCCGCAGGGCGGCCTTCCAGTCCTTGCCGGCCAGGCCGAAGTACTCGGCGACCAGGGCGGTCTGGGTCTGCAGGTGGTCGCTGTTGCTGAACACCGCGGCCGGGGTGTGGTGCTGGGATATCAGGCCGATGACCTCGCGGAAGTCCTGGACGTCGCACTCCACCACCTCGCAGGCGAACTCCGCTCTGGCGTACGCGCGTTGGTGGGCCTCGACGTGGTCGGTGAGGACGGTGACGTCGAGTCCGAGCCGGGCGGCGGCGGGCAGGAAGCCGCGGGTGACCGAGTCGGTGGGGTTGAGGGCGAGCAGGTAGAGCCGCATGGGGATGGTCCTCGGGGCGTGGGGGCGGACGAAGGACGGCGAACAGATGACAGAGTTCAAAATCTGTTATCTGTTATCTGTCGTCTGAAAGTTGAATTCTGAAATCTGTTCGCCGTCAGCTGTTCGTTGTGGCGCGACGACTACTTGGGCGCGTCCACGCCCGCCGCCTTGGCGATGTCGACGAGCATCGCGTCCGCGGCCTGGACACCGATGCCGGACATCCAGGTCTCGTCCGGCACGGTGAAGACCTTGTTGTTCTTGACGGCGTTCAGGCCCTGCCAGACCGGGGTCTGCTGGACCTCGCTCTCCTTGGTCTTGGACGGGTCGTCAGCAGTGGTGACGAACACCAGGTCGGCGTCGGCCTGGCTGACCTGCTCGGCGCTGACCTCGATGATGTTCTTGTCCACGTCCTGCGGGGCCGGGCGGGTCAGGCCGACGTCCTTGAGCACCACGCCGCTGTACGAGGCCTTCGCGTACAGGCGGGTCGGGCCGGCCACGAAGCGGACCACCGAGGCGGTCGGCATCGTCCCGTTGTACTTGGCCTTGATCGCCTCGCCCAGCTTGTGCGCCCGCTCCTCGTAGTCGGCCAGCGCCTTCTTCGCCTCGTCCTCCTTGCCGAGGGCCTGGGCGTACAGCGCCAGGTTCTCCTTCCACGGGAAGCCGGTGGTCTCGGCCAGCACGGTCGGCGCGATCGCGTTCAGCTGGTCGTACACCTTGGCGTGCCGGACCTTGGAGGAGAGGATCAGGTCGGGCTTGAGGGAGGCGATCAGCTCCAGGTTCGGCTCGTTCATCGGGCCGACGTCCTTGGTGTCCTTGATCTTGTCCTTGAGGTAGTTCGGGAACCCGCCCTCGGTCTTCATGTGCGGGGACACCGCGCCGACCGGCGTGATGCCGAGCAGCGTGACGTCGTCCAGCTCACCGCTGTCCAGCACCACGACACGCTTGGGCTGGGACTTGATCTGGGCGGTCCCGGCGGCGTGCTTGACGGAGCGCGGGAAGCCGGCGGCGGTGCCGGCCGAGGCGGCGGCGGAGGAGCCGGAGTCACCGCCGGACTTGGCGCCGTCCCCGTTGCTGCCGCAGGCGGCGAGGAGCGTGGCGGACAGCGTGACGGCGAGGACGGCGACGGGGAGTCGGCGGTTCATCGGAGTTCCTTGGATCGGGTCGAACGGGGAGGCGGAAGAGAAGGGGGGGACGGGAGGAGGAGGCGGGAGGAGGTCAGACGGTGGCCGACGCGGCGGCAGTGCGCACCCGGGCCCGCGGCACGACCAGCGGAGTGCCGGTCTCCGGGTCGGGCACCACCCGGCACGGCACGCCGAAGACGGCCTCGACCAGTTCGGCCGTCAGGACCTCGGCGGGCGGACCGGCCGCGGCGAGCCGCCCGTCCTTGAGCACCACCAGGTGGTCGGCGTACCGCGCGGCCTGCCCGAGGTCGTGCAGCACCATGACGACGGTGCGTCCGGCCTCGATGTGCAGGTCGGCGACCAGGTCGAGCACGTCGAGCTGGTGCCGCAGGTCGAGGAAGGTGGTCGGCTCGTCGAGCAGCAGCAGGTCGGTCTCCTGGGCGAGCGCGAGCGCGATCCAGACCCGCTGGCGCTGCCCCCCGGAGAGCCGGTCGACCTGCCGGTCGCGCAGTTCGGCGGTCCCGGTGCGCTCCAGCGCCTCCTCGACCGCGGCCTGGTCGGCCTTGGACCACGGGCTGAGCATCCGCTGGTGCGGGTAGCGTCCGAGCCGGACCAGCGCCTCGACGGTGACCGCCTCCGGCGTGACGGGCTGCTGCGGCAGCAGGCCCATCCGCTTGGCGAGGGTGCGGGCGGGCATCCGGTGGATGTCGGCGCCGTCGAGGGTGACCGTGCCGGCGGCCGGGTCGAGCAGCCGGACGAGGCCGCGCAGCAGGGTCGACTTGCCGCAGGCGTTCGGTCCGACGATCGCGGTGACGGCGCCGCCGGGGAGTTCGAGGTCGAGGCCGTCGACGATGGTCCGGTCGCCGTAGCGCAGTCCGAGGCCGTGGGCGGCGAGCCGGTTGGCGGTCGTGGGGGCCGGGAGGGAGGTCATCAGCTGCTCCTCTGGGGAAGCCGGCCCTGGCGGATCATCAGCACCAGGAGCCAGGGCGCGCCGAGGGTGGCGGTGACGGCACCGACCGGCAGGCCGTGGACGGGGATCACGTGCAGCACGAGGAGGTCGGCCGCGAGCAGCAGCACGGCGCCGGTGAGCGCGGTGAGGCCGAGGGTGCCGGGGGTGGGCGGCCCGGCGAGCAGCCGGACCAGGTGGGGGACGGCGAGGGCGACGAAGGCGACCGGTCCGGTGAGGGCGGCGGCCAGCGAGGCGAGGGTGATGGTGAGCAGCAGCAGCCAGAGCCGGTCCCGGGCGGGGTCGAGGCCGAGGCCGCCGGCCGAGTCGTCGCCGAGGTCGAGGACGGCGACCCGCCGCTGGCAGAGCACGAGGGCCCCGGCGGTGAGGGCGATGGCGGTGCCGCCGATCCACACCTCGGTCCAGTTGCGCCCGTACAGCGAGCCGGTGGTCCACTGCATGGCGGAGGAGGCCAGTTCGGCCGGGAACCGTACGATCATCAGGTTCACGGCGGCGGCCAGGCCCTGCTGGACCGCCAGGCCGACCAGCACCAGCCGGGTCACGGCCATCCTGGAGCGCCAGGCCAGGCCGCCGAGCAGCAGCGCGGCGAGCAGCCCTCCGCCGACCGCGGCCAGCGGGATCAGCTGCTGGGAGGCGCCGGTGGCGAGCATCAGCACCGCGCCGAAGGAGGCGCCGCCGGTGATGCCGATGGTGTCGGGGGCGGCCAGCGGGTTGCGGAACAGCCGCTGCAGCATCGAGCCGGCCATCGCCAGCCCGGCCCCCGCGATCAGCGCGGACACCACGCGCGGCGCCCGGAACTGCTGCACCACCAGCACGTCGCCGGACTGGCCCTGGCCGAACAGGGCGCGCAGCGCGTCCCAGGCGGAGATGTTCACCTGGCCGGTGCCGAGCGCGATGCCGGTGAGTACCACCAGCAGGGCGACGGCCAGCAGCGACCAGGCGGCGGTACGGGCCCGGCGGCGCGCGATCGCGCCCATCGGGACGGCGAGCGGGCTCATGCGCCCACCCCGTTCCGGCCGGCGGTCGTCCCGCTCACGCCACGCACGGTGCACCTCTTGACGGTTCGCTGGTTCCGGTCGTTCACTTGGCCACCTTCCGGGCCAGCACCGCGAGCAGCGGCGCGCCGAGGAAGGCGGTGACGATGCCGACCTCGATCTCGGAGGGCTGCACGACGAGCCGGCCGAGCACGTCGGCGGCGAGCAGCAGCAGCGGGCCGGTGATCAGGCAGCCGGGCAGCAGCCAGCGGTGGTCGTTGCCGAGCAGGGCGCGGACCAGGTGCGGCGCGGCCAGTCCGATGAACGCCACCGGTCCGGAGACGGCGACCGCACTGCCCGCGAGCAGGACGACGGCGAGTCCGCCGACCACCCGGATCCGGGCCACCGGCACGCCCAGTGCCTGGGCGGTCTCGTCGCCCAGGGCCAGCGCGTTGAGCGCGGGGGAGATCGCGAAGGCGGCCACCAGACCGAGCGCCAGGAACGGCAGCACCGGGGTGAGGGTGTCCAGGTGGCGTCCGGCGATCGAGCCGGCCAGCCAGAACCGGGCCTCGTCCAGGGTGCGGTGACTGGCCAGCATCAGCGCCGAGGTCCAGGAGGTGAGCACCACGGTGAGCACGGTGCCGCCGAGCGCGAGCCGGATCGGGTCGAGGTCCCCGCCGCGCCGGGACATGCCGTAGGCGGAGACGGCGGCGACGGCCGCCCCGGCGAAGGCGAACCAGACGTACTGGGAGGGGCGGGAGAGGTCCAGCGCGTAGATCGCGGCGACCACGGCGAGGCTCGCGCCGGCGTTGATGCCGAGGGTGACCGGGGAGGCCAGCGGGTTGCGGGTGACGCCCTGGGCGACCGCCCCGGCGACGCCGAGCGCGGCTCCGACGGCCAGGCCGATGAGCGTGCGCGGGACCCGAAGGCCCGTCACCACGTCGGCGTCCCCGCCGTGGGCGGCACCGGTGAGGGCGTCGACGACGGTGGACAGCGGGATGGCGCGGGAGCCCAGCGCGAGGCTCAGGGCGGCGCACAGCACGAGTGCGGCCACACCGGCGACCAGCAGCAGCGGCCGCTGGAGCGCCGCCGCGGGACGGGGCGTCGCCGGGGCTGTGGTGGCGGGTGGGTCGGTTCTCAGCACGAGTCGACATCTTAGGTTAGGTTTGCCTAAATTCGTCAAGATCGTACCGATGGTCGTACATCACACCGGGGTGCGCAGCTCGGTGGTCGGTGCACCCTTTGAGGCATTGTAAGGTGAGCCTCACCTTAACGATCACTCGGAGTCGAACTCGGGAGTGCCGATGGTCCCCGGAACACCCCTGCCCGTCGCACCCGCCTGCTCCCGGCCGGTCGACTCCCGGCCCGTTCGTCCCGGGGACCGGTCGACCGCCCTGAGCGGCCTGGCCGACCGGACCGACCGGACTGACCGGACTGACCGGACGGACCGGACGGAGCTGGCCGACCCGACCGCCCTGGCCGCCCTCACCGGCGACTACCGGCGGCTGCGCGACCTCTGCCCCGCGCTCCGGCTGCACCTGCTCGACCCCGCCGAACCCGACCCCTCGGCCGTCGACGGCTGGTACTCGGGCGCCCGACTCGCCGCCGACGAACGGGCCCTGGCCGCCGTCCTGGCCGGGGCGGAGGAGCGGATCGCCGCCGAACACGGCCGCGCGCCCCGCCCGCACGTCACCGCCTCCCGGTTGCTCCACCACTACGCCTGGTCCGTCTGCCTGCTCGTCGCCGGCCCCTGGCACCTCGCCCGGCGCGTCCCCGCCGTCGACCCCGCCGACCTCTGGCTGCACGCCCCGACCGGCGACCTCGCCCTGCGCCCGCGCGGGCACGTCACCCTCCCCGGCGACGACGAACTGCGCGCCGAACTACGGGCCGCCGTGGTGGCCCACCTCGAACCGGTGCTCGCCGCGTTCGCCGGACCGACCCGGCGCCGCGACCGCGCGCTCTGGGGCATGGTGACCGACGACCTCGCCTCCGCCGTCTGGTACCTCGGCCGGATGCTCGACGCGCAGGACGACGCGGCCGGGGGTACTGCGGCCGGGAGCGCTACGGCTGGGGGTGTCACGGCCGGGGAGGACGCCGCCGTCGTCGCCGCCGCGGACCTGCTGCCCGGCGGCACCCTGCCGCTGCCCGGAGCCGCCGACTTCCGCCGGCTGCGCACCCCGGACGGCCAGGACCACCACACCCGCACCCGGCTCGGCTGCTGCCTCTACTACGCCGTCGGGCCCGAGGCGCTCGCCTGCCTGACCTGCCCGCGCACCACGGACGAGGAGCGGATCCGCCGGTTCTGACGGACGGTCCACGGAACGCGCCCCGCCCCTGCCCGGCCCGCGCCCGGCCTAACGTTCGGTGCCGGTGCCGGTGCCGGTGCCGCTGCTGCTGGTGCCGTTGGCGCTGTCGTCGCCGTCCGGCCGGCGCAGCACCGCCACGCCACGGTCCAGGTCGACCCCGAAGTGCGGCGGGGCTCCGGCCAGGGTGTCGTCCCGGCGGGAGGTCTCCTCCCGGCGCTGCTCGACCTGGATCCGCTTGCCCGGACTGAACAGCGCGTGCATCTCGCCCAGCACGCCGCCACCGCCACCGCCACCACCACCGGCTCCAGGCGTGCGCTCACGACGGCGCGGCGAGGACTCGGACCACACCTGCCAACTCGCCAGTACCACCAGCCCGACCGCGGCCAAGGCCACGCACGCCACTCCCACGACCAGCCCCATGTCAGGCCCAACGTGTCGTCCCGACATGAGCGTTCCCGGTTCCGGGCCCGCAGCGGTTACGCTGCCCGCGACCCTAAGGAGAGCTCTCACCCATGACTGTGCGCGGAACCCTCGTGGACATTCCGGCAGCAGACGGCGCCGCCGACGCCTATCTCACCCACCCCGATGACGGCCTGCCCCACCCCGGCGTGCTGCTCTACCAGGACGCCTTCGGGCTACGGCCCCACCTGAAGGCCATGGCCGACCGGATCGCCGAGGCCGGGTACACCGTCCTCGTCCCCAACCTGTACTACCGCAGCGGCCGCGCACCGCTGGTGGAACTGCCCGAGATGATCGACATCGAGCAGTGCGACGAGATCTTCGCCCAGCTCGGCCCGCTGCTCCTCGCCGCCAGGGACCCGGAGACGGCCGCGCGCGACGCGGGCGCCTTCCTGGCCTGGTTCGAGGAGTCCCCGCTGGTCCAGGACGGTCCGATCGGCGTCACCGGCTACTGCCTCGGCGCCTTCCTGGCCCTGAGCGCCGCCGTCAGCCACCCGGACCGGATCGCCGCCGTCGGCGGCTTCCACGGCGGCCACCTCGCCACCGACCGCCCGGGCAGCCCGCACCTGCGCGCCGAACGCATCACCGCGGAGCTGTACTTCGGCCACGCCGACCAGGACGTGTCGATGCCGCCCGAGCAGATCGCCCGCCTCGACGAGGCGCTCACCACCGTCGGGGTCCGCCACCGGGCGGAGGTGTACGAGGGCGCCGGGCACGGCTACACCCAGGCCGACACCACCCGGTACGACGCGGGCGGTGACGCCCGGCACTGGTCGGCACTGTTCGACCTGTTGAAGCGCAACCTGCCGGCGTAGCGCCCCGGTTCGCCGCCCCGGCACCCAGGCACCCCAGGCACCCCCGGCCGGTCGTGGACGGAGCGACGTAGGGTGGCTCCGTCGTGACGGCCGATCGGGGGAGCGGAAGTGGCAACCAGCAGGTGGGGTGTGCAGGCCGGCCGGGCACCGGCCCTGACCGGAGTTCAGCAGGCCATCGCCGAGGCACTGGCCGAGCACCTGCCCGGCGGTGTGCGGCGGGGTGAACTCGACCGCGGCGGACGGGCGTTGCGCTGGCTGGAGGCAGGGCCCGGCGCGGTGCCGGAGCCGGGCGACGGTCCGGATGGCGGTCCAGGGTCGGGCTCCGGGCCGGGTGGCGGTGTGCCGGTCGCGCCGGTCGTGCCGGTCGTGCCGGTCGTCCTGGTCGCCGGGATGGGCACCAGCTCGCTCACCTGGGCCCCGCTGCTGCCCGAACTCGCCGGGTGGGCCAGGGTCGTGGCGTACGACCGAGCCGGGCTCGGCGCCAGCGAACCCGACCGCTCCCCGGCCCCGACCCTGGCCGCGCAGGTCGCGGACCTGGCCGCGCTGGTCCGGCACCTGGACGCCGGGCCGGCGGTGCTGGTCGGGCACAGCTGGGGCGGGCAACTGGCTCAACTCCTGGCCCGGGAGCGGCCGGAGCTGGTCGCCGGACTGGTCCTGATCGATCCGGCGCACGAGGACTTCCGACCGCGTGCGATCAGCGTGATCGAGTCGCTGCTGCTGCAGATCGGGCTGCTCCGGGCGGCGCGGGTGCCTGCCGCGTTGGGGCCGAGGGATGCGCCGGGGCCGGGGGATGCGCCGGGCCCGGGCGACGCGGCGGACCGGGCCGAGGCAGCCGTCCTCGCCCACCCCCACCAGCGGCGGGCCGTACGGGCCGAGAACCGGCTGTCGAACCGGGCGACCGGGCAGCTGCGCCGTCTCCGGGCCGCCGGGCCGTCACCCGAGGTGCCGGTCACCGTGCTGAGCGCGACGTTGGGGCTGCCCCGCGGGCTGCGGGCCCGCTTCACCGCCGCGCAGGCGCGGATCACGGCCGGTGCCGCCCTCGGCGTTCACCTGGTGGTGCCCGGGGCCGGGCACGCCGTCCACCAGGACCGGCCGGGGGTGGTCGCCGAGGCCGTCCGGGCCGTGTCCCGGCAGGTCCGAATCGCCCGGAAGGCCTGACTTCCCGGGGCAATCCCCCTCCTCACAGCGGCTGCTGGGCCCGCGGCACGCTCTGGCACACTGTGTGCCGACGACCCGGCGGGGAGGGTCATGACACCTGGGGGCAGGGGAGATGAGTAGCGCGGGCACCGTGCTCGGCGGGCGGTACACGCTGGTCGAGAAGGTCGGCGGCGGGGGGATGGGGTCGGTCTGGCGGGCCGAGGACGGGGTGCTGGCCCGGCCGGTCGCCGTGAAGATCCTCCGCGCGGACCTGTTCGAGGACGGCACCGGCCTCCAGCGGTTCCGCCGTGAGGCCCAACTGGTCGCCGCGGTCGACCACCCCGGCATCGTGGGCGTGCACGACTACGGGGAGAGCGGCGGGGACGGCGACGACGCCCGCTGCGCCTACATCGTGATGGACCTGATCGAGGGCCGGCCGCTGGACCGGGTGCTCGAGGACGACGGTCCGATGAGCGCCGAGCGGGCGCTGCGCCTGCTCGCCGACGCCCTGGACGCGCTGCACGCCGCCCACCGGCGGGGGATCGTGCACCGTGACCTCAAGCCCTCCAACCTGATGGTGCGCGAGGACGGCGGGGTGGTGATCACCGACTTCGGCATCGCCCGGGCCGTCGCCAGCACCAAGCTCACCGCGCCGTACGCGGTCATCGGCACTGCGGCCTACATGTCCCCCGAGCAGGCCTCGGGGGAGACCACCGGCCCGGCCTCCGACCTGTACTCGATCGGCGTGGTCGGCTACGAGCTGCTCGTCGGGCGGGTGCCGTACCAGGGCGAGGGGCCGCTGCAGGTCGCGCTCAAGCACGTCAACCAGCCGGTACCGGAGTTGCCTGAGACCTTCCCGGCGGCGGTCCGGGCGCTGATCGCCACCGCGCTGGCCAAGCAGCCCGAGGACCGCTTCGAGAGCGCGGCCGGGATGGCGGCGGCGGCCCGGGTGGCGATCGGGCTGCCGGGGGCGGCCCGGAAGGCGGCGGACAGCGGGACGGTCGACCTCCGGGCGGACGCCGGTGCGGCCCCGGCGGGTGGTACGGCCGCGGCGGCTGCTGTCGGGGCCGGGGCCGTACCCGGGGCCGTACCCGGGGCCGCACCTGGGGCCGCACCTGGGGCGGTTCCCGAAGCCGGTGCCGTGCCCGCTTCCCCGACCGGTGCTCCGAGCGGCGGCGCCGCCGTCGTCCCGGCGAAGGCCGCTGTCGGCGCCGCACCAGCCGCTCCGGAGCAGTTGGTGCGGACGGGCCCGCAGGCGGAGACCGAGCCGGGCCGACGCCGCTCGCGCCGTACCCTGCTGCTCCCGGTGGTCGTCCCGATCGTGATCTCGATGGGCACGGCGACGGTGCTGCTGGTCGACCGCGGCCCCGGCCGGTCCGACGCGGCCGTGCCGCCCGCCGCCCAGCCTACCGTGGTGGTGACGGTCCCGGCGGCCCCGGCCACCACCACCCCGGCCGCAACCACCTCCGGACCCGTCACGCCGTCACCGACCGACACCCCGTCGGCCGCCCCGAGCGCCGACCAGCAGGCCACCGTCGGCGGGGCGCCGCCCGGCACCCAACTGCCCGTACCCGTACCGGCCCAGGGCGGCGGCGGAAGCGGCGCCGCCCAGGGGCGCGGCGGCGCGAACCCCGGTGGCGGCGCGGCCGCCGGCGGGGCTTCGGGCGGCCAGCCCGCCGGCGGGGGGACGGCGGCGGACCAGCCGCCGTCCAAGCCCGGCAACCCGGCCTCCCAGGGCGGCGGTTCAGGCGGCTCGGGCAGTTCGGGAGGTTCAGGTGGTTCGGGTGGTTCGTCGGCGGGTGGGAACCCGCCCGCCCCGTCGGCGGCCGGCCGCCCCGCGTCCTGCGGGGGCAGCAGCTGGAGCACCATCGTCAGCGTCAAGGACGGCCGCCCGATCGGGATGCGCAGCGACAACCTCAACGGCGACAACCCGATCGTCCTCGGCGGCGCCTCGCAGTACGGCTGGGTGCGCGCCACCGACCCGGGCAACTGGATCCTGTTCAACGCCTGCAACAACGGCGGCCCGCAGCTCGTCCAGACCATGGACGGCAAGGTCGTGCTGAGCAACGGCTACAGCTTCCTGACCCGGTGGACGGTCCGCAACGGCAGCACCCCGGGCTCGTACACGTTGGGCGACTACCAGAACCAGTCGTGCATGACGGACAACGGCCCCGGCAACGAGCTCACCATGGTCGCGTGCACACCTGGGAACACGGCGCAGGAGTGGAGGCTGCAGTGACGGACGCAACGAGCGGCGCGGCGAGCGGTGCAACGAGCGGCGCGGCGACGGACGGTGCGGCGACGGACGGGGTGACCGGGAGCGGTGAAGTGGTGCTCTACTGGCGCCCCTTGTGCACCTACTGCATGAAGCTGCGGTTCGGGCTGCTCTTCACCCGTCTGCGGTACAGCCGCCGCTTCACCCGGGTCAACATCTGGAAGGACCCGGACGCGGCCGCCTACGTGCGCTCGGTCGCGGACGGCAACGAGACCGTGCCGACGGTGCGGGTGGCTGGCCGTCCGATGGTGAACCCCTCGTTGCGCCAACTGCTGGCCGCCGCACGGGAGTACGGCGCGTAGGCGGCCGGTCACCGGGGCGCCGGTCCTATCAGGCCGTCACCCCGGCGGGCAAGGGCGTTCGATGGCGGGACCTCGCCAATGGGGCGTCAAGGGTGTGTATGGAAACTTCTACAAGGATGTAAAAGCCGATCGTCCGGTCATCGGTATTGACACCCCGACCGGTGGTCGGTGACCGATCCGCTGTCGGCGCAGGCGGTCGGGCCTGGTTCGGATCGGAGCCCCCTGCAAGGCCGCTCGTATTGCCCCGGTTTGACCGCCTTTTGAATCCCTTTACCAACTGGCGGGACCTGGCCAATCACTGATGCAGACCTGTCAATTCATCTGTTGGATTGTCATGCTTCTGGTCACCCCCCAGCGGTAGCCCCCACCCCCACCCCTCGGTGGCAAGCCGCTCGACCGCACGGGGTTCCTGCACGTCAGCGCCCGCTCCGCCCCACAGGTGCCGACCCCGGCCCCCGGAGCGTGGTGCGACCGCGCCCAGACGCGGTTTCCCGGAAGGACTCTTACGTTGAAGCGTAAGCTCGCTGCTGTCGCCGTGCTCTCGGCCACGGCCATGCTGACCGGTGTCATCCAGGTGGCCACCACCGCCCAGGCCGCCCCCGCGGCCCCGTCGCTGCAGGCGCAGGCCGCCTCGCAGCACGCGGCCGTGCTCGCCGTGGCCCAGGGTCAGTCCGCCCCGCTCGCCCAGGTGCTCGGCCTCGGTGGCCAGGAGAAGCTGGTGGCCAAGGACGCCGTCGTCGACCAGGACGGCACCAAGCACCTGCGCTTCGAGCGCACCTACGCCGGCCTTCCGGTGATCGGTGGCGACCTGGTCGTCCACCAGAAGTCCGACGGTGGCGTGAAGTCGGTCGACAAGGCCGTCTCCGCCCGGATCGCGCTGCCGAGCCTGACCCCGAAGATCCCCGCGGACAAGGCCGCCGACCAGGCCGCCGGCACGGTCAAGGCCACCATCGGCCAGACCATCGACGCCGACCAGGCCCCGATCACCGGCGTCCACCAGGTCGGCAAGGCCGAGCTGGTCGTCTGGGCCACCGACGGCAACCCGCGCCTGGCCTACCGGACCACCGTCGAGGGCGTGCGCGCCGACGGCACCCCGAGCGCCCAGATCCTGGTCACCGACGCGGCCGACGGCAAGGTCCTCTCCACCCACGAGAAGATCGAGACCGCCGCCGGCACCGGCAACGGCATCTTCGTCGGCCAGGTCTCCCTCAACACCAACCAGAACGGCTCGCAGTTCGAGCTCAAGGACACCAGCCGCGGCGGCCAGTCCACCACGGACATGAGCAACAGCGAGTCGGGCAGCGGGTCGCTGTTCGCCAACCCGAGCAACAGCTTCGGCGACGGCACCAACAACAGCCGCGAATCGGCAGCCGTGGACGCCCAGTTCGGTGCCGCCACCACCTGGGACTTCTACAAGAACACCTTCGGCCGCAACGGCATCCGCAACGACGGCGTCGGTGCCCTCAGCCGGGTCCACTACGGCTCCAACTACGTCAACGCGTTCTGGAGCGACGACTGCTTCTGCATGTCCTACGGCGACGGCAACAACAACAGCGCCCCGCTCACCGAACTCGACGTGGCCGGCCACGAGATGAGCCACGGCGTCACCGCGGCGACCGCCAACCTGAACTACTCGGGCGAGTCCGGCGGCCTCAACGAGGCCACCTCCGACATCATGGGCACCATGGTGGAGTGGTACGCCAACCTGCCCGCCAACCCGCCGAACTACCAGATCGGCGAGCTCATCAACATCAACGGCGACGGCAAGCCGCTGCGCTACATGGACCAGCCGAGCCAGGACGGCAACTCGGCCGACTACTGGGACGCCAACGTCGGCAACCTGGACGTGCACTTCTCGTCCGGCGTGGCCAACCACTTCTTCTACCTGCTGTCCGAGGGCAGCGGCGCGAAGACGATCAACGGGTTCAACTACAACAGCCCGACGGCGGACGGCTCCTCGCTCGCCGGCATCGGCCGGGACAAGGCCGCGCAGATCTGGTACAAGGCGCTGACCGCGTACTTCACCTCGACGACCGACTACGCGGGCGCCCGTGTGGCCACCCTGAGCGCGGCGTCGGACCTGTACGGCGCCAACAGCGCCGAGTACAACGCGGTCGCGGCCACCTGGACCGCGGTCAACGTCAACTGACTCGGGCCTGAACCGGGTCGGGCCTGAGTTGGGCAGGCCCGACCCGGGGCGCGTCCGAGCAGGTCCCGGTCGGACTGTGGGTGCCGAACGGCCGGGTCGGGCGGCGGGGGCGACGGTGTGCGGACCACCGTCGCCCCCGCCGTCGTGCGTGCGTGGCGGCGCTGCGGGGTGGCGCTGCGGGGCGGCACTGCGGGGCGGCACTGCGGGGCCCGGGTTCGGGTTCTGGCGTCGGGTGCGTCGGACGGCTGACAGACGACAGACGACAGGCGACAGGCGACAGGCGACAGCGAACAGATAACGGATAACGGATGTCAGATAACAGATGTTGAAAGCTGTCATCTGTTATCTGTTTGCTGTGATCTGTTCGCCGTGATCTGTCAGTCGCCGGCCGTCCGCCCCCACCCGCCGGCCGTCACGCCAGGTCCTTGCGGATCTGGTCCAGGATCAGCCCGGCCCCGGTGTAGCCGATGCCGAGCATCCAGAGGCTGTCGTCCACCTGGTACACCCGGCCGGTGCGGACGGCGTCGATGTTCTTCCACAGCGCTCCCTCGGTGATCCGGGCCCGGTCGGACTTCGCCGCGTCCCCGTACACCGAGTAGAAGATGACGTCGGCCGCCGCCTGGTCCACCTGCTCGGGGCTGATCTCCAGCGAGAACCCCGGCTTGCCCTGGTTGGCCGGGCGGCCGAGCCCGAGGTCCTTGAACAGCGAGCCGACGAAGGTGTCGTCGAGGTAGAGCCGGGTGGGCGCGCCGGCCAGGAAGCGGGCCATCTCGACCCGGGTGGCCGCTGCCTTGGCCGGCCCGCCCAGTGCGGTCACGAGGTCCCGGACCTTGGTCCGGTACGCCGCGTCCGCCGTCTCGGCCTCGGTCGCGCGCCCCATCGCCTTGGCGTGCAGCCGGACGTTCTCCTTCCAGGTCGGGCCGGTGGTCCTGGACAGTACGGTCGGAGCGATCCTGGAGAGCTGGTCGTACCGCTTGTCGTCGCGGACCTGGTTGCTGAGGATGAGGTCCGGCCGCAGCGCCGCGATCGCCTCCAGGTTGGGCTGGCCGATCGCGCCGACCGCCTTCGTCCCGGCCAGCCGCTCGGCGGGGAGGTACCCGGGGAAGGGCGCGCCCTCGCTGACGGTGGTGGCGCCGACCGGGCTCAGCCCGAGGGTGACCACCGAGTCGAGGGCGTCGGTGTCCAGGGCCACCACCCGCGCGGCCCGGTCCGGTACGGTGCTCGTGCCGCGCGCGTGCTGGACGGTACGGATGCCGCCGGAGCCGGTCGGACTGCCGCCCGGCGTGGGGGAGTCGGCCCCGCAGGCGGCGAGCGCGAGGCCCGGGGCGAGCCCGGCGGCGAGGCCGAGTGCCGTGCGGCGACTGAGAGTTCGGCGGTCGGGGGTTCGACGGCCGAGGGTGCGGGGCATCGGCGGCTCCTCAACGGACTGACGGGGCGCGGAAATCCCTGCCCGCCCAGCCGACCCGCTACGCCTCGGAGCCGTACTCCCGTCGCTGGCGCAGCAGTTCGGCGTACTCGGCCCGCACCCGGCGGTCCATCGCGAGGGTGAACTGCGCGTCGGCGACGGTGCGGGCGAGCGGCCGTACCCGCAGGATGCGTTCGGTGAGCCGGGCCGCCTCGCCCGGCGCCAGCGGGGTGTCGGCGGAGAGCACGCTGAGCAGGTGGTCGCTGACCACGTCGATGAAGATCTCGGCGATGGCGTCGACGTGCTCCCGGGTGCGCCGGCTGGCGTCCAGGACGGCCGAGAGCGGTACGCCCTCGGCGACCAGCTCGGTGGTGGCGTCCATCAGCCGGCGGCTGACGTGGGTGATCCCGTCCTCCTCGACCGTGATGTAGCCCTGGGCGATCGATTCGGCGGTGTTCTCCTCGGTGAGCTGGTCCCCGAAGGCGGCTTTGAGCTCCTCCCACTCCAGGCGCACCGGGGTCTCGTCCGACCAGGGGGCGACGATCGCGGCTTCGAGCCCGATCAGCTCGGCGACGTCCCGCCCGCTCTCGCCGGCGCCGATCAGTTCGGCGATCCCGCCCAGGGTGTGGCCGCGGTCGAGCAGTTCGCCGATCATCCGCAGCCGGGTCAGGTGCTCCTCGCCGTACCAGGCGATCCGGCCCTCCTTGCGGGGCGGTGGGAGCAGCTTGCGCTCACGGTAGAAGCGCAGGGTGCGGGTGGTGATCCCGGCCGCTTCGGCCAGTTCCTCCACCCGGTACTCGCGTTTTCTGTCGCCCGCAGCAGCTCTGACCTTGTCCACGGCGATCAGCATAGGTCCGTCACGTCGGCGGCGGGCCCTGGGGGAAGTCCGGGGACTTCCGGTGGATCCGGGCCGTCGTGCTTCTTCCATCCGGTGTCAGCAAGGACTACCCTGCCAACCATGCCAGTGATTACTGGCGCGATTGGCAGGGTTCCGGGGCACGGCCCCGGAGGTTTCCGAGGGCGCCGCCCCCGGAAGAGCGTGAAGACCACCGCCCCACCCTCAGGAGGAGGCCGCATGGCATCCAGCAGCAAGCGCCCCCGCCCCGGCGCGACCCCGGCGCCCGACCCCGGCGCCGCGACGGAGGCCGTACCGCACGTGCGGGTGGCCGTGATCGGCTCCGGCTTCGGCGGCCTCGGCGCGGCCGTCCGACTGCGCCGCGCCGGCATCACCGACTTCGTCGTCCTGGAGCGCGCGGACTCGGTCGGCGGCACCTGGCGCGACAACAGCTACCCCGGCTGCGCCTGCGACGTGCCCTCGCACCTCTACTCCTTCTCCTTCGCGCCCAACCCCGACTGGCCGCGCAGCTTCTCCGGCCAGCCAGACATCCGCGCCTACCTGGAGAAGGTCGCCACCGTCTTCGGGATCCGCCCCCACCTGCGCTTCAACGCCGAGGTGCTGGAGGCCCGTTGGGAGGCCGAGCAGACCCGCTGGCGGATCACCACCGCGGCCGGCCAGTGGACCGCCGACGCCGTCGTCTCCGCCGCCGGACCGCTCGCCGACCCACAGATCCCCGACCTGCCCGGCCTGAGCACCTTCCCCGGCAAGGTCTTCCACTCCTCCCGCTGGGACCACGACTTCGACCTGGCCGGCAAGCGGGTGGCGATGGTCGGCACCGGCGCCTCCGCCGCCCAGATCATCCCCTCGATCCAGCCGAAGGTCGGCAAGCTGACCGTCTTCCAGCGCACCCCCGCCTGGGTCCTGCCGCGCCGCGACCGCGAGATCAGCCAGCTGGAGAAGTGGCTGCACGGCCGGCTGCCGGTCACCGCCAAGATCCGCCGCGGCACCCTGTTCGCGCTCCGCGAGATGCAGGTCGACGCCTTCGTGCGCCGCCCCGGGCTGCTGCGCGTCGTCCAGCAGCTCGCCGAACGCCACATCGCCCAGGGCGTCGCGGACCCGGCGCTGCGCGCCAGGCTCACCCCGGACTACCGGATCGGCTGCAAGCGCATCCTGCTCAGCAACACCTACTACCCGGCGCTCGCCGCGGCCAACACCGAGGTCGTCTCCTCCGGCCTGCGCGAACTGCGCGGCTCCACCCTGGTGGCCGCCGACGGCAGCGAGCACGAGGTCGACGCCATCGTCTTCGGCACCGGCTTCCATGTCACCGACATGCCCGTCGGAGCCCGGGTGTTCGGCGCGAACGGGACCAGCCTGGCCGAGGAGTGGAAGGACGGGATGGAGGCGCTGCGCGGCTCGGCCGTGCACGGCTTCCCGAACCTCTTCTTCGTGATCGGCCCCAACACCGGCCTCGGCAACAGCTCGATGATCCTCATGATCGAGTCCCAACTGAACTACATGATCGACGCGTTGACCACGCTCGACACGGTGGGCGCCGCCGCCATGCAGCCCACCGTCCGGGCCCAGCGGCAGTGGAACCTGGAACTCCAGCACCGGATGGACCGCACCGTCTGGACCACCGGCGGCTGCCGCAGCTGGTACCTGGACCCGAGCGGCAAGAACACCGTGCTCTGGCCCGGTTCCACGACCTCCTTCCGCCGCGCCACCCGCAAGGTCGACCTGGGCGAGTACGAGCTGATCATGCGCACCGGGCCGAGGACCGCCCGTCCCGCCGCTTCCACCGCCGCCCAGGAGGCCACCGCGTGAGCACCGTCCAGCTCCCCGCCGAGTACGTCCAGCCCACGCCCGTCGAGGAGTTGAGCATCCGATCGGCGGACGGCATCCGACTGCACGTCGAGGTGCACGGCCAACCCGGCGCTCCCACCGTGGTGCTGTCCCACGGCTGGACCTGCTCGACGGCCTTCTGGGCCCCGGTGATCCGCGAACTCTCCGACCGCTACCGGCTGGTGGCCTACGACCAGCGCGGCCACGGGCAGAGCGAGATCCCGCCCAGCCGGGCCCGCTACTCCACCCGGGCGCTCGCCGAGGACCTGGCCGCCGTGCTCGCGCGGACCGTCCCGTCGGGGGAGCGGGCCGTGCTGGCCGGGCACAGCATGGGGGGCATGACCATCATGGCCGCCGGCGGCCGCCCCGAGGTCGCCGAGCGCACCGCCGCGAACGTCCTGATCTCCACCGGCCCGGCCGACCTGGTCGCCGAACTCACCGTCCTGCCGGACGGCCTGCGCGCCCCGCGTCTGCGGCGTTTCCTGCACCGGCAGCTGCTGCGCTCCCGGATGCCGCTCGGGCCGGTCTCGGGAGTGAGTCGGGCCGCGCTCAAGTACGCGACCATGGGGCCGGGTTCACCTGCCGGGCAGGTCGAGGCGACGGCCCGGATCGTGCACGCCTGCCCGACCGCGGTCCGCTACCACTGGGCCGGAGTGCTCGACCGGCTGGACGTACGGGCCGGGCTCGGCCGGATCATCGCCCCCACCGCCGTGGTGGCGGGCACCGCGGACCGGCTCACCCCGCCGGTGCACGCCCACCGGATGGTCGCCGAACTCGCCGACCCACAGGGGCTGTTGCTGCTGCCCGGGGTCGGTCACATGGCGCCGCTGGAGCGTCCGGTGGAGGTCGCGGCCGAGATCCACCGGATGGCCTCCGCCCACCTGGCGGGTGCACCCACCGGGACCGCTTCCGTGCCCGCCCCCGCTCCTGCCGTCGACCCTGCTCTCGCCGTTGACCCTGCCGTCGATCCCGCCGTCGAGAGGACCACCGTCGCATGAATGCCATCCCGCCGCTGTCCGCGCAGGTCGTGGTGGTCACCGGGGCCGCCCGTGGAGTCGGCGCGTCGCTGGCCCGGAAGCTGGCCCGGCGCGGGGCCAAGGTCGCGCTACTGGGCCTGGAACCCGAGGAGTTGAAGGCCGTCGCGGCGCAGTGCGGCGCCGCAGCCACGGCGTGGGAGGTGGACGTCACCGATTTGGAGGCGCTCGCTGACACCGCCGAGCGGATCAAGGAGCACTACGGGCGGATCGACACCGTGGTCGCCAACGCCGGGATCGCGATCGGCGGACCGCTCGCCGACAGCGACCACCGGGCGTTCAGCCGGGTGATCGAGGTCAATCTGCTCGGCAGCGTCGCCACCGCGCGGGCCTTCCTGCCGGCCCTCACCGAGAGCCGCGGCTACCTGCTGCAGATCGCCTCGCTCGCCGCGCTCACGCCCGCACCGCTGATGAGCGCCTACTGCGCCAGCAAGTCCGGGGTGGAGGCCTTCGCCCACTCGATCCGCGCCGAGGTCGCCTACCAGGGCGTCAAGGTCGGTGTGGGGTACCTGAGTTGGACCGACACCGACATGGTGCGCGGTGCCGACGAGGACGCCGTGCTCAAGCAGATGCGCAGCCGGCTGCCGTGGCCGGCCAACAAGACGTACCCGCTGGAGCCGGCCGTGGACCGGATCGTCGCCGGGATCGCCCGGCGCTCGGCCCATGTGTACGCCCAGGCGTGGCTGCGCGGGATGCAGCCGGTGCGCTGGCTGCTGCCGAGCCTGATCGCTGTGGTCGGCTCCCGCGACGTCGCCAAGCTCGCCCCGCAGCTCGCGGCCACCGCCGCCTCCCGCCTGCGCGCGGTCGGGGCCGGCGGCGCGGCTGACACCGCGGTGCGGAGGGAGCGGACGGGGGCGGGGGACTGACGGCTGACAGCGAACAGCTGACAACTGACAGATGACGGATAACAGATGACGGATAACAACTTTCGAAATCTGTCATCTGTCAGTTGTCACCCGCCACCCTCACCCGCCCCCCGCGATCCCCGCCAGCACCCCCAGCGCCCACCCCAGCACCGGCAACGGCGGCGAGGCCAGCCCCACCCGCACCGCGGACGGCGTGCTCCGCGGGTCCACCGCGAAGGCGGCCGCGGGTGTGACCGAGATGCCCGCCCGGGCGGCCGCGGCGACGAAGGTCTCCGCCCGCCAGGCCCCCGGCAGCTCCCACCACAGGTAGTACGAGCACGGGTCCGCCCGCAGCCGCTGTCCGGCGAGCACCTCCCGGGCCAGCGTCTGCCGGGCGGTCGCGTCCGCCCGCTTCGCCGCCGCCACCGCGGTCGGTGTCCCGTCCCCGATCCAGCGCACCGCCGCCTCCAGTGCGAAGCCGTTCGGTGTCCACCCGCCGGCCCGCAGCGCCCCCGCGACCCGCTCGCGCAGCGCGTCCGGGACGACCGCGACCCCGGTGGTCAGTCCGGGGGCGAGCCGCTTGGAGAGGCTGTCGACCAGCACCGTCCGCTCGGGCGCCAGCGCGGCGAGCGGAGCCGACCCGGGCCGTAGGAAGGACCAGATCGCGTCCTCGACCACCGGCAGGTCCAGTCGGCGCAGTTCCCCGGCCAGGGCCGCCGCTCGCTCGGGCGGCAGGCTGGTGCCGAGCGGGTTGTGCAGCCGGGGCTGGACGTACACCGCGCTGAGCGGCGCCGCGCGGTGGGCCGCCGCCAGGGCGTCGGGCCGCAGCCCGTGCTCGTCGACCGCGAGCGGCACCAGCCGGATGCCCAACTGTCCGGCCACGGCCTTGACCACCGGGTAGGTCAGCGCCTCGACCCCCAGTCGCCGCCCGGGCGGCACCAGCGCGGCGAGCGCCCCCGCGACCGCCTGCCGCCCGTTGCCCGCGAACAGCAGCTCCCCGGGGTCGGCGCCCCAGCCGCCCGCATCCGTCGACAGCAGGTCCGCGAAGGCCCACCGGGCGGCCGCCGTCCCCGCCGCGCCGACCGGCCGCAGCGCCTCGCCGAGCGCGTCCGCCCGCAGCAGCGGCGCCAGTGCGGCGGCCAGCAGTTCGGACTGCCCGGGCACGGTGGGGTAGTTGAGCTCCAGGTCGATCGGCGCGTCGGCCGGTTCGGCGAGCGGGATCCGCCCGTCGTCGGCCGCCGTACCGCGCCCGGCCCGGACGAAGGTGCCCCGCCCGACCTCGCCGACGGTCAGCCCGCGCCGGGCGAGTTCGCGGTAGACCCGGCCGGCGGTCGAGGCGGCGATGCCCCGGCGGCGGGCGAAGGCCCGCTGGGTGGGCAGCTGCCCGCCGGGCCGTAGCCGTCCGGTCATGATGTCGGCGGCGACCTCGTCCGCGATCAGCCGGTAGTCGTCCATCGGTCCCCCACTCCTTCGCGCCCCGGGAGGCCGGGGGCTCATTGCACCGAGTGCAAAGCCATCATTGCATCGAGGCGGCTCCGCGCCCTAGCCTCCTCGCATGGACGAGCTGGATGCGTGGGACACGTTGACATCCGCCGTGGACGGCCACGCCGTGCTCGGCATCGCCGCCGTGGCGCTGGGCATGGTGCTGTCGCCGGGACCGAACATGATCTACCTGGTGTCCCGCTCGATATCCCAGGGCCGCCGGGCCGGACTGGTCTCCCTGACGGGCGTCGCGACCGGCTTCCTGATCTACCTGGTCGCGGTGACGGCCGGAGTGGCCGCGGTCTTCTCGGTCGTCCCCGCCCTCTACACCGGGATCAAGCTGGCCGGCGCCGGCTATCTGCTCTGGCTGGCCTGGAAGGCGGTCAAGCCCGGCGGCGCGGCGGTCTTCGCCCCGCAGCAGCTGCCGCCGGACCCGCCGCGCCGCCTGTTCGCGATGGGCTTCCTGACCTGCCTGCTCAATCCCAAGATCGCCATCGTGTACATCTCGCTGCTGCCCCAGTTCGTGGCGCCCGAGCGCGGCCACGTCGCCCTGCAGAGCCTGGTGCTGGGCCTGGTCCAGATCGTGATCGCGGTCACCGTGAACGGCCTGATCGCGATGACCGCGGGCGGCATCGCGGGCTTCCTGGGCCGCCGCCCGGCCTGGCTGCGCGTCCAGCGGTACGTGATGGGCACGGTGCTCGCCGGTCTGGCGTTGCACATCGCCGCCGACCGGGCCAAGGCGGTGGCCGTCTGACCGGCGCGGCCGTCAAGCCGACTCGGCCGTCCAATCGCCCCGGGCAGCGGCCCGCAGCAGCTCGTACCCCGCCTGCACGAAGCGCCCGTTGAGCGCGGGCGCGGTGTTGGCCAGCGCGGCGACGGCGGCCGGTCCCTGCGGCGCGAAGCCGACGAAGGCGGTGAACCCCCGGGTGCCGCCGGAGTGGAAGTAGAGGTCCCGCCCGCCCGACTGCCGGTGCATCCAGACCAGGCCGAGCCGGTCGGTCGAGTGCGGCAGCCGCAGCCTCAAGCGCTGGACGTCCCGCGCGGCTGCCCCCAACTCGCCGTCCGCCCCGTCGAGATGGAGTCTCAGGTAGCGCATCAGGTCGGCCCCGCTGGCCCGTACCGCGCCGGCGCCCGGGAGGCCGGGGATCCGCCAGGGCGGCAGCGCCCGCCCGCGCCGGTGTCCGACCGCCTGCCCCGGTGTGTCCGGTGCGCAGCCGGTGGAGCGCAGCCCCAGCGGTCGGCAGATCCGTTCGGCGAGCAGCTCCCCGTACGGCGTCGCGGCGGTCTCGGCCAGGGCCCGGCCGAGGAGCGCGACCCCGTAGTTGGAGTACCCGTACCGGCTGCCCGGCGTCCCGCGTACGGTGGTTCGGGCCAGTCCGTCCCTCAACTGCTCGTCGCCGTACGCGGCGTAGGGGTTGCTGGACCAGGCCGGCGCGGCGCTCGCGAGCAGCCCCGGCGGTAGGCGGGGCAGGCCGGAGGTGTGGGTGGCCAGGTGCAGCAGGCGGATCGGTTCGGCGGAACGGACGCGCGCCGGGCGCCAGTGGGGTGGCAGCCGGTTCTCCACCGGGTCGTCCAGGGCGAGTTCACCGCGTTCGGCCAGGTCGGCCAGCAGCAGCGCGGTGAAGGTCTTGGTCACCGAGCCGAGTTCGAAGACGGTGTCCGGGGTGCACGGCGGCGCGGTCGGCCAGCGCCCGAGCCGTCCGTGGCACCGGATCTCTTCCCGGTCCCCGCGTGCGACGGCCACCGTGACGGCGGTGGCGTGCGGCCCGGCCGCCCGCACCGCCCGGGCGACCAGCGGGTCGAGTCCGGGGGCCGGGTTCACCCGGCCGCCGTGGTCGCGCCGAGCGCCCGGGCGAGCGTGATGTCCCCGGCGACCACCGCGACGACGGCGGTGTGCTCGTGGTCGCGGAACGCCCGCTCGGGGTCCTCGTCGACGGGGTCGGTGTCGCGGGGGAGCAGTCCGTCCTCGCGTTGGACGGTGGCCAGCGCCTCCCAGCCCTGGCGCCCGGTGGCCGGTTCGCCGATGCACGCGTCGACGACGAGGAGTTCGGCCACCAGGTCCCACTGTCCGATCTCCGCCCAGATGTCGAGCCAGACCGGCAGCCAGTCGCGCAGGTAGTCGCGCATCGGTGCGGGCAGGCCGTCCGGGCGGGCGCCCCAGTCGGTGAGGTGGAACACGGTGTGGGTGACCTGGTAGCCGGTCATCCAGTTGACGGTCCAGGGCTCGGGGGTCGCGCCGAGCCAGGTGCCGGCGGCCAGGGCGGACCAGTCCGGCCGGTGGCCGAGCCCGACGATCCGTCGGGCGTTGGCCACGGCGAGCCGCCGGTTGGGCTGGACCTCGGCGGCGTGCACGGACCGCAACCGGCTGAGCGAGTCGAGGAGTTCCTCCAGCGCGGGGTGGCGGTACCCGGCCCGGGCGAAGTGGGCGTAGGTCTCCAGCGGGTCGGTCATGGTCAGGTGGCGCAGCTGCCGTTCGTAGAGCAGGTCGCCCTCGCGCAACTGCGCCCAGGCGTGGTCGAGCAGTTCCTGCGCGGCCCGGCTGTCGGCGGGCCCGGTGACGCCGTCGCGCAGGACGAGCGAGGCGGCCAGGGCGACTTCGCCCAGCGGCTTGTAGACGTCGTTGGGGTCGGCGAGGTCGATGACGATGTCGTCGGGAATCCGGCCCAGGCCGTTGCGGTGCGAGGTGTGCAGCCAGCCCAGCGCGCGGGAGGCGAGCCGTTGGGCGGTGGCGAGGACGAGGGTGTCGGTCACGGTGCCCGGTTCCCTTCGGCGGTCGGCGGCCGGGAGCGCAGGAGCAGTCGGCGGGCGGCTTCCAGCTCCAGTCCGGTGCGGGCGCTGCCGTCGCCGGCCAGCCGGATCCGCTCCAGGACGGGTTCGAGTTCCAGTCGCGACGGGTGGCCGTCGGCGGCGGCCCGGGCGAGCCAGCGGGTGAGTCGGGCGGCGGTGGTGAGGTCGCGGCGCAGCATGGCGCGGACGGTGCCGCGGGCGAGCGCCGGCGTGTTCGTCCGGGCCGTCTCGTGCACCGGACCGTCGAGGCCCGGCAGTGCGAGCGCGGACAGTTGTGCCATCCGCACCGACCAGGCCTGCCAGCCCATGGCGTCCGGGTCGGGGAGCGGGGCCGGTTGTGCTCCGGCGGTCCCGTACGGCGTGCGGGCGAGCAGTTGGCCGGCCGCCCAGTCCTGCCACCCGATCACCAGTTCCGCCTCGGGCGAGGCCGGCGCGGGTGCCGGGAAGGCGCGTCGTCCTTCGGACAGGAGGGCCGCGGTGGGGCCGTCCGGTTCGGCTCCGGTGAACAGCTGCGGGGCGAACAGGTCCGCTCCGAGCACGCGTACCGCGGCCAGCAGCGGGCGCGTGGCGGCGGTGTCCGGGTCCACGATCGCGGCGGCGCCGTCTCCGTTGCGGAGGGCGTCGAGGGTCCGGCCCGCCACCTGTTCCACGGCGGCGGCGTAGGTGTCGCGCAGCGGCGTCTCGGCGAACGGCATCGGTGGTGCCTCCCTTGCGGGCGCTGGGTCCCGGTACGGAGTGGGCCGGTCCGCCGTGGCGAACCGGCCCGGCGGTCGGGCCGCCCGGGGCTCACCGGGTCGGCTTCTCCTTGGGCTGCTTCGGCGACAGCAGGATCAGCGCCAGCAGGACACCGGCGGCCTCGGGCGAGTACGTGGGCGCGTCGGACACGACGGCCTCGTCCTCCACCATCAGGCTCGCGAGTGTTTCGGCCTCGGCGAGCGTCGCGCTGCGTGACGCCGAAGCGGTTTCGGTCCGGAACTGAGTAAGCATCAGATGTGCCTCCTCGTCTGGTTTTCATCACCCGGTCGGGCGATGCCCCTGTCCGACACTACGAGCACGATCCGGTGCCTGCATCCGCAGCCCGCTGAGCTGGGACGTTGCCCTGGGTGTGGGCGCGGCTGCGGTGAGTCGGTACGGTCTGGGCATGACCACAGCCTTGATCACCGGCGCGACCGCCGGCATCGGAGCCGCGTTCGCGCGCCGGCTCGCCCGCAGCGGATACCGCCTCGTCCTGGTGGCCCGCGACTCCGAGCGCCTGGAGCGCGCGAGCGCGAACCTGCAGCTCAAGTACGGCGCGGAGACGGAGGTGCTGACCGCCGACCTCGCCACCGACGAGGGCATCGCCGCCGTCGAGGCCCGGCTCGCGGACGCCGCCCGCCCGGTGGACCTCCTGGTCAACAACGCCGGCTTCGGCAACAAGGGCGCCTTCGGGACCGTCCCGCTCCAGGACGAGCTGGACATGCTCAAGGTGCACGTCGAGGCGATCCTGCGGCTGACCACGGCCGCCCTGCCGGGGATGCGCGAGCGCGGCCGGGGCGCGATCGTGAACGTCGCCTCGGTGGCGGCCTTCCTGCCGCGCGGCACGTACGGGGCGAGCAAGGCCTGGGTGGTCAGCTTCACCCAGGGCGTGCTGCGCGACCTCGGCGGGACGGGGGTGCGGATGATGGCGCTCTGCCCGGGCTTCACCCGGACCGAGTTCCACCAGCGGGCGGGCATGGGCACGGGCAACATCCCCGCCTGGTCCTGGCTCTCGGCCGAGCGGGTGGTGGACGAGGCGATGCGTGACCTCGCCCGCGGTCGCTCGGTGTCCGTGCCGGGCAAGCGCTACAAGCTGGCCGTGGCGCTCGCCCGGGTGCTGCCGTCCGGCAAGCTCGGCGGGCTGTCCTCGAAGGCGGCGCGCACGTACCGGACGAACTGACGCGCGCGGCGGCCGGTCGGCCGGGCGGGGACAGCTCCGGCAGGAGGGGATCCAGCGCGAGGGAATCCAGTGGGAGGGGATCCAGCGGGAGTGGAGCCAGCGCGAGGGAATAGAGCCACCCTCACTATTAGCTTGCCTAACTATGAGCTACTCTCGCTATGCTGGTGTCCGTCCGGCCGCCGCACCCCCGTCCGCGCCCGCACCCCGGCGCGCCCGACCCAGGGAGGCCCGTACTTGAGGCCCGCCATCAACTGGACCCCGCCCGAACGCGCCGAGGGCGACCCCCGCCCGCCGGCCCAGTGGCGCCGCATCATCGCGCTCTTCCGTCCCTACCGGGGCCGGCTCACCACGGTGGGGCTGCTGGTCGCCGCCTCCGCCGTGGTGTCCGTCGTCTCGCCGTTCCTGCTCAAGGCCGTGCTGGACACCGCCATCCCGCAGGGCCGCACCGGGCTGCTCAGCCTGCTCGCGCTCGGGATGATCCTCACCGCCGTGGTGAACAGCGTCTTCAACGTGCTGCAGACGCTGATCTCCACCACCGTCGGCCAGCGCGTCATGCACGACCTGCGCACCTCCGTCTACGGCCACCTGCAACGGCAGTCGCTGGCCTTCTTCACCCGCACCCGCACCGGCGAGGTGCAGTCCCGGATCGCCAACGACATCGGCGGCATGCAGTCCACGGTGACCTCCACCGCGACCAGCCTGGTCTCCAACCTCACCGCCGTGATCGCCTCGATCGTCGCCATGGTCGCCCTCGACTGGCGGCTGACCGTCATCTCGCTGGTGCTGCTCCCGCTGTTCGTCTGGATCAGCCGCCGGGTCGGCCAGGAGCGCAAGAAGATCACCACCGAGCGGCAGAAGCAGCTGGCCGCGATGAGCTCGGCGGTCCAGGAGTCGCTGTCGGTCAGCGGCATCCTGCTCGGCCGCACCATGGGCCGCTCCGACTCGCTGGCCCGGGAGTTCACCGAGCAGTCCGACCAGCTCGCCGACCTGGAGGTGCGCTCCAGCATGGCCGGGCGCTGGCGGATGAACACCATCATGATCGTGATGGCCGCCATGCCCGCGCTGATCTACTGGGCGGCCGGACTGACCTCCGCCGCCGGTGCGCCGATCGTCTCGGTCGGCACCCTGGTCGCCTTCGTCACCCTCCAGCAGGGCCTGTTCCGCCCGACCGTCAGCCTGCTCTCCACCGGCGTGGACGTGCAGACCTCGCTCGCGCTCTTCCAGCGCATCTTCGAGTACCTCGACCTGCCGGTGGAGATCGCCGAACCGCCGCACCCGGTCACCCTGGCCGACATCCGCGGCGAGGTCCGCTTCGAGGCCGTCGACTTCCGGTACGACCCCGAGCAGGAGCGCCCCACCCTGGACGGCGTCGAGCTCAAGGTCCCGGCCGGGACGTCCCTGGCCGTCGTCGGCGAGACCGGCTCGGGCAAGACCACCCTCAGCTACCTGGTGCCGCGGCTGTACGACGTCACCGGCGGTCGGGTCACCCTGGACGGCGTGGACGTGCGCGAGCTGTCCTTCGACACCCTGGCCCGCGCGGTCGGCGTGGTCTCCCAGGAGACCTACCTCTTCCACGCCTCGGTCGCCGAGAACCTGCGCTTCGCCAAGCCGGGCGCCAGCGACGCCGAACTGGTCGAGGCCGCCCGGGCCGCGCAGATCCACGACACCATCTCCGCCCTCCCGGACGGCTACGACACCCTGGTCGGCGAACGCGGCTACCGCTTCTCCGGCGGCGAGAAGCAGCGCCTCGCGCTCGCCCGCACCATCCTGCGCAACCCGCCCGTGCTGATCCTGGACGAGGCCACCAGCGCGCTCGACAACCGCACCGAGCACGCCGTCCAGCAGGCCGTGGACACCCTGGCCGCCGGCCGGACCACCATCACCATCGCGCACCGGCTCTCCACCGTCCGCTCCGCCGACCAGATCGCCGTCCTGGACCGCGGCCGGGTGGTCGAACTCGGCACCCACGAGGAGCTGGTGGAACGGGACGGACGGTACGCGGCGCTGCTGCGCCGGGAGACGCCGGAGGCGGCGTCCCTGTCGGACGCCGCCCTCGGTCACGCGTAGTTGTTCCGGTCGCGCGGAACGCCGGTCGCGGGTGGTCGTTCCGGCCGCGCGGATCGCCGGTCGCGGGTGGTCGTTCCGGTCGCGCGGATCGCCGGTCACGCGTTCGTACCGGTCGCGCGGAACGCCAGGAGGCCGGAGACGCGGCGCTCAGGCCGCCTTCGGCACCTCGTTGTAGCCGTCCGCGACCTCCTGGCCGGAGAGCCGCTGGATCGCCGCCATCACCTCGTCGGTCACCTGGCGACGGGCCTTCAGCGAACGGGCCTGCCCGTGCAGCTCGTCGAAGTGCAGCGGTTCGCCGAAGCGGACGGTCACCTTCTTGATCCGCGGCAGCCGCTTGCCCACCGGCAGGATCTGCTCCGGGCCCTCCAGGGCCACCGGGACGACCGGGACGCCCGCGGTCAGCGCGAGCCAGGCGACCCCCGTCTTGCCCCGGTAGAGCCGGCCGTCCAGCGACCGGGTGCCCTCCGGGTAGATGCCGAAGGCCTTGCCGTCCTCCAGGATCTCCAGCGCCGACTCCAGTGAGGCCTGGGCCGAGCGGTAGGTGCCGCGCTCGACCGGAACCGCGCCGATCGACTCGAAGAAGCCCTTGGAGAGCCGGCCCTTGAGCCCGGTGCCGGTGAAGTACTCGGCCTTGGCGAGGAAGTGGACCCGGCGCGGGGCGGTGAGCGGGATCACCACGCTGTCGATGAACGACAGGTGGTTGCTGGCCAGGATCACCCCGCCCTTGCGCGGCACGTTCTCGATGCCCTCGATGGCCGGACGCCAGATCCCGCGTGAAACGGGTTTCAGCACCAGCCTGGTGGCGAGGTCGAGCACGGGTTCCCTCCCTGGACGAACGACCGCCCCGGAGGAGTCCGGGCCAGCAATCAGACCCGCAGACTACGACACCCACCCGGGAGCCCGTCCACTCCCGCCGACCGTGGCGAACACCACGGCCGGGTAGGGTACGGCCGTCCGAACCGAGCAAGAATTTGCAGTACCCAGGAGGAACGATGGAGAGCGTCGCGGCCATCAAGGAGATGTTCGACCGTTTCGACAAGAACGGCGACGGCAAGATCACCCCGGCCGAGTACGCGCTGGCCGCCAACGAGATGGGCGACCACAGCGTCACCATCTCGATGGCCGAGGCGCTGATCCACGCGATGGACACCCGTCACCAGGGCTACCTGGACTTCGAGGAGTTCCTGGCCGCCCGCCAGCGCTGAGCCCGCACGGACGGGGCCGGTCGCCGTACCGGCGGCACCGGCCCCGTCCGCAGGCCCCGTCGTTCGTCCTCCCGCCCGTCCTGCCGCCCGTCCTACGGCCTGTCCGCCGGAGCCGCCGGAGCCACCGGGAACACCCGGCGCACCACCCGCTCCGCCGCCCCGCCGTCGTCCCAGACGCAGAACCTCTCCCGGAACCGCTTGCGCGCCCCCGGTTCCGGGTCGCCCGCGCGCAGCGCCCGCGCCAGCCCCGCCGCGTCGACCGTGACCGCGCCCGGCGGCTGTGCGAACAGGTCGAAGTACACGCCGCGTTCGCGCTGGTACTCCTCCCAGTCCGGAGCGAATATGACGACCGGTCGGTCCAGCACCGCGTAGTCGAACATCATCGACGAGTAGTCCGTCACCAGCGCGTCCGCCGCCAGGTAGAGGTCCTCGACCACCGGGTGCGCCGACACGTCCACGATCTCCGCCGCGTCCTCACCGGCCGTCAGGTCGCCCGGGCCGTCGGCGTGGAAGTAGTGGGTGCGCACCAGCAACGTGAACCGCGGGCCCAGCGCCCGCGCCAGCTCCGCCACGTCCAGCAGCGGCACGTAGCCGCCCTTGCCGCCGCGGTGGGTCGGCGCGTACAGCACCGACGTGGTGCCGGGCCGCAGCCCCAGCCGCTCGCGCATGGCCAGGACCTCCCCCGGGGTGGAGTTGGCCAGCCGGTCGTTGCGCGGGTAGCCGGTGTCCAGCATCTCGTAGCGGCCCGGGAAGGCCCGGGCGAAGTGCTCGCTGGTGTGCGGGTTGGAGGAGACCAGGAAGTCCCAGCGGTCGACGGCCTCCTGGAGCCGGTCGAAGTCCATCCCCTCGGCGGCGGCCTCGGGGCGGCCCCGCAGGTCCATCCCCATCGCCTTGAGCGGGGTGCCGTGCTGGGTCTGGACGTGCACCGTGCCCGGCCGCTTCGCCATCGTGCGCGGGAAGTTGACGTTGTTCACGAAGTACTTCGCGGTCGCCATCGCCTTGAGGTACGCCGGGGTGTTGACGATCACGTACGGGACGCCGGCCGGCATCGCGTCGGCCTGCCGGCGGTTCTCCACCACCCACACGCCGCGGATCTGCGGGGCGAGTTCCTTCGCCTTCTCGTAGATCGCCGCCGGGCTGCACGCGTAACCCCGGTGCCAGTACGCGGCGTAGACCGCCAGGTGCTCGTCCAGCGGCAGGCGGCGGAACGCGTTGTACGCCGTGAACCGGGCGCCGCTGCGCACACCCTTCTTCACCGCGGGGGCCACCGCCCGTGCCCCGCGCTTGAGTTCGCGCGGCAGCCGGCCGGTGCGGCGCAGCTCGGCGTACGCGATCCGGGCGCCCCGCGAGGCCAGCCGGTACTGCACGCCGCGCACCCCGCCGGGGAAGCGGTAGTCGGCCGGGCGGTGGCGCTCGAAGTGCGCGGCGACCCGGTGGAAGTAGTCCCGGCGCCGGTCGACCGGGACCAGCCCGGGGGTGTCGTAGACGTTCAGCGCCTGGCGGACGGTCCGGTCGAAGACCAGGGTGCGCAGCGCCGGCGGGACGGGCCGGCCGGGGCCGTCCGGGCGCTCGCACCGGTCCAGGAAGGCGAAGATGGCGTCGTACTGGGCGAACACGTCGGCGTGCTTGGGGGAGGCGGTGGCGGTGATCGCGCCGTCCCGCCCGCGCCGGTAGTTGTAGCAGGGGCGGTCGAGGTAGCGCAGCCGCCCGGCGGCCAGCAGCGCGGGGTAGGTGACCGAGATGTCCTCGTAGTAGCCGCGGCCGAAGGAGACCCCGAGGCCCTCCAGGAACGCGCGGCGGAACACCTTGTTCCACACCGACATCACGGTCTGGAACAGTGCCGGGTGCTCGGCCACCGTGCAGCCCTCGACCAGCGGGGAGCCGACCAGCACGTGCCGCCAGGGGTTGGGCTCGCTCCCGCCGTCCGGGTAGACGTGGGTGAAGTCGGTGAGCAGGACGTCGGCGGGCGCCTCGCGGCGGCGCTCCTGCGTCAGCTCGTCCAGGATCACGCCGACCGTCCGCTCGGGCAGCCAGTCGTCGCTGTCCACGAACCAGACGTACTCGCCGCGCACCTGCGGCAGGGCGGCGGCCCGGGCGCCGCCGAGGCCCTGGTTCTCGGTGAGGTGCATCACGCGCAGCCGGGGGTCGCGGGCGGCGTAGGCGTCCAGGATCGCGCCGGAGCCGTCGGGGGAGAGGTCGTCGACCGCGATGACCTCGAAGCGGGTCTCGGCGGCGGGGGTCTCGCCGAGGATCGAGTCGAGGCAGCGCGGCAGGTACCGCTCCACGCCGTGGACCGGGAGCACGATGCTGAGGAGGAGGGACACGCTGGCCGAGTCTACCGATCCACGCGGTGCGACCTGCGGGGACGTCCGGCCGGGACGGGACGAGGGCGGCCACCGGGTGCGCCGGGGGGCGGAGCGGGGGTGATCACCGGTCCGGGACCGCCGGTGCCTGGCCCCGGAACGGGGTGGCACCGGCAGTCTGGTGGCGGCCGGGCCGACCCTCTACGGCCGGCCGCCGGTCCGGGCACCGTACGGGCCTGGTCACCGCAGCGTCGAGGTGACCGGGCAGTGGCCCGCAGGAGCCGGAGTTCGATCGAGTCGCTTCACGACTCGAACACGCACCTGCGTGCGGTGCGGGCACCGGTGCGTGCCTCAGATACTGCTTGGAGGATCGACGCGAGTCAATCCCTCGTATGTGTTCACTTCATGAATCGGCCGGCGTGCGGTCGACCACCCGTCGGTGATCGTTTTGTCGACCTCGCGACTGTCCCCTATATGGGGGCGATTCGTCGACACCGCAGTCGAGGTCGCAGCCGGCGCCGCAGGAGTGCCTGTCGTACGCCGGCTCGCGCCCGCCCGCACCCGCCTGCGCGCGGCGTGCACCGCGCGGACGGACGCCGGGGCCGCGCCTCCTGGCCCTGGTGACGAATGGCGGGTCGTGCACCATCATTGATGCCTAGTCGTGACCGCCCGAGCTGCCCCTGGTGCATCGTCAGTTGACGCCGCACGGTACGGTGGCACAACACCGAGGACGGTTGCGCGAAGACCGTCCCTCACGGATAGTCTTCGCCTCACGGCCCTGGCGCCTCGTAGGGGTGGGAAAACTGATGGAACACATGCAAGTGCGGACTCGGCCCCGTGTGCCGGCGGTCCAGTGCGGTGTCGGCGCGACCGGCCGCCGGATCGAGCGACACCTGGCCGTGCTCGGCGCGCCCGCGCTCCCGGCGGTGGACACCGCCGAGGCGCTCGGGTTGATAAGGGAGTTGACGCCGCGCGGCGCCGACACCCCGGCGGCGGCCCGCCGTCGCCACACCCGGGTCTCGCTGCTGGCGCCGCTGCGCCGGCTGCGCCGCAGCCTCTTCGGCGGGCGCGGCTGAGACCCTGGAGCAGGCCCGCGGCCTCGGCCCGGGACCGGCTCACGAACGACCCGACGGACCACCGGCCCGTCGGGTCGTCGGCGTATCCGGAGACGGGACCGCCAAATTGGTCTGAACCTTTTACCCTACGCGAGGCCGCCGCCCCCGCGTGGGCAGTCGGCGAGGCAGTACGCCCGACCGGTCGACCTGGGCCAGGATGGCGCCATGGCGGACAACAACCACTCCACGTCAGCCGGGGCGACCGGGTCCTTCCAGACCACCACCCTGGAGATCACCACCGGCAACCGCGAGGTCGCGCTGGACATCACCGACCGCTGCGCCGCGTTCCTCGACGAGCGGGCCGCCGGGCGGGACGGGCTGCTCAACGTCTTCGTCCCGCACGCCACCGCAGGGATCGCCGTCCTGGAGACCGGCTCGGGCAGCGACGACGACTTCCTCGCCACCCTGCGCGAGCTGCTCCCCGCGGACGACCGCTGGCGCCACCGGCACGGCAGCCCCGGCCACGGACGGGACCACGTGGTGCCCGGCCTGGTCGCCCCGCACGCCACCCTCCCGGTGCTCGGCGGCCAACTGGCCCTCGGCGTCTGGCAGTCCGTGGTGCTGATCGACACCAACGGCGACAACCCGCGCCGCACCGTGCGGCTGTCCTTCCTCGGCTGAGTGACGGGCCGGTCTGCGAGCCGGGCTGCGGGCCGGACTACGCGCTGAGCTACGGGCCGGACCACGGGCCGGACGACCCGCTGAGCTACGGGCCGAGCCTCGCGACGTGGCCGGCCACGGCCGCGAGGTAGCGCTCGATCGCCAGGTACTGGCAGAGCAGAGCGACCGGCCGGCCCAGCCGGGCGTACCAGGCGGACAGCCGGGAGAACGCGGCCACCTCGAACCACACCTCGCCGTCGGCGTCCATCGACACCAGGAACGACTCCTCCCCGCACTCCGGATGCCCCGGCAGGGTCCCGTACGCGAACCCGATCCGGTCCGGCCCGGCCACCGTCCACACCACCCGGCAGGGGATCACCAGCCTCGGCCACCGGCTGCCCGGCAGGCTCAGCCGCAGCAGCACGGTGGCCCCGTCCCGGACCGGCCCGCCCGGGTACACCGCGAACCCGGTCCCCAGCTGGCTGCCCCACCCGAGCACGTACCGCCCGGCCCGCTCCAGCACCTCCGGCCCCCGCCCCAGGTGCACCCGCCGGCGCAGGTGCGCGTACCCCTCCGGCAACGGCCCACCCCGGGTCGCCCCCACCTCCGCGTACGTCGGCCGGCCCGCCCGGGCCTCCCGCAACCGCCGCCGCAGACCCCCGGACCCACGAACCGTGCCGACTGTGCCGCTTGTGCCAACCATGCCGGCCACGCTAGCCCCGGGCCGCAGGCCCGCCTTGCGGCGGGGTGGGCGCGGGGAGTAGGAAGGCGGCATGAGTGAGAGCAGGACGGACGGCGCCGTGGTGGGCGGGGACGCGGCGGTCTGTGGGCCGGTGCCGGTGCCGGTGGGGGCGACGGAGGCGGCGTTGCGGGAGGACCCGGGGGCGGAGGGACCGCGGGCCGACTGCGTGCTGTGCGGTGAGCCGACGGTGCTGCCCGCCGACCAGCCGGGCAGCACCCTGTGCCCGACCTGTGCCTGGCAGCAGGCTCAGCGGATCGCCTGTTCGGGCTGAGCGGGCTGAGGGGGCCGGGTCGGCCGCTCGGGCCGAGCGCGTCGGGCTGAGCGGGCCGGGGCGTGTAGGGCGGGGTGGGCGTCAGGCGTCCTCCCGGCCGGCCAGGGCGAGGGTGGAGCCGTGGCGGCCCTTGCGGACCAGGAGCTGGGCCGGGATGCGGCTGCGCAGGTCGGCGACGTGGCTGACGATGCCGACGGCGCGGTCCCGCTCGCGCAGGCCGTCGAGGACGTCCATCACCTCCTCCAGGGACTGTTCGTCCAAGGTGCCGAAGCCCTCGTCGATGAAGAGCGTGTCCAGCGGCATCCCGCCGGCCTCGTCGGTGACCACGTCGGCCAGGCCGAGGGCGAGGGAGAGCGAGGCAAAGAAGCTCTCGCCGCCGGAGAGGGTGGCGGTGTCCCGCTCGGTGCCCGTCCAGGCGTCGACGACGCGCAGGGCCAGTCCGGAGCGCTTGTTGCCGGTGCCGCGGTCGTCACTGTGGACCAGGGTGTAGCGGCCGCCGGACATCCGGACCAGCCGGTCGCTGGCCGCCGCCGCGACCTGCTCCAGCCGGGCCGCGAGCACGTACGACTCCAGCCGCATCCGCAGCCGGTTCTCGGTGGAGGTGCCGGCGGCCAGCGCGGCCAGCCGGTTGATCCGCCCGTACCGCTCCAGGGTCGGGGCCAGCTCGGCGGCCAACTCGCCCAGCCGGTCCCCGATCTCGGCGAGTGCCGCGCAGCGCTCCCGGGCGGCCGACCGGGCGGCGTGCGCCCGGCCGAGGCGGTCGGTGGCGGCGCTCAGCGCGGCCGCGGCGGCGGGCAGGTCGACCGGCGGACGGGCGGCGGCCTCGGCCAGTTCGGGCAGCGCCAACTCGTGCCGGACGGCGGCGGACTCCGCGCGGTGCCGCTCCAGCCGGGCCTCCAGCCGGTCCCGCTCCTCCCGGGGCAGCAGGACGGCGAGCGCGGCCCCGGCACCCGGGAAGCCCGCCGCGGCGGCGGCCTTGCCGAGTTCCTCCTCGGCCGCGTCGAGCCGCTCCCGCGCCTCCGACGCCGCCCGCGCGGCCCCGGCCACCGCGGCGACCGCCTCGGCGAGCCGGCCCAGCGTCGCGGCCCGGTCGGCGACCGAGGCGGCCGCGCCGCGCGCGGCCGACACCCTGGCGCTCAGCACCCGCTCGTCGTCCGCCAGGGCCTGCAGCCGGTCGGTGAGGACGGCGGCGCGCTCCTTGGCCTCGTTCAGCTCGTCCAGCCGACGGGTGCGGTCCTGCGACAGCCGGGCGATCTCCCGGCCGACCCGGCCGAGTGCCTCCGCCTCGTGCAGCGCGGCGCGGTGCTCCCGCTCCAGCTCGGCGAGCGAGCGCGCGAGCACCTCCGCGGCCTCGGGGCCGGCCGCACCGGTGGCCGTCGCCTCGCGCACCCGCAGCGCGGTCAGCGCCTGGTCGGCCTCGCCCCAGGCCCGCTCGGCGGCGGCCTGCGCCCGACCGGCCCGCTCCTCGTCCTCGGCGCTCACCCGGCCGCCGCCGGCGGCCTCGGCGGGCGCCGGGTGCTCGGCCGAGCCGCAGACCCGGCAGGCCTCGCCCGAGCGGAGCTGCTCGGCCAACTCGGCGGCCATGCCGGCCAGTCGGCGGTCCCGCAGGTCCAGGCCGAACTCACGGGCGTCCAGCGCGGCCGTGCGCAGCTCGGCGGCCCTCGGCTCGGCCGCCGCGATCTCCACCCGCAGGCCGTCCCGCTCCCGGGCGGCGGCCAGGCGGGTGGTCGACTCGGCGCGCCGGCCGTCCAGTTGCTCGACCCGGACGCCCGCCGTCCGGGCCCGTTCCTGCTGCTCCTCCAGGCGGCCCAGCTCGCCGTCGAACTCGGCCAGCCAGTCCTCGGCCTCCTCGGCCCGCTCCTCGGCGCCGCGCCGCTCCGCCGCCAGGGCGAGCTGCTCGCGGGCGAGTTCGGCGCAACGCCGCTCCTCCGCCCGGGCCGTCTCCAACCGGACCACCTCGGCGCGCAGCCGTAGTTCCGCGTCGGCCAGCTCGGCGGCACCGGCCCCGGCCCCGGCCGGGACGTGCTCCGCGACCCCGGTACGGGCCAGGGCCTCCCGGCGCCGCTGCTCCGTCTCCCGGGCCCGGCCGAGCGCCTCGGCCGCGCTCTCCCGCAGGCGCAGCGCGGATTCCACGCCGACCGCCTCCTGGGCGGCCGCGAGCCGCTGCCGGTCGCGCGCCGCGGCCGGTTCGAAGGCCGCCAGCCGGTCGGCCTCGGCCAGTGCCTCCCGGTGCCGGCGCTGGCGGGCGGCGAGCTCCTCGGCGCCTTCGCGCCCGTGCTGGGCGGCCCGGTGAGCGGCCTCGGCGCCCGCGAGGGCGGCCTCGGCGACGGTGAGCTGCTCGGCCGCGCCGCCGCGCAGGATCGCGGCCCAGCCGAGCAGCCCGGGGGCGAGGTCGGCGTCGCCGTCCTCGGCCGGCACCCACGCCCCGGCGGGTTCGGCCCCGGGGCCGGCGGCCTGCTCGGCCTTGCTGGCGAGGTCCCGCAGGCGTCGGCGTCCGGCCTGGACGGCCGATTCCTGGGTGCGGCGCCGGTCGGCGAGCCAGGCCTCGACGTGCCCGTAGCGCTCGGTGTCGAAGAGGCGGCGCAGCAGCTTGCCGCGCTCCTCGGAGTCCCCCTTGAGGAAGCGGGCGAAGTCACCCTGCGGCAGCAGCACCACCTGGCAGAACTGTTCCCGGCTCATGCCGATCAGCCGGTGGATCTCCTCCCCGGCCTCCTGGTGCGACTTGCTGACCGGCTGCCAGCCGGGGGCGCCGTCGCCCGCGTCGGCGGTCCACGCGCGCAGCAGGGTCTGCGGCCGCTCGACGGTGGTGCCGGGGCCGACCTTCTTCGGCCGGCGCTGCTCGGGCAGCCGGGTGATCCGCAGCCGCCGCCCGCCCAGCGTCAGCTCCAGCTCGACCTGGGTCAGCTGTCCGGGGTCGGCGTGGTCGCTGCGCAGCCGGTTGGCCCGGCGGGCGTTGGGCGTCTCGCCGTACAGCGCGAAGCAGACCGCGTCCAGCACGCTGCTCTTGCCCGCGCCCGTCGCCCCGCGCAGCAGGAACAGCCCGCCGGCGGCGAGCGCGTCGAAGTCCACCGTCTCGCTGCCCGCGAACGGGCCGAAGGCGGTGACGGTGAGCCGGTGCAGCCTCATCGGGGCAGGTCCGCCTTCCGGTCGGCGTCCGTGCGGACGTGCTCGAAGCCCTCGCGCAGCCAGCCGAGCTCGTCCGGCTCCGGCTCGGCCCCGGGGCGGACGTGCCGCAGGAAGCCCTCGGCGATCTCCAGGTCCTCCCGGCCGCTGACCCGGGAGGCGTACGACCGGGCCGGCTCGGTGCCGCCGTCCTCGGGGTCGAACAGCAGCTGGAGGGTGTGCGGGAAGCGGCGGCGCAGCTGCTCCATCGGCTCGCCCGGGCGGGCGGCGTCGGTGAGCGTGGCCTGCACCCAGGACTGCTCGTCCTCGGTGTACCTCTCGTCGGTGAGCAGCTCGGCGAGGGTGCCGCGCAGGGCGGCGAGGGCACGCGGCCGGGGGCAGTCGACCCGCTCGGCCGCCACCGTGCCGTCGGCGGCGAGGTCGACCAGCCACATGGTCTTGCGCTGGCGCGCCTCGGAGAAGGAGTAGGCGAGCGGGGAGCCGCTGTACCGCAGGTGGGGGGCGAGGGTCTGGCAGCCGTGGAGGTGGCCGAGCGCGGCGTAGTGCACCCCGTCGAACACCGAGGCGGGGACGGCGGCGACCCCGCCGACGGCGATGTCCCGCTCGCTGTCGCTCGGTGCTCCGCCGGTGACGAAGGCGTGCGCGAGCACCACCGCCCGCGTCCCTTCCGGGCGGGCCGCCAGGTCGGCCCGGACCTGCTCCATCGCCGCGCCGAGCACCGCCGCGTGCCCGCCCTTGGCCAGGCCGAAGCGCTCCCGGACCAGCGTCGGCTCCAGGTAGGGCAGCCCGTACACCGCCACCGGGCCGTGCTCGTCCGCCAGCAGGACGGGCTCGGCGCACGCGCCCGGGTCCGTCCGCAGGTGGATCCCGGCGCGCCCGATCAGGCCGGCGCCGACGCCGAGGCGGCGGGCCGAGTCGTGGTTGCCGCTGATGAAGACCGTCGGGACCCCGAGCTCCGCCAGCCGGTGCAGCACGTCGTCGAACAGCGCGACCGCGTCCAGGCTGGGCAGCGCCCGGTCGTACACGTCCCCGGCGACCAGCACGGCGTCCACGCCCTCGGACCGGACCACCTCCACGAGGTGGTCCAGGAAGGCGCGCTGGGCGTCGTGCAGGCTCTCCCGGTGGAACGAGCGCCCGAGATGCCAGTCGGAGGTATGCAGCAGTCGCATGGTCCCCGACCCTAACGCCCGGCACTGACAATCCCGGCCTGCTCAGTGGCCACGGGGGGTTGTCCGCTGGGCGAGCCGAGGGCGGGCGGTGGGCGAGTGGCGGGTGGACGGTGGGCGGGGGGTCGACGAGGGGCTCATGTTTGCCCCTTGGCGGGCTGCGGTGGACGGCCCTGGGGGCAAATGTTGCTCCTCTGGGGAGCCTCGGGCGCCGGTGTTCGATTACTCGGGGTGGATTGTCAGTGGCTCTGTGTATGTTCCGTGGCGTCGGCGGATCCGGGGGTCGGAGGCCGACGGGACAGGAGGAGACCATGACCGTGCGGGAGTCGGTGTACGAGGTGTTGGGCGTCGTGGTGGTGCGGAAGCGGCTGCTGTCCGGCGGGCGGAGGCCGGGGTCCGGGCCCGGGAACGCATCCGGGCCCGGGAGCGGGCCCGGGGGTGGGGTCGGCCCCGGGTTCGGGCGGCCGTCGGCGGGTGGGCCCGGTGGGGCCGCGCCGCCGGGCGCGGGGCGACCGCCGGGTGCGCGGGCCGTCGGGGCCGGGGGAGCCGGGGCGCGGGGGCGGCGCGACGGCCGGGCCCGCGGGGCGCCGCCCCAGCCGGTGGCGGTGGCGCTGGCCGTCGAGGCGGAGGACTTCGCCGTGCTGGCCGAGTACGGGCTGTTCGGCGCGCTCGGGCACCGGGAGTACCTGGTGCGGGCGGAGGAGCAGCTCAGGGGCCTGTACCAGCAGGGGCTGGAGGTGCACCTGCGCGTCCTGGAGGCGGGTGACTTCGAGGACTACTGCGCCGCGCTCGGCCTCGACCCCCGGGCGTCGGCCGCCCGGGTCGCGTACGCGGGGGATCCGGAGCTCGCCGGGGAGCCCTTCGTCTACGCGGGGGAGCCGATGGCCGACCTCCTCCCGGTGCTGCTGGACGACCACCGGGCGCGGGTGCGGATGTCCGTCGGCTGTGCGGCGCTGCTCGACGTGCTGGGCGACGACCTGGCCGGGCAGCGGCGGATGGCGGCCGTGATGCGGTACGTGACGTCCGTGTACCTGGCGCTGGCCGAGGGCGCGGGGGAGGGCTGCCACCTGCTGACGCTGCGCTGCCACGGCCCGGAGGACGGTGAGCAGCTCACCTCGGCGGTGGACGTCTGCGTCGAGGCGGGGCGGCTGCTACCCGCCGGGCGGGACGTGGAGGCGTTCTGCGTCACGCTCGCGGCCGGCGTGGCCTCGGGCGGTGCGGGGGCGTTGCTGCTGCACGGCGATCCGGCCGCGTCGCCGTACCGGTCGGCGGGCCACGCGGCGGACCGGGCCCCGGACCGGGCCCCGGACTGGGAGGCGGACCGACCCTCGGACCACCCTTCGGGGCGGTCGGCGAGCGCTCCGAAGGGCGGGCTCGCGGACGGGGCGAGGAGCGGTCCGCGGGTGCGGGGCTGGGCGCTGGCCGGTGGGCGGCTGCGGCCGATGACCGCCCACGAGGTGTTCGACGAGCTGGCCGACGACGCGGCGCGCGGGCTGCCCTTCCCGCCCGGTGCGGTCCCGCAGCCGGGGTTCCCGCTGCCGGGCCTCCCGGAGGCCGGGGGCGGGGGTGGGCTGCTGGGGTGATCAGGGCGTTCGCGGCCTCCGCATCCACCATGCGGCGCTGGGGACTGTTCATCGACCGCCTGTTCGGGGAAGATCGGAGAAGATCAACAGCAGGAGTGCGCGGTCCCCCACGCCGCCACTCCGGTCGCTCCGCTCCGTACCGTGCTCCGTAGGGTCCGGCGAGCCCGACACCGAGAGGGGGGACGCGCGGCATGGGCCGGATCGAGTTCACGGCGGAGATCGCCGAGCTGCTCGGGAAGGTGCGCCGGCGTCCCACGGCGGGTTGGCCGTGGCGGCCGGGTGAGCAGGTGCCGGAGGGGCTGCCGATGAAGCAGTCCTGGGGCTGGCTGTTCGCCCCGGACGGCCGGGTGCTGACCCTGGTCAACCCCCGGGACGGGATCTGCTCGCTGCCCGGCGGCTCGCTGGAGCCGGAGGACGACGGCGACCCGGCCGCCGCCCTGGCGCGGGAGGCGGGGGAGGAGGCCCAGGCCGTGATCGGCCGGCCGTACTACCTCGGCTACCTGTACGACCGGGTCGGCTCGGCGAACGGCGGGCACGAGTGCGCCCGGGTCCGGATGGCGGCGGCGCTGCGGGCGGTCGGTCCGAGCGCGGCCGATCCGGCCTCGGGCCGGCACTACCGGCGGCTGCTGGTCGCGCCGGGGCTCGCGGTCGAGCTGCTGGGCTGGGGCGAGCCCGGGCTGCGCCAGGCCCGGGCGGCGGTCGCCACCGCCGTCCACTGGCTCGGCGTGCCGGCCGCTGCGAACGAGGAGATCGAGGAGCTCCCGGTCGAGGGCTGCACGGTCTTCCCCGGCCCGGTGTACCCGGGCGGCGGACGCGTCCCGCGGTACTGAACCGGGCCCCCGGAACGCGGCCGGCGGCGCGCCGTCCCCGGAGCAGGGCTGCCCGGCGGCGGGCGCGGAACTGACGCACCGGCGGCCGCAGCCTGACCGGTGGCTGACGACGAGCTGACTTCTCGGAAGTTTTTTGTCTACACGCGATGACCGACGCGCGTCGACGTACACCCACACCCACCTGGGCGAACTCACGCTCGGTCGGTGGTAGTTCACGTTTGCGCTATCAGACGGCCCGTCAATGTCCTTGGCATGAGCGCTTCCGTGTCGGGCTACTGCCTGGTATCCCTTCTGTGACCCGCGTCATATCAGGAGGTGCCATGCTCCGCCCTGCTCGTGCCCTGTCCGTCGCCGCCATTGCGGCCGGTCTCACCATGACGACGCTCTTCACGGCGTCAGCCGCCGACGCGGCGGGTGTCAACTACGTCGCCCTCGGGGACTCGTACTCGGCCGGCGTCGGCGCCGGTAGCTACCTGAGCGACAGTGGTAGCTGCAAGCGCAGCACCAATGCGTACGCGTACCTGTGGAAGAACACGAACAAGCCGTCCTCCTTCTCCTTCGTGGCCTGTTCGGGGGCGAGAACCGGCGATGTGCTCAACAGTCAGGTCTCCGCGCTGAACAGCGGCACCACGCTGGTCAGCCTGTCGATCGGTGGCAACGACGCGGGCTTCGCCGACACGATGAAGACCTGCGTGCTGGGCTCGGACAGCGACTGCCTCAACGCCGTCAACACGGCGAAGAGCTACGCGACCAACACCCTGCCCGGCCAGCTGGACCGGGTGTACTCCGCCATCAAGGCCAAGGCTCCGAAGGCCCACGTCGTGGTGATGGGCTACCCGCACCTGTACAAGGTCGGCGGCGACTGCATCTTCGGCATCGGTGACACCAAGCGTGCCGCCATCAACGGTGCGGCCGACACCCTGGACGGCGTGATCGCCAAGCGGGTCGCCAACGCCGGCTTCACCTTCGGCGACGTGCGCAGCGCCTTCGCCGAGCACGAGATCTGCGGCTCGCAGAGCACCTGGCTGCACAGCACCACGCTGCCGATCGACGAGAGCTACCACCCGAACTCGGCCGGCCAGTCCGGGGGTTACCTCCCGGTGTTCAGCCGCTCCTGAGCGAAGCGGCGTCGAGTGCGTCGGTGCCGGGCGGCCACGGCCGGCGGGCACCGGCGCGTTGTTCCGTGCCGGAGCGCGCGTCCGCCTGTGCGTGTCCGCGGGTGCGCCGGCGCCCGGGGTGGCGGTCGGCGTGAACTGACCTTGCACGCGCGGCAGTTCACTTCCGCGCCAGCAGACTGCCCGTCAATGTCTTTGGCATGAACGCTTCCGTGTTCGATTACCGCTTGGTATCCCTTTCTGTGACCCGCGTCATACCTGGAGGTGCGATGCTCCGCCCTGCCCGTGCCCTCTCCGTCGCCGCGATCGCGGCGGCCCTCACCATGACGACGCTCTTCACGGCGTCAGCCGCCAACGCGGCCGGCGTGAACTACGTCGCCCTCGGCGACTCCTACTCGGCCGGCGTCGGTGCCGGCAACTACCTGGGCGACAGCGGCAGCTGCAAGCGCAGCGCCAACGCGTACGCCGAGCTCTGGACGAACGCGAACTCCCCGGCCTCCTTCTCCTTCGTCGCCTGCTCGGGCGCGAGAACCGGTGACATCCTCAACAGCCAGATCTCCGCGCTGAACAGCGGCACCACGCTGGTCAGCCTCTCGGTCGGCGGCAACGACGCGGGCTTCTCCAGCACCATGAAGACCTGCGTGCTGGGCTCCGACAGCGACTGCCTCAACGCCGTCAGCACGGCCGAGAGCTACGCGACCAACACGCTGCCCGGCCAGCTGGACCAGGTGTACAACGCCATCAGCGCCAAGGCCCCGAACGCCCACGTCGTGGTGATGGGCTACCCGCACCTCTACCAGATCGGCGGCTACTGCCTCTTCGGCATCGGCGACACCAAGCGTGCCGCCATCAACGAGGCCGCCGACACCCTGGACGGCGTGATCGCCAAGGAGGTCGCCAACGCCGGCTTCACCTTCGGCGACGTGCGTGACGTCTTCTCCGGCCACGAGATCTGCGGCTCGCAGGACACCTGGCTGCACAGCACCACCCTGCCGATCGACGAGAGCTACCACCCCAACTCGGCCGGCCAGGCCAACGGCTACCTCCCGGTGTTCAGCCAGTCCTGAGCGTCCGCGCTCTGCCGCTCTGCCGCTCTGCCGCTCCGCCGTCCCGTCGGGTCGCCATCCCGGTGGGCTGACGATGTGACGCCGGTGCCGCCGTCCCCTCCCAGGTCCTGGGAAGGGACGGCGGCACCGCCGCGTCAGCGCCCGGTGCCGGGGTCCGGCCGCACCGGCGGGAAGGGGATCCCGGCGAGAGCGGGCAGCAGCTCCGCCTCCTCGTGGGCGAGGTGAGCCTCCAACTCGGCTGACATCCGGTCCAGTTCGGAGCGGAGCTGATCCGGATCCGTGACCTCGATCCCGGCCAGCAGCGCCAGCAGCTCCTCCTTGATCCGTCCGATCGCCCGGTGCTGCTCACCGAGCCGCTCCAGCACTCCGGCGAGTTCGGGGTGGCTGCGCGCGAGGGCGGGGAAGATCGCGGAGTCCTCGCCGGTGTGGTGGTGCGTCAGCCCCTCGCAGAACGCCAGGCAGTGCTGGCGCAGTTGCAGCCCGAGCCCGGCCGGGCGGCCGGGGGAGTGGGCTTGGGCCTCGGCCCGGACGTGGCGCAGTTGGGCCCGCAGCCAGCTGTGCGCCTCCAGCAGCTTGTCGGCCAGGCTGCGGACGTCGCGCGGGTGGCCCGGCGGCGCTTCGGGGCGCTCCAGGACGACCACCGGCAACTCCCGCTCGGTGTGGGCCTGGTAGTCGCCGTACCCGGGTGCCCGGCGGACGACGGCGGCGAACAGTCGCTCCCGGCGCGGGCCTTCGGCGGGTACCGCGATCGCGTCGAAGGTCTCGGTGCCGAGCTCGACCCTGACCACGGGGTGGGCCAGCAGATTGCGGTACCACTGCAGGTGTTCCGGCGCGCCGGCCGCCGAGGCGATGACCAGGAGCAGCCCCTCGGACCGGACGTACCCGAGCGGTACGGTGTGCGGCCGGCCGGAGTGCGCCCCGGTGGTGGTCAGCAACAGCAGGTCGCCGCCCTCGAACGGACCGCCGACCCGGCCGTCGTTGGCGCGGAACTCCTTGATGACATTCAGGTTGAAGGACATGGGCATGTGTGTGGTGAAGTCTCCTGCGAGTGAGGGGGCGCGGCCACACACGGCATCACGCGACGAACGGGCGGACACCGTGGTGGCCGCCTGGGTCAGATCAGGGCAGCGGAGAAGGTACTCATCGCGCATCGTCCCTTTGCGTGCAAGGTGCTGGCCCGACTGCCGGCCGGCCCACTTCTCTGTGGCCGACGCCGCGCTGCACACCCCCATGAGACGTGGGCCGTGGATGCCGTGTCAATAGGCGTGATCACCGTGGAGCGTGCGCGGGGAGAGGGGGTGGGGCCGACGGTGGCAGCGACGGGACGACCGCGAAGGGATGACGGGTAACAGATGACAGATAACAGAGAACAGCTGACAGATTTCATCATCTGAAATCTGTCAGCTGTCATGCGTCGACTGCCATCCGTTCGCCGCCCGGGGGCGGGCCGGTCAGTGCAGGTAGTCGATCAGCCCGGCCGGCTTGAGGCCCGCGGCGTCGGCGTCGGCGAGGGCGCGGGGCAGGTCGGTGGCGAGGGTGTCGGTCCAGTGCATCAGGATCACGTCGCCCGGCTGGAGCGGGCCCGGGTGCCAGATGTTGGAGGCGCCCCAGCTGTAGTCGGCGTCGGCGGTCAGCACGGTGCGGATGCCGCAGTTCGCGGCGGCCTGCAGGGTGTCGGCGTTCCAGGCGAAGAACGGCGGGCGGAACACCACGGGCGCGGTGCCGAACAGCCGGGTCATCGCGTCGCGCGCGTCGCAGATCTCCACCTGCTGCTGCTCCAGGGGGAGTTTGCTCAGGTCGGAGTGCGAGACGCTGTGGTCCTGCACGGAGGAGCCGGGCACGGCGGTGACCCGCTTGAAGAAGTCCGGGTCGGTGCCGGCCGGCATCGGCAGCGGGAAGGCCGTGATCGGCAGGTGGTGGTCGGCGATGAAGCGTTCCGCCTCGGGGGTGCGCTGCCAGCCGTCGTCCACGGTGAAGAAGACGACCTTGTCGGTGGTCGGGATCGAGCCGGCCGCCACCGCCGGGGCGGGCGCCGGGCCGTCGACCCGTACGTCGTCCACCGAGAACGGGCCCTGCTGGTACCAGCCGTGCACGTACAGCCGGATGCTGTGGGCGTTCGGGCCGGTGGTGAAGCGGGTGGTCAGCTGCTGCCAGCCGCCGGAGGTGGTCTCGGTCCAGGCGGGGGCGACGTCCCGGCCGGTGCCGGTGGCGCCCAGGTAGACGAAGTTGCCGCGCACCCAGGCCGAGGCGGTGTAGGTGGTGCCGGGCTGGACGGCGACGGTCTGCGCGCACTCGCCGGTGGAGTCGTCGTTGGCCGGGGTGACGGTGAGCGCCGAGGTGCCGGAGTGTGCGCCGGAGGTGGTGACGGCCGCCTCGGCCGGGCCGCCGGTGCAGCTCCAGCCGGGGATGCTGCCCCAGTCGGCGAGGGCGGGGGAGGGCAGTTCGAAGCCGGGGTTGGTGGCCAGGTTGACGGTCGTGGCGCCCGCGCCGCCGGCGGGGGGGACGGGGGTCGCGGGGGAGGCCGTCGGGGAGGCCGTCGGGGAGGCGGAGGCCGCCGGGACGGCGAAGGCGGTGAGCAGCGCGACGGAGGCGGCCAGCGCGGACAGGCGCGTGGACATGGACACGTGAGGACTCCAGCAGGTGGGGGCACGCCCGTGGGGAGGGCGCGGAACGGGAATCTGGACCGTGGAACCGGGGCGCTCCCGGAGGGGCGGGAGCGGGTGGTGCAGGTGCGCCGCACTCGGACCGAAGAGCAACAATGGACTGGACCAATCCACCCGTCAAGGGAACGGCAGGTGAACCGCAGCGCGAACGATCCGTCCCGAAACGGGACAAGACGGTACGTCAGAAGACCTGCCCGACGGCATGGTTCGGACGGAGGTCAGGCCCGGCTCAGGAGAGGTACAGCTCCTCGATGTCCGTCGAGTAGTACTCCGCGATCGCCGTCCGCCGCAGCTTGAGCGAGGGGGTCAGCAGTCCCTGCTCCAGGCTGAACTCCCGTGGCAGCAGGCGGAACGCGCGGATCGACTCGGCCCGCGAGACGGCGGTGTTCGCCGCCGCCACCGCGCGCTGGACCTCGACGTGCAGCTGCTCGTCCGCCAGCACCGCCCAGGCGTCCAGTTGCTCCCGTCCGTGGGTCTTGAGCCAGTGCGCCAGCGCGGCCGGGTCGAGGGTGATCAGCGCCGCCACGTACGGGCGGTCGTCGCCGACCACCAGGCACTGGGAGACCAGCGGGTGCGCCTCGACCCGTTCCTCCAGTGCCGTCGGGGCGAGGTTCTTGCCGCTGCTGGTGACGATCAGGTCCTTCTTGCGGCCGGTGATGGTGAGGTAGCCGTCCTCGTCCAGCCGGCCCAGGTCGCCCGTCCCGAACCAGCCGTCGACCAGTGATTCCGCCGTGCACTGCGGGTGGTTGAGGTAGCCGCCGAAGACCGAGCCGCCGCGCACCCACACCTCGCCGTCGTCCGCGATGGCCACCGAGGCGCCCGGCACCGGCTGTCCGACGGTGCCGAGCTTCTGCCGGCCGGCCGGGTTGGCGGTGATCGCCGCGCTGGTCTCGGTGAGGCCGTAGCCCTCGTAGAACTGGAGCCCGGCGCCGGTGAAGAACAGGCCCAGGTCCCGCCGCAGCGAGGAGCCTCCGCACATCACGGTGCGCACCCGCCCGCCGAGCACGGCGCGCAGCTTCGGGTAGACGGTCCGCTCGTAGGCCAGGTGGCGCAGCCGCAGGGCCGTACCGGGCCCGGGGCCGCGGCCGAAGGCCTTCTGCTCCCGGGCGGCCGCCCAGTCGACGGCCACCTGCCGGGCCTGCTCGAAGAGTTCGCCGCGCCCGGCCTCCTCGGCGGCGCGCCTGGCCCGCTGGAAGATCTTCTCGAAGACGTACGGGACGGCGTGCAGGAAGGTCGGCCGGAAGCTCGCCAGGGCGGGCAGCAGCGCGTCGGTGGAGACCTCGGGGACGTGCCCGATCCGGAAGCCGCCGCGGATCGCCGCGATCTGCACCGCCCGTCCGTAGACGTGCGCCAGCGGTAGGAAGAGCAGGGTGGCGGGCTGGCCGCCACCGCCGGTGTCGCGCAGCACCTCGCCCCAGCCGGCGAGCAGCGAGTCGGCCTCGGCGGCCAGGTTGGCGTGGCTGATCAGGCAGCCCTTGGGGCGTCCGGTGGTGCCCGAGGTGTAGACCACGGTGGCGATGTTGGCGGCGGTGACGCCGAGCCGCTGGCGGTGCACCAGGGCGTCGGGGACGCCCAGGCCGTCCTCGGTGATCGCGGCGACGCAGTCGCGGTCCAGCTGCCAGATCCCGGTCAGGTCGGGCAGGGCGTCGCAGACCGCGCCGACGGTCATCGCGGCGTCCTCGTCCTCGACCAGGCAGGCCACCGCCTGGGTCTCGGCGAGGATCCAGCGGACCTGCTCGGGCGCGGCGGTGGGGTAGACCGGGACGGTGATCGCACCGATCGACCAGAGTGCGTAGTCGAACAGCGTCCACTCGTAACGCGTGCGGGACATCAGGGCGACCCGGTCGCCGTAGCGCACGCCGCGGGTCAGCAGGCCCTTGGCGAGGGCGAGGACGTCGTCCCGGAACTCCCGTGCGGTGACGTCCTGCCAACGTCCGTCGCCGGTCCGCCGGGACAGTTGCACCAGGTCGGGGCGGCGTTCGGCGGTGTCGTACAAGGAGTCGGCGAGTCCTCCGGTGGCCTCGGGCCCGGCCGGGGCGGGGGTGGTGAACTCGCGCACAGTCCTCCCCAGTTCGCGTCTCGCGGCGCTGTCCGTCGGCCCCGGCGCACGGGCACCGGGATGGCGGCGCCCGGTCGTGCGGGGTGGTGCGAAACTATCGGATCGGCCTGTCACTGCCCAGGGTTGTGACGGTGACGCGACGAGATCGACACCGGTCAGCACGGATGGTGTCGCAGTTGGGGAGGAGTCGCGGAGGCGGCGGTGGGTGCCCCGGGGGTGCCCCGGGAGCCGAGTGGGAGTCGTCGGTGACGGCACGGCGACGGGCCGGGGAGGAGGGGCCGGGTCCGGCTCGGGGTGGAGCGGGGTGGATCGCGGCCGTCCCCTGACGTGTCCGGGGCAAGGCGAAGAAGCGGAACGGTTCGACCCTCGAACGTGTGGTCAGGGCGTAGTAGAGTCTCGCAGACCCGTGACCGGGAGCCCCCGCAGCTCCCTGTCCAGGACTCCCCGAGTACCGCCCCGCCCGCCGTCCAGCCTGCCGTCCCACCAGTACCCCGGAAGCCCTCCGAACCGCTCCCCGTCCGCGCCTGGCACTTCCCCGACCGAGGACTCCATGCGTCTGCGCAGCAGCTCGATCCGCGCGAAGATCATCGCGCTGCTCCTGGTGCCCATCGTCGCGCTCGTCGCCCTGTGGGCGTACGCGACGCTCGCCGCCACCGGGGACGCCTGGAGCCAGCTGTCGATCAGCAGTGCGTACAAGGACTACGGGGCGGCGGTGGACCAGTACACCGGCGACCTGCAGAACGAGCGCCGCGCCGCCGTCCAGCACCTGGCCGACCCGAACTCGCCGGTCGCCCGGGACGGCTTCGAGCACGCGCGGACGGCCACCGACCACAGCCTCGCGGTGCTGCGCCAGAAGAAGGACGCCGCCGGCGACCGGCTCTCCACCGGCCAGCGGGCCCGCCTGCTGCAGATCATCGCCGCGGCCGACCAGCTCGGCCCGCTCCGCGCCCAGGTCGGCCGACTGGCGCTCAACTGGGAGTTCGCCCTCGGACAGTACAGCGACCTGATCCGCCCCGTCTTCGGCTTCCGGTCCGCGTACGTCGCCCGGCAGAGCGGCCAACTCCCGCGCCAGGGCACCATCCTGATCGAGCTGGTGCGCGCCCGCGAGTACCTCTCCCAGGAGGACGCGGCGATGGAGGGCCTGCGCACCGGCGCCGCCCGGCCCACCGCCGAGCAGTACCAGGCCGCGCTGGACGCCCTGCACAACCAGCAGGCCCTGTTCACCGTCTACATCGCCGAGCTGGAACCCGCCGACCAGGCCGACTACATCGCGCTGCGCGGCGGCGAGGCCTGGGGCGCGCTGGCCCGGGCCGAGGCGGACTTCGTCGGCGCCGGCGGCCCCGACCGGGTGGTCCAGGCCCTCAACGGCGACAACTGGCGGGAGACCGCCGACCGCTCGCTCGGCGATCTCTCCTCGATCAACTCCCGGATCACCGCAGGGATGGACGAGCGCGGGCGCTCGGCCGCGATCGCGGCGCTGTGGCGCGGCGGCATCGCCGGCGCGATCGGCCTGGTCGCCGTCGTGCTGTCGGTGATGATCTCCTTCCGGATCGGGCGCGGCCTGGCCCGCGAGCTGATCAACCTGCGCAACGCGGCCAATGAGCTCGCCAGCACCCGACTGCCGTCCGTCATGCTCCGGCTGCGCCGCGGCGAGCCGGTGGACGTCGCCGTCGAGGCACCCGAACTGCGCTTCGGCCATGCCGAGATCGGACAGGTCGGCCAGGCCATCAACGCGGTCCAGCGGGCCGCCGTGGAGGCCGCCGTCGAGCAGGCCGAACTGCGCCGCGGCGTCGCGGCGGTGTTCGTCAACCTGGCCCGGCGCAGCCAGGTGCTGCTGCACCGGCAGCTCACCCTGCTGGACACCATGGAGCGCCGCACCGAGGACCCGGCGGAGCTGGAGGACCTCTTCAAGGTCGACCACCTCACCACCCGCATGCGCCGCCACGCCGAGGGCCTGATCATCCTGGCCGGCGGCTCGCCCGGACGCGCCTGGCGCAAGCCGGTCCGGATGGTGGACGTGGTCCGCGCGGCGGTCGGTGAGGTCGAGGACTACGCCCGGGTGACCGTCCGGCCGTTCCCCGGCACCGGCCTGCTCGGCAGCGCCGTCGCCGACGTCACCCACCTGATCGCCGAACTGGTGGAGAACGCGGCCGTGTTCTCCCCGCCGACCACCCAAGTCACCGTTCAAGGCGAGGTGGTGGCGCACGGCTTCGCGCTGGAGATCGACGACCGCGGACTCGGGCTGAGCGAGCAGCTGCTCGCCGAGATCAACGAACGCATCACCGAGGAGCAGGAGTTCGACCTCGCCGACACCGACCGGCTGGGGCTGTTCGTGGTCAGCCGGCTCGCCCGGCGGCACGGCATCCGGGTCCACCTGCGGCCGTCCCCGTACGGGGGGACGACGGCGGTGGTGCTGATCCCGCGCGAGCTGCTGGCGGAGGCACCGGACGGGTTGCCGGAGCCGCCCGCGGCCGGGGGCGGTGCCGGCGGTGTCGCGGGTGGAGGACGACGGCCGGTGGGCCGGGCGGCCGGGCGTACGGCCGGGCGGCGTGACCTGGTCGCGGTGCCCGACCCGGCCTCCGGCGCCGCCGCGGGCCCGTCCGCGGGCGCGTCTCCGTTCGCGGATTCGTCAACGTCCATGTCCACGTCCATGTCCACGTCGCCGTCCACGGATCCGTACCCGGGCGGGTCTGCCGGTCCGGTGCCCGCCGGGGGCACGGGCGGGCGGCACCGGGTGACCGGCGGACCGCGGCCGTCCGTGCCCGAGACCGGGCTTACGGCCAACGGGTTGCCGCGCCGGGCGGCACGGACCAAGGGCGGTCCGGTGCTGGTGCCCGCGCCGTCCTCGGACGTCGAGAGCGGGTCGGGCACGGGGCGGCACCGGCGGGACGCGGCGCAAGCCGCGGTCGCCGCGGTGCCCGCCCTGGTGGACGCCGTGCCCGTGGATGCCGCGCCGGTGGATGCCGCGCCGGTGGACGCCGTGTTCGGGGGCGCCGCCCCCGTCGCCGCGGCTGGGGCCGACGCCGCGCCCCGGACGCCCGGCGGGCTGCCCCGTCGGGTCCGGCAGGCGAACCTCGCTCCGCAGCTCAAGGAACTGGCGAAGGACCGCCTCCGCGGGGAACCCGGGGCCGCGGGCCGGGCCGGTGGACCGTCGGCGGAGGCCGCCGATACAGGGGAGGCCGACCGGGCCGCGGAGGTCAGGGAACGCTCGCCGGAGGAGGCCAGGGCCACCTTCGCCTCGTTCCAGCGCGGCTTCACCCGCGGCCGCGGCACCACCGCCCCGGGGGACCGTACGGCCGCGTCGGGTGCCCGGCCCGTCGCCGTACCGCGCTGGCAGCCGCCGGACACCTCCCGGCTGGCGATCAGCCCGGCGCCCGCCCCGGCGGCGCTGCCCGCACCCCCGCCCGGGGACGCCGCCCGGGCGCCGCTCGCCCGTCGGATCCCGCCGGGCCAGCCGGTGCGGCGGAACCCTGCGGCCGTCCCGGCCGTACCACCAGTGACACCTTCAGTGCCCGTAGCACCGGCAGTGCCCGCCACACCGGCAGGACCCGTAGCACCGGCAGGAACCGTCGTACCCGCAGGACCCGTAGCACCGGCAGTGCCCGCTACGGCCGCAGGACCCGCTGCACCCTCAGGATCCGCAGGATCCGCAGCCCTCGTAGTACCCGCACCACCCGCTCCAGCGGAAGGAACTGATTCATGACCACTTCGACGCAGCCGTCCGGGGACCTCAACTGGCTCCTGGACGACCTGGTGGGCCGGGTCGCGGCCCTGCGCTACGCGGTGATCCTCTCCAGCGACGGGCTGGCCACCGGTGCCTCGCGCGACCTCGACCGCGAGGACGCCGAGCACCTCGCCGCGGTCGCGGCCGGGTTCCACAGCCTGGCCAAGGGGGCCGGCGGGCACTTCAAGGTCGGCGGGGTCCGGCAGACCATGGTGGAGCTGGACGAGGCGTTCCTGTTCATCACGGCCGCGGGCGACGGCAGTTGTCTGGCCGTGCTGAGCGAGGCCGAGGCGGACATCGGCCAGATCGCCTACGAGATGGCCCTGCTGGTCAAGCGGGTCGGCGAGCACATGGCCGCCGAGCCGCGCACCGAAACCGCCGCGCCGAGGGGCTGAGCGGTCCGATGGCGGATCCGATGGCGGACGGCTCGGTGACCCCGGAGGGCGCGGAGCCGGCGGGCACGGCCCCGGACGGTGCGCGGCCCGTCGGCCCGGCCTCCGACGGTGCGGCCTCCGACGGCACGGCCCCGGAAGGCACGGAGCCGGACGGCCCGGCCCCCGACGGTGCGGGGCCGGAGCAGGACACCCCGGGCGGACCCGAGGTCGACCTGTTCCGGCCCCGCACCCCGGTCGACGACCGGTGGTTCGACGACGAGGCCGGACCGGTGGTGCGGCTCTACTCGATGACCAGGGGCCGCACCCGGCCGGTCGAGGAGGGGCTGTTCGACCTGATCTCGCTGGTCACCGCCAAGGAGCCCGGGCCGGACGCGGGGGCCGTGCCCGCGCACGTCCTCGACCCGGAGCACCAGACCCTGCTGGCCTGGTGCCGCCACGAGCCGCTGTCCGTCGCCGAGCTCGGCTCCTACACCGACCTGCCGGTCAGCGTCGTGCGCGTCCTGCTCGGCGACCTCTACGACGCCGACCTGATCAGCGTCACCCGACCCGTTCCGCTCGCCGAGCTGCCGGACGAGCGCCTGCTGCGAGACGTGATCAATGGACTCCGTGCGCTCTGACCCCACCCCGCCGAGCACCGCCGCGAAGCCCGCCGGGAGCGCCGACGACCCGCGCTGGCGCGGCGGTCCGGCCGCCGCGGTGAAGATCCTGGTGGCGGGCGGGTTCGGCGCGGGCAAGACCACCCTGGTCGGGTCGGTCAGCGAGATCCGGCCGCTGCGCACCGAGGAGGAACTCAGCGAACTGGGCCGCCCGGTGGACGACACCTCGGGCGTGGAGGCCAAGCGGACCACCACGGTGGCGATGGACTTCGGCCGGATCGACCTGCGGCCCGGCCTCGCGCTCTACCTGTTCGGGACGCCCGGGCAGGACCGGTTCTGGTTCGTCTGGGACGAGCTGGCGGGTGGCGCGCTCGGCGCCGTGGTGCTCGCGGACACCCGGCGGCTGGCCGACTGCTTCCCCTCGGTCGACTTCTTCGAGCAGCGCGGCATCCCGTTCCTGGTCGCGGTCAACTGCTTCGACGGCACCGAGCGGTTCGCCCCGGAGGAGGTCCGGGACGCGCTGGACCTCGACCCGGGCATCCCGGTGGTCCTGTGCGACGCCCGGCTGCGGGAGGACGGCAAGGGACTGCTCGTGGCGCTGGTCGAGCACGCCGCCGAGCTCCGTCGGCGGGCTGCGGCCCGGACCTGAGGCTCCGTGGGATCGGTCCTGGTCAGGGGCGCTTCGTGCACCCGACGTCTCATTCGGTGGTCCACATGTCGGACGAACGGTGCGCGGAAGGTTGCCTAGACAGGCTCGGGCGTGGAAGGCTCTGTGGACGTAAGCCGTCCCGGCGCGCACCGGATCATGGGTGTGTCGCCGCGCGGGCAACGAAGCGCAACGAAGCGCAAGCGCGTGGAGCGCGACGAGGCAGGACGAAGGGGGAGGGCAGCAGGGATGACCGTCGGCAAGCGACGCATCACCGCCGTGCCCGGCCCCGTCATGCCGGTGCTCACCGTCCGCCGCTACATCGACCACGCGCTGATCTGCAGCGCCTGTTGTCGCTGACCGGCCTCCTCCACCCCGGTACGTCCCCGGCACCCCAGGCCTGCACCCGGCCGCCGCCCGACGCACCACCGACCCCGTCGACCAGGCCGTAGCGGACCGCACGTCAGGAGCGCCCGCGGCCGACCGATCCGGCCCCGCCCCGCGGAGAGACCACCAGTGAACACCGTTCGCCCCAGCAACTCCCTCGAACCGTTCTGGCCGTCCCGGCAGCCACACCTGTTCGATCAGACGTGTCCGGGTTCGCCCAGCGCGTCCCGGCCCTCCGCCCGCTGAACCCGGTCCCCCCGGTCCAGCTCCGGCAGTACGCCCGGTCGACGCGCAGACGACTCCACCCCGTCCGTCACGCGCGAAATGAGCGGCACACCATGTCTTCCTCCTCCACGGCCACCCTGCCCCTGCCCGTCGCGACCCCGCACCTGCGCGCGGTCCGCTCCGTTCCCCCGGTCTCCGTCCCGCCCGTCTCCGTTGTTCCCTCCGCCGTGCCCTCCGGCCCGTCGGTCCCGCCCCAGTCCGGGGCGGTCGCCCCGCCGGCGCCGGCGTCGCTGCTCGCCGCACTGCCGGAGGGCGCGGCCGTCGTCGCCGCCCTGCCGCAGGGAGTGCTGCCGCAGGGCCTGCTCGCCCAGTACGGCGCGCAGACCGGCGCGCCCGCCGGTCACCCGATGGTCGGCTACCTGGTGCTGGTGCCGGCCGAGAGCCCGGCGGCCGGTCCGCTCGGCCTGGCCGGGCACGCCGCGCCGGGCACGCTGCCGGGTGGCGCCGGATCGGGCCTTGCGGGTTCGGGTCTTGCGGGGACGGGCGCCGCACCGGCCGCCGTCCGTCCGGTCCGGCCCGCCGGACGCGGCATCGCCGTCGACGCCGAGCGCCGCAACGCCTACGTCGACGGGCGGCTGCTCGACCTCACCTACCTGGAGTTCGAGCTGCTGGCCCACCTCACCGAGCACCCGCAGCGGGTGCACACCCGGGACCACCTGGTCTCGGCGGTCTGGGGCTACGGCCACGTCGGGGACGGTCGCACGGTCGACGTGCACGTCGCCCGGCTGCGCCGCAAGCTCGGCCCCGCCTACCGGGACTCGATCGTGACGGTGCGCCGGGTCGGGTACAAGTACACGCCGGTCAACTGAGCTGCTGCTCCGCGCTGTCCGGCCGTTGGCCCAGGGTCTTCGGTCCACCCTCTCCGGCCCACCGTCGGTGGCCGACCGTCTTCGGCCGACCGCTTGTGGCCGACCGCCTTCGGCGTGAGGCCGCTCTGCGTCACAGCGGGCCGCCCGTTCCTTCCGTGAACGGGCGGCCCGCTGCCGCGTGTTGGCGCTGCGCGTGGGCGGGCGGTACGAGTCGGATGGACCGGTTGTGCGGGCGCCCCGGTCAGGCCCGTTGGTCGGGGGGCAGCAGGAGGACGGAGAGGGCTTCGGCGCAGGTCCGGGCGGGGGTCAGGAACCGGTCCAGGCGGTCGTCGGTGAGGTGCGCCGGGGTCGAGCGGACCGCGAGCGCGAACCGGGCCTGCCCGGCGGCGTCCAGTACGGGAACCGCGAGCGTCCGCACCCCGGCGGCGGACTCGCCGTCGTTGAGCGCGTGACCGGCCGCCCGCACCCGAGCCAACTCCTCTTCCAGGAGAGACGGTTCGGTGATCGTGCGGTCGGTGAAGGACGGTAGCGGGCCGAGTGCGGACACCGCCGCCTCGCCCGCGCGCGGCCAGGCGAGCAGGACCTTGCCGAGCGCTGTGGAGTGCAGCGGGCGGCGCAGGCCGAGCCCGGTGTCCGGCCGGACCGAGCCGCCGACCAGGATGACGGCGTGCGGGCCACTGCGGATCGCCAGGTCGGCGGTCGTTCCGGTGCGTCGGGAGAGCAGCTCCAGTTCGGGGCCGGCCAGGTGCAGTCCGCGCTGGTGGAAGGTGAGTTGGCCGAGTTCGGCGACCGCCGGGCCCAGCCGGTAGCGGGCCGTCTGATCGTCCTGCTCCAGGAACCCGGCGCTGACCAGCGTGCGGGCGAGCCGGTGCGCGGTGGAGACCGAGAGGTCCATCCGACGGGCCAGGTCCGAGGCGCTGAGGTCGGGGCCGTTGTCGTGGAAGCAGTGCAGCAGTCCGAGTGCGCGCTGGACGGCCTGGGCGCCGGCCGGGGGGCTCTGGACGGCGGTGGCGGCCTCGGCCATGGCACCTCGCGTTCGGTTCGTGGCTCCGGGCGGCGCGCCGGAGGGAGTCTCAGCGTAGGGCAGCGAGTGCTGCGGAGATGTGTCAACGACGTTGCAATGGAATGGCGTTGATGAACAACTGATCCCACCATGTGGCAAAGGCTTGCCTCCGGCTCGACCGGCGTGGAACGCTCCTCGCATCGCGCCGCCCGGCTCCTCGGTACGGACGGCGCGCCATCGCCATCGTCGTCGCCACCCCACCTCGCCCGCGCTCGGTGCACCCGTGTGCCGCGACGCGTGGATCCCCGTGCGCCGGACCGGAAGGAGTAGCGCCGTGACGTCCCACCGGTGTGTTCCCTCCTGTCCCTGTTGTCGCTGACGCTCCTCGTTCCGCTCCTCCTGCGCCTTCGTACGCCGTGCGCCGTGCGGCGTGCGCTCCGCGCTCCGCTTCCCGCTCGCCGCCGTGCGCCGTGCCGTGCGGCGTCGGCGCACCCGAACTCCGCTGCCTCCGACCGCCGTCGGAGCCCCCGAAGAGGACCACGCCCCGTGCCCAGTCGTTCGCCGAGCTCCTCCGCTGTTCCCGAAACCCTCTGGTTCACCCGCTGCCCGGTGCCCACCGCGACCGGTATCGCCGCCGATCAGGGCTGGCTGGCACGGGAGTTCGCCCCGGACGGGATCGCCGTCCGTTCGCTCCAGGACGCCCCGCCGGAGGTGGCCGCCGACCACCACTACACCCACGCGCTCACCGGGCTCTTCCGCGAGGGCGGCAACGTCCCCGCGCTGTGGGCCCGTTCGCGCGGTGAGGCGACCCGGCTGATCGGGTTGACCTGGATCGAGGAGCGACAGGTCGTCCTGGTCCGAGCCGGGAGCGGCATCAGTGAGCCCGGGCAGCTGCGCGGGCTGAGGCTGGCGGTTCCACATCATGGGATCGGCATCGACTTCTGGCGGGCCATGGCCCTGGCTGGCTTCCGGGGCGCCCTGGCGCTCGCGGGTCTCGGACTGGAGGACGCCGAACTGGTCGACGTCCCGGCCGTCCCGGGCGGCGGGCAGTGGTTCGCCGAGTTGTCCGCATTGCGAGACGGCCTGGTGGATGCCGTGTACGTGAAGGGGGCGCTGGCCGTCGAAGCGGCCCGCCGGATCGGCGCGGAGGTGGCGGTGGAGCTGGACGCGGCTCCGGACCGCCGGGCCCGGGTCAACAACGGCACGCCCCGGCCGGTCACCGTCCACCAGCGGCTGCTGGACGAGCGCCCGGAGCTGGTCGCCCGCTTCCTGGCGGTCCTGTTGGAGGCCGCCGACTGGGCCGCCGAGCGTCCGGTGGAGGTGGCCAGGATCCTCCAGGCCGAGACCGGCGCGGGTGCGGAGGGCGTCGAGGGCGCCTATGCGGCGGGCAGTCATCGCACGCTGCATCTGGACCTCTCGGAGGAACGGCTGGGGCTGCTGGCCCAGCAGGAACGCTTCCTCGCCGGGCAGGGCTTCCTCGCCTCACCGGTCGACATCCGTGCCTGGGCCGACCCGGAGCCGCTCCGCGCCGCGCGCGACCTGCTGCGCGGTCGGCGGGCTGCGGGAGGGGAGCAAGTGGCGAGCGTGTCCAGCTGACCGTCCGCTCGTTCGTCCGGCCAGTCGGCAATGCCGGTCAGCCGTGCCGCTCGGTGGCGTCGGTCGGTGCTGCCCGACGCCGCCCGTTGCCGTCCGAGGCCGCTCGGCGGAGTCCGGCGGAGTTCAGCGAACAACTTTCAGCGAACAACTTTCAGCGAACAACTTTCAGCGAACAGATTTCAGATAACAGAGTTCAGCGAACAACTTTCGAAAGTTGTCATCTGTCACCCGTTTTGGAGACCCCGTGAACACCGCCCGCCTCGCCCTCGCCGCCACCGCGCTGCTCGCCACCACCGCCCTGGCCGCCTGCGGCTCGTCCGCCGACGGGGGCAGTGCCTCCGCCGCAGGCGGGCCCGGCGGCAAGGCCGACGCTGTGCTCCGCCTGCCCGACCCCGGGAACAACGGCTTCCTCGCCCGTGGCAAGAAGGACGGCTCGCTGGACCGGGCCCTGGCGGCCGTCCACGCCAAGGTGGCCTGGACCGGCAGCGCGGGCCCCTTCGCCCCTGCCGCGCAGGCCCTGTCCGCCGACCAGCTCGACGTCGCCCAGGGCTCGATCACCTCGGCCGTCGCCGCGCTCGCCCAGAAGCCCGGCTTCAAGCTGTTCGCCCAGACCGCCCCCGACGGCGTCGGCGAGGGCATCCTGGTCAAGAACGACTCGCCCATCAAGACCGTGCAGGACCTGGTCGGCAAGAAGGTCGCCGTCTCCCAGGGCGGCACCAGCGAGTACCTCCTGCTCAAGGCGCTGGAGAAGAACGGCGTCCCGGCCGACCAGGTCCAGCGGGTCTACCTGCGCGCCGACCAGACCTCGGGAGTCTTCAACTCCGGCCAGGTGGATGCCTGGGCGACCTGGAACACCTTCTCCACGCCCACCATCGCCAACGCCGGCGCGCACTTCCTGGTCGACGGCAAGGCGATCGGCTCCGACAACTACGCGGTCTGGGCGGTGCGCAACGGCTTCGCCGACAAGCACCCCGATGTGGTCAAGGCCTTCTACGCCTACCTGCGCGACAACGGCGCCAAGGAGAAGGCCGATCCGGCCGCCTACCTCAACGTCTTCACCGACTCCGGCCCGACCGCCGTCACCCCGGCCGAGAAGGACGTCGCGGTGAACGTCAGTCGGCAGGGCACTCCGGCCGACGCCATCTCGGCGGCCGACACCGCCCGCTTCGGCACCGTCGCCCAGTTCTTCGCCGACCAGAAGGTCACCAAGCAGCTGGTCGACGTCAAGCCGTACCTGATCGACATCGACACCTTCGGCGGTGCCGCCAAGTGACCGTGCTCGCAAGGGAACAGGATTCCGAGGGCACCCGGGCGGCCCGGGCCGCGGGCCTGGTGACGCCGCGTGCCCAGCTCCGACGGCCCCGCCCGCGCGCCCTCGCCGTGCTGCTGCGCACGCTCGGTCCGCTGGCGCTGCTCGGCGGCTGGGCGCTCGCCTCCGCCACCGGCGCGCTCACCCAGGACGTGCTCGCCTCACCGTCCCAGGTCGCCGAAGCGGTCGGCGAGTTGTGGGGCAACGGTCAGCTGACCGACGCCCTCACCGTGTCGCTCACCCGGGCCGGACTCGGACTGCTGCTCGGTGCCACCACGGGACTGGTGCTCGGCGTGGTGACCGGATTCACCCGCCTCGGCGAGGAACTGCTCGACTCCGCGATCCAAGTCCTGCGCACCGTACCGTTCCTGGCGCTCGTCCCGCTGTTCATGGTGTGGTTCGGCATCACCGAGACCGCGAAGGTCGCCCTGATCGGGGTGGCCACCAGCTTCCCGATGTACGTCTCCGCCTCGGGCGGGGTCCGCAACACCGACCGCAAGCTGGTGGAGGCGATGCGCAGCTTCGGCCTGGGCCGCTGGGCGATCGTACGGACGGTCGTGCTGCCCGGGGCGCTACCCTCCCTGCTGTCCGGCCTGCGGCTCTCCATGACGCTCAGCGTGATCGCCCTGATCGCCGCCGAGGAGATCAACTCCACCGAGGGCATCGGCTACTTGATGGCCCAGGCCCAGAACTACTCGCGCACCGACGTGCTCGCCGTCTGCATCCTGATCTACGGTCTGCTCGGCCTCGCCGCCGACGGCATCGTCCGGATCCTGGAACGGCTGCTGATGCCGTGGCGCCGCGCCGTCCGAGGAGCTGCCCGATGACCGTCCCCACCGAGTCGGCCTCCGCTCCGGCCTCGACCGTGAGCGCTGCCGTGAGCACCGCCGCGAGTGCCACTGAGACCGCCACTGAGACCGCCGCCGTGACTGCCGCCGCGACCGCCGAAGATACCGCCCCCGCCGTCCATCTGCGCGGCCTGCGCCGGGTGTTCGGCACCAGGGCCGTACTCGACGGCGTCGACCTGTCCATCGCCCGGGGCGAGTTCGTCGCCCTGCTCGGCGCCAGCGGCACCGGGAAGACCACCCTGCTGCGGATCCTCGGCGCGCTGGACCAAGCCGACGGGGGAACCGTGCTGGTGCCGCCGGTCCGCACGGTGGTCTTCCAGGAGCCCCGACTCGTCCCCTCCAAGCGGGTGTTGGCCAATGTCACGGTCGGTCTGCCGCGCGGCGCGGCGACCCGGGAGACCGGGTTGAAGGCACTCGCCGAGGTGGGCCTGGAGCGGCACGCCGAGGACTGGCCGGCCACCCTCTCAGGTGGCGAGGCACAGCGCGTCGCACTGGCCAGGGCGCTCGTGCGCGAACCGCAACTCCTGCTCCTGGACGAACCGTTCGCGGCACTGGATGCCCTGACCAGGCTGCGGATGCAGGACCTGGTCGGCGATCTCGTCCGCCGCCACCGCCCCGCCGTGCTGCTGGTCACCCATGACGTGGACGAGGCCGTCCGGCTCGCCGACCGTGTCGCCGTTCTGCGTGACGGTCTGCTGGTCCGGGACGAACCCGTCGGTGTCGAACGCCCCCGGGACCCGGCCGACCCCGCCTTCGCCGACCTGCGCCGCCTACTGCTCGCCGACCTCGGCGTCCACTGAACCGGCGCTCCGCCACGCCGTCACCACGCCATCGCTCCACCACTCCACCACTCCATCGCACCGCCATTCTGCGGCTCGACCGCTCCACCCTCCCCCGCAACCCCACCGCACGTCTTCCGCACGAGCCCCTACGCACCACCGGAGTTGACCAGATGACCGTCACCCTCGGCGTCCACGCCAGCAATCCCACGCTCTACTACCTCGCCCGGTTGCCCTACCTGGACGAGGAGTTGGCCCCGCTCGGGGAGAGCGGCGCGTTCCACCACTACACCGACGGGACCCGTACCGGCGAGCTGCTCGCCGACGGCACCATCGACTTCGGCGGCACCGGCTCGACCCCGCCGATCACCGCCCAGGCGGCCGGCCACGACCTGGTGTACGCGGTGGTCTCCGCACCCCGCCCCGACCACGGCGCACTGCTCGTCCTGGACGGCGGACCGGTCCGTACGGTCGCCGACCTCAAGGGCGGCACCGTCGTGCTGGGCGTCGGCTCCTGGCAGACCCACCTGCTCGCCAAGGCCCTGGACGCGCACGGGCTTTCGTACGGTGAGGACGTCACACCGGCGCGGCCGGTGGCAGGGGAGGACCAGGCCCGGAGGCTGCGCGAGGGCGAGATCGCGGGCTGGATCGCCCAGGGCGCCGAGCTCGCCGCGGCCCGTCGCAGTGGCGAGTTCCGCGCGCTGGTCCGCACCGGGGACGTCATCACCGACCGCTCGGTCTTCTTCACCCGCCGGGACTTCGCCACCGACCGCCCCGAGGTGGTCGCCGCGATCACGACCGCGCTGCGCCGGGCGGACGCCTGGGCGGCCGCCCATCCGGCCGAGGCGGCCGCGATCGCGGCCCGGGAGCTGGGCGGAACGGTCGCCGACTGGCGTGCCGCGCTCGTCGCGCTGCCCTGGCAACTGGAGCCGGCCACCGACGCGTTCGTGGCCGAGCAGCAGGAGGCGGCGGACATCTTCCACCGGGTCGGCTTCATCGACCGCGCGCTGACCGTCGCCGACGCCCAACTGTCCGCTCTGGAGGCCCCGGTGGCCGCCGCGCTCGGGAAGGACCGCTGAGCCGTGGCCTCCGAAGTCCTCTGGTACATCATCCCGCGCGAAGGACACTACCCCTGGGAGCCGTCCGGCCGACGCCCGGTGGACCTCCGGTACCTGCAGCAACTCGCCGGCAGTGTCGAACGCTTGGGCTACACCGGTGCGCTGCTCGCCACCGACCTGTACGACGTCTGGACGCTCGGCAGCGCGCTCGCCGCGGCCACCGGGCCGGCCTTCAAGCCGCTGCTGGCGGTCCACCCCGGACTGGTCTCGCCCACCCTGCTCGCCAAGATGGCGCTCAGCTTCGACCACCTGCACGGCGGGCGGCTGCGCTTCAACGTGGTCAACGGCTCCACCGCGCAGCTGCGCGAGTACGGCCTGGACGTCGAGCACGACGACCGCTACCGGCTCAGCGCCGAGTACTGGTCGATCGTCAAGCGTCTCACGGCCGGCGAAGTCTTCGACCACGAGGGCGAGTTCTACCGGTTGAAGAACGCGGGTGCGAGCCTGCGCGAGCTCACCCCGGCGCAGCCCGGTGGCATCCCGCTCTGGTTCGGCGGCAGCTCGCCGGCCGGCATCGAGATGGCCGCCGAGCACGTGGACGTCTACCTGACCTGGGGGGAGCCGCCGCACCTGCTCAAGGAGAAGCTCGACCTGGTCCGCGAACGCGCCGCCGCGCACGGACGGAGCCTGCGGATCGGGCTGCGGCTGCACCTGATCGTCCGGGACGCCGAGGAGGAGGCCTGGGCCGCCGCCGACCGGTTGCTGGACGTGACGAGCGAGGCGACGTACGCCCGGCAGCTGGGATCCGCCGAGGGGGAGGACGGCGTCGGGTGGCAGCGCCAGTTCCGCCAGCACGGCGGAAAGGTTCCGGCGCGCGCCCGGGAGCTGGAGGCCTACCCCAATCTCTGGCCGGGCATGAGCCTGTTCCGGCCCGGTCCGGGGACGGCGGTGGTCGGGTCGACGGCCCAGGTGGTCGAGCGGTTGAAGGAGTTCGAGGCGCTGGGCGTCGACACCTTCATCCTCTCCGGGAACCCGCTGCTGGAGGAGGCCCATCGAGTAGCGGAAACGGTTCTTCCGGCCTTGGGTATTCGCCGCTGACGGCCCTCGGCCGCTGGCCGCTGGCCGACGGGTGACGGGTGACGGATGTCGACGAACAGATAACAGATAACAGCTGACAGATTTCGAAATCTGTCAGCTGTCATCCGTCATCCGTCACCCGCCGCAGTGCCCCGTCACCCCAACCAAGTTCCCGTCACACGCTCAGCCGGTCGATCTCGGCCAGCTGCTCCTCCGTCAGCGGCCCGCCGGCCAGTGCGTCGAGGTTCTGGTCCAGCTGGTCCACGCTGCTCGCACCGATGATCACCGAGACCACCCGCGGGTCCCGCAGCACCCAGCACAGGGCGAGCTGGGCCAGCGTCTGTCCGCGCTCCTCGGCGACCTTGTTCAGTGCCCGCAGCTGGTCCAGCTTCGACTCGGTCAGCACCTCCTCGGTCAGGAACTTCCCCACCGACATGCGCGAGCCGGCCGGGACCCGGCCCGAGAGGTACCGGTCCGTCAGTAGTCCCTGGGCGAGCGGCGAATAGGCGATCAGGCTGGTCCGGGTGTCGCCCACCGCCTCCAGCACGCCGCCCTCCTCCACGTTCCGGTTGAGGATCGAGTACGCCGACTGGTTCAGCAGCACCGGCGTCCCGAGCTCGCGCAGGATCGCCACCGCCTCCCGGTGCTGCTCCGCCGGGTAGTTGGAGATCGCCGCGTACAGGGCCTTGCCCGAGCGCACCGCGCTGTCCAGCGCCCCCATCGTCTCCTCGATCGGGGTGTCCGGGTCGTAGCGGTGCGAGTAGAAGACGTCGACGTAGTCCAGCCCCATCCGGCCCAGCGACTGGTCCAGGCTGGCCAGCAGGTACTTGCGGCTGCCGCCGTTCCCGTACGGGCCGGGCCACATGTCCCAGCCGGCCTTGGTGGCGATGAACAGCTCGTCGCGGTACGGCCGGAAGTCCTGCGCGAACAGGTAGCCGAAGTTGCGCTCCGCACTGCCGTACGGCGGCCCGTAGTTGTTCGCCAGGTCGAAGTGGGTGACGCCCCGGTCGAAGGCCCGGCGCAGCACCGCCCGCTGCACCTCCAGCGGCTGGGCGTCACCGAAGTTGTGCCAGAGCCCCAGTGAGACGGCGGGCAGCTGAACTCCGCTGCGGCCGGCCTTCCGGTAGGTCATCGAGGCATAGCGGTCATCCGCGGCGAGGTAGCTCATGCCGGACATCTTGCCAGTCGGCTCCGCCCGATCAAGTCCCTGGGAGTGTCTTGCCCCGCCTCCCTCCGCTGCTTATCCTCGCGGAGGACCAGGTGGGACGGCGCGGGGCCGGGTGCGGCCGCGCGCGGACGAGGCGGAGGGGGAGCGTGATGGCAGTCCGGACCGTACCGGCCGAGGCCACCGTGACCGTCGTGCCCCGCTGTTGTCGCCGTCACCGCCGCAGCACCGTGCGCTGACGCCGCCCGCGGGCCGCCAGGCCCGCCCCGGTCCACCTCCGGTGCTGCCCGTCCGAGCGCAGCGCCGCCGTACCGCGCCTCCGCCGGTGCCACGCCCACCCTGTCGCGGACTCCCCGTCACGGACTCGCCGTCACGGACTCCCCGTGACGGGCTCCGTACCTCGGGCTCCTCGCACCGGTCCCGCACCCCGCGTGTCCCGCATCCCGCGCGTCCCGCACCCGCAGCGCCCCGGACGGCCCAGCGCCGTTCCGTCGTCCGACCACCGAGCGCCCCTAGGAGACCGCCGTGCGGTTCACCGTCTCGTCCCTCGTCGCCAACGCCCCCGATCCCGTCACCGGCATCCACCGCACCCCGCAGCAGAAGCTGTGGAACGTGGTCGACCAGGCCGTCCTCGCCGAGCAACTCGGCTACGACGGCTACGGGGTGGGGGAGCGGCACGGCGAGCCGTTCCTCTCCCCGGCGCCTCCCGTGCTGCTGAGTGCGATCGCCGCCCGCACCAGCACCATCCGGCTGTTCACCACGGTGACGGTGCTCAGCATCCTGGACCCGGTCCGGGTCGCCGAGGACTACGCGATGCTCGACCAACTCTCCGGTGGCCGGATCGAGTTGATCATCGGCAAGGGCAACGACCCCCGCCACTTCGGCCTGTTCGGCCTTCCGGAGGAGCGTCAGTGGGAGGCGCTCGCCGAGAACTACGCTCTGCTGCACCGGCTCTGGCGGGAGGAGAAGGTGACGTGGCGGGGCTCGACCCGTCCGCCGCTCACGGAGGCCACCGTGTCGCCGCGCCCGCTCCAGGACCCGATCCCGGTCTGGCACGGCAGTGCGACCAGCACCCGCTCGACCGACCTCGCCGCCCGCTACGGGGATCCGCTGTTCTCCGCCAACTCCTTCCATCCGCTGGCCAAGTACCGGGCCCTGGTGGAGGACTACCGCGAGCGCTGGGAGCACTACGGCCGCGACCCGAAGGAGGCCCGGGTGGGCGCGGGCTTCGGCGGACTGTACGTCGCCAGGCGCTCGCAGGACGCGGTGGAGGGCTACCGGCCGTACTGGGAGGCCATGGTCAACTCGGCCGCGGGCAAGCACAACAACTCGCCGTTCCGTTCACTGGAGGACGCGCTGGAGGAGGGCTCGGCCCTGGTCGGCAGCCCGCAACAGGTGGTCGAGAAGATCCACCGTTACCACGAGGCCTTCGGCAACGAGGTGGTCGGGATCGGGGTCGACGCGCTCACCGAGGAGGTGCAGCGGGAGCAGTTGGAGTTGTTCGCGGCCGAGGTGGCGCCGGTGATCCGGCGCGAACTGCCCTGAGCGCCCGCCCGCGCAGGGCGCCGCGCACTCCCTACGCGGCGTGACGCCCGACACCGTGCGTAACGTGACGCGCGCCACCGGGCCGGGCCGAATGCCGGTGGCCGGCGCGGGGGATGACGAACGGTCGAGGGGCCGTGGCCGCCGGGGGGCGGCGCACGGCCCTCGGTCTTTCCTCCGCCTCCGCCGAAGTCGCCCGAAGTCGCTCGAAACCGGCCCCACCCCTGGTGCACCGCACCCACCCCTGGTCCCGCCCGCCGTGCCGGAGAAACCCCTTCCCTCTGTACCTACTGGTATGTACAGTGGAGTCATGACCACCCAGGACCGCCTCATCGAGAGCACCCAGGCCCTCCTCTGGGAACGCGGCTACGTCGGCACCAGTCCGAAGGCCATCCAGCAGCGCTCCGGCGTCGGCCAGGGCAGCATGTACCACCACTTCGACGGCAAGTCCGACCTCGCCGCCGCCGCCCTGCGCCGCAGCGCCGAGCAGCTGCGGGGCATCGCCGAGGCCGACCTCGCCGCCCCGGGCACCGCGTACGACCGGATCGCCGCCTACCTGCACCGCGACCGCGAGGTGCTGCGCGGCTGCCGGATCGGCCGGATGGCCCAGGACCCTGACGTGGTCGCGGACCCGCAGCTGCGGGCCCCCGTCGAGGAGACCTTCGACTGGCTGCGCGGCCGGATCGCCGAGCTGGTCGCCGAGGGCCAGGCACACGGCGAGTTCGCCGCCGGCCTCGATCCGGCGGACACCGCCGCGGCCGTGGTCGCCGTCGTCCAGGGCGGCTACGTCCTGGCCCGCGCCGCGGACAGCGCTGCCCCCTTCGACCAGGCCGTCCGCGGCGCCCTCGGCCTGCTGGGCGCCCACCGCCGGGCCTGACCGGCGGCGACTGCCTCCCCCGTACACCGGCCGAGACCGTCTGGCAGGACCGTCGACCGACGACCGTCGGCCGACGACGGCGACTCGACGGCCGAGACCCGCCCCCGACCCAGGGAGCCCACCGTGCACGCCATGCAGTACGAGATCACCCTTCCCGCCGACTACGACATGGCCGTCATCCGTCGGCGCGTGGCCGACAAGGGCCACCTGCTGGACACCCATCCCGGCCTCGGCCTCAAGGCGTACCTGGTCCGCGAACGCGGCCAGGACGGCTCGCCGGTCAACCAGTACGCGCCGTTCTACCTCTGGCGCACCGCCGAAGGCATGAACCGCTTCCTCTGGGGCCCGGGCTTCCGCGGCCTGAGCGCCGACTTCGGCCGCCCGGTCGTCCGCCACTGGCTCGGCGCGGGCCTGGCCGAAGGCGACCGGACGGAGGCCCCGAGCACCGCCACGCGTACGGTCGTCCGGCTCCCGGAGAGCGCCGATCCGGCCGAGGCCGTCGAGCGGGCCCTCGCCGAGCTCCCGGCACACCCGTCGAACCCCGCCCTGCACACCGCGGCCGTCGCCGTGGACCCGAGCCGCTGGGAACTGCTCAGCCTCGCCCTGTGGTCCGGTCCCGCCCCGGACGACGCGCCCGGCACCCGCTTCCGGGTGCTGCACCTGTCCCGCCCCGAACTCGACCGGCTGCCGGCCGGCCGCCACTGGTGAAAGGTCCCCACACCGCGATGCCCGCCACGATCCCCACCACCCCCACCACCCCTACCGCCATGGCCCCCGCCGATCTCACGCCGGCGCCGCTCGACCGCGAAGCCGGCTACGCCCTGCTCGCCGAGCTCGCCGGTCCGGCCGCCGCCGGGACCCTCGGCGGCCTGGACGCGATCGCCCCGGGCTTCGCCGACTGGATCGTCACCAGCCTCTTCGGCGGCACCTACCAGCGCCCCGGCCTCGCCCTGCGCGACCGCCAGATCGCCAACCTGGCCGCGCTCACCGCCCTCGGCGGGGTCGAGCCGCAGCTCGCCGACCACGTGCGCAACAGCCTGCGGATCGGGATGAGCCGCGAGGAGATCACCGAGGTGATCGTCCACCTGGCCCCGTACGTCGGCCTGCCCAAGGCCCTGGCCGGCCTCCGGGTCGCCACCGCCACCTTCGCGGCGTCCGCAGCCCCGGCTTCCGAAGCCCCGGCGACCGACGCGTCGGCGGCCGACGCTCCCGTGACCGACGCCTCGGCGGAGGACGTGGCATGACCGCCACCCGCACCGTACGCACCGTCCTGGGCGACCTCGCCCCCGGCGAGCTGGGCGTCACGGACTCCCACGACCACCTCTTCATCCGCAGTCCCCTGCTCCCCGGCCAGGAGCTGGACGACCCGGTCGCCGCCGAGGCGGTGCTGCGCGAGTACGCCGCGGCCGGCGGCCGCTCCTTCGTCCAGTGGACCCCGCAGGGCATGGGGCGCGGCGCGGGCTCCCTCGCCGCGCTGTCCCGCGCGACCGGCGTCCACGTGGTCGCCGCCACCGGCGCGCACCAGGCGGTCCACTATCCCGAGGACCGGTTCCCCGCCGGCACCCCCACCGCGTCGGCCGAGCTCGCCGAGCACTTCGTCACCGAGCTCGTCACCGGGCTCCCCGGCGCCCCCGCGGGCGTCCGCGCCGGCCTGATCAAGATCGCCGACGACGCGGGCCCGCTGACCGGGCACACCCGCCGGACGGCGGCCGCCGCGGCCGAGGCGCACCACGCCACCGGCGCCCCGATCGCCGTCCACCTCGAACCCGAGGGCGACCCGCACGGCGTCCTGGACCGGCTGCACGGGCGGCACGGCGTCGACCCCGGCCGGATCCTCCTCGGCCACCTCACCCGCTTCACCGACCGGTCGCTGCACCGCAGCCTCGCCGCCGAGGGGGCCTTCCTCGCCCTGGACAGTCCCTCGCGGATCGGCCACCCCGCCGACCTCCAGGCCTTCGAGGTGATCGCTGACCTGGTCGAGGCGGGCCACGCCCACCGGCTCCTGCTCGGTGCCGACACCACCACCCGGACGGCCCGCGAGGTCGGCGGTCCCACCCGGCTGCTCACCGACCTCGTCCCGCGACTGGCCCGCACCTTCGGGCCCGAGCTGTGCGACCTGCTGCTGGTCACCAACCCGGCGGCCGCCCTCGCCGCGGACTGGCGAACCCCCTGAGGCGCACCCCACGGAGGGCCCCGAGACAGCCCCTGATGTGCTCCCTGATGCGGTCCCTCGTGTGGCCGAGTCCGCCCGCCGGGGTTTGAATCCGAAGAGCCCCTGTCCGGACCACGCCCCAGAGAGGCGGTTCCGACGATGCACTCGTGGCTCGCCCCCGCCCGGCTCGCCGTCGCGGCCTTCCTCGTCGTCGCGCTCTGCTTCTCCGGCTACCACGCGGCGACGGACGGCTCCGGGGTGGTGAACTTCCTCAGCTACTTCACCACCCTCGCCAACCTCGCCGGAGCGGCCGTCCTCGGCTACGGCGGCTGGGCCGGGCTGACCGGCCGCCGGCCCGTGCCGGACGCGGTGCGCGGCGCGGTGCTGCTCTACCTGGTGGTCACCGGGTTGGCGTACGGCACGCTGCTGGCGACGTACCCGGCGCCGCTGGTGATCCCGTGGGTGGACGACGTGGTCCACCGCGTGATGCCGCTGCTCGCGCTCGCCGACTGGCTGGTCGACCCGCCCGCCCGGCCCGTCCGGGCCCGGACGGTGCTCGGCTGGCTCGGGTTCCCGCTGCTCTACGTGGCGTACGCGCTGCTCCGCGGCCACGCCGCGGGCTGGTACCCGTACCCGTTCCTCGACCCCGCCCGACACGGCGGCTACCGCCGGATCGCGGGGGCGTGCTTCCTGCTGGCGGTGGCGTTCCTGCTGCTCGGGGCCGCGCTCGCGGCGGTCGGCAACGCCCTCGCCGCCCACCGCGACGCCCGGCGGGGCGTGGCGTCGAACGGCCGGCACGCCCGCGCCCGGGCGACCGGCTGAGAGCGACTGGCTGAGACTGACCCGCTGACGGCCGTCGCCGCCCGCCCGTACGGCGGCGGCCGACCCGACCATCCGGACCGCCACCCGGTGGCCCTGCCCGGCGGCACCCCGGCCGGACCGGTCGACGACGCCTGAGAACGAGGACGCCTGCGAACGACGGCGTCTGAGCACGAGGACGCCCGAGAACGAGGACGCCGACGGGGCCCGTGCCCGATGGGGGAGGGCACGGACCCCGCCGGCGACCGGACCGGGGGCTCACATGTGGGTGCCGCCGTCGATCCGGAGCTCGGTGCCGGTGACGAAGGCGCCGTCGTCGGAGGCCAGCATCGCGATCACGCCGGCCACCGTGTCCGGGCCCGCGAAGCCGTGTCCGAGGGCGGGGGAGAGCTTGGCCAGCAGGGTGAAGTCGGCGTCGGCGGGCAGGCCCGGGTTGTTGGTCATGCCGCTGTCGATGCTGCCCGGTGCGACGCAGACCGCGCGCAGGCCCTGCTTCGAGTACTCCGAGGCGATCGCGTGGGTGAAGGACTGGATGCCGCCCTTGGTCGCGGCGTACGCGGCCATGTAGGGGTGGGCGAAGCTCGCGGAGGTGGAGGAGAAGTTGACCACCACGCCCTTGCCGGTGGCGAGCAGTGCGGGGAGTGCCTCGCGGGTCATCAGGAAGGTGCCGGTCAGGTTCACCGCGAGGAGCTTGTTCCAGAACTCCAGCGTGGTCTCGTGGGTGTGCGAGGAACGGAGGATGCCGGCCGCGTTGACCAGGACGTCCAGACCGCCCAGGCCCGCGACGGCCTCGGCGACGCCCGCCACCACGGCGGCCTCGTCCGAGATGTCCAGGACCTGGATCGTCAGGCGGTCGGCGGTGCCCTCGGCGGTCGCGCGGTCCAGGGTCTTCTTCAGGCCGTCCTCGTTGACGTCGACGGCGACGACCTTCCCGCCCTCGGTGAGGATCCGGTGCACGGTCGCCTGGCCGATGCCAGAGCCGCCGCCGGTGATCAGGACGTTCCGTCCGCTGAAGCGCTCCATGGTGGTACTCCTTCGTTCGTGGTCTCTCGACCTCAAGAGACACGGTACGCCCATGTGGCACGTTGTGCCAAGAAGTCTCGATGTGCCACCTGGGCGCGATGCGTCGGGACCGTGATCGCTTGCGTACGCTGATCCCTGTGACCGGACGCCCGACCCTGACCCAGCGCCGCCGTGACGCCACCCGGCTGGAGATCGCCCGCACCGCCGCCGCGCTCTTCGCCGAGCAGGGCGCCGAGGCGACCACCGCCGAGGAGATCGCCGCCGCCGCGGGCGTCTCGCTGCGCACCTTCTACCGCTACTTCTCCGTCAAGGAGGACGCCGTCGCCCCGCTGCTGGCGGCGGGCGGGCAGCGCTGGGTGGACCTGCTGGCCGAGAGTCCGGCGGACGTCCCGCTGCGCGAGGCGCTGGAGCGCTCGGCCGTCGAGTCGCTCACCCCGGCCGACGACGAGGCCGTCGAGGCGATGCACTGGACCCGCGACCTGCTGCGCGACCCGCGGCTGGACGGCACCTGGCAGCGGGTCCATGCCGCGTCGGAGGCGCGGCTGCGGGGCGTGCTGGCCGCCCGCTGTCCGGACGGCGCCGATCCGCTGGAGGTCCGGCTGGCCGCTGCGGCGGCCACGGCGGCGATCCGGGTGGCCCTGGAGCAGTGGGCCGGCTCCGACGCCGCCGTCACCGGCCCCGGCTCCCCGCAGGACCTCGGCGCCCGCTGCATGCGCGAACTCACGGCGGGGCTGCGCCTGTGGGATCGGCCGGCGGGGGAGTGGCGACCCAGCGGTGAGCGGATGACAGCGGACGGATGACAGCAGCCGGATGACGGATAACAGATAGCGGCGAACAGATGACAGAGAACAACTTTCGAAATCTGTTATCTGTTATCCGTTCGCTGTCATCTGTTATCTGAAAGTTGAAATCTGTCATCTGTTCGCCGCTTGCCCACAGCCCCCGATCAGCTTCCTCCCAGCTCCCGCTAGGGTTGGTGCGCGCGCCCCGGTGGGGGAACCGGGGTGACCTCCTCGGATGTCCCTGAGTGGAGGGGGCGGGAGTTCGAGGCGTGGGAGCAACTGGAACATGGGTCTGACGAGCCACAAGGTGCTGGCACTGGCCGTGCTGATGGCGGTCGTGGTGATGGTCGGCACGGTCTGGCTCTGGCCCAGACTCGCCCGGAAGAGCTGGCAGGCGGTGCTCGGCCGCATCGGCGCGCTGCTCGCGACTCAGCTGGCGGTGCTCGCCGCGCTCGGGCTGGTGGCAAACAACTACTTCGCCTTCTACAGCAGTTGGGACGACCTGATGGGCACGGGCAGCACCGGCCCGGTCGTCATCCACAACAAGGCGGACGCCTCCGGCCGACTGCTGGTCGAGACCATAGGCCAGGCGTCGGTCAAGGGCGGCGGCGCGATGGGCCGTGAGCCCAGCCAGTCCGGCGAGATCCGCAAGGTCCGGATCGACGGCAAGGAGAGCCGGCTGTCGACCGAGGGCTTCGTCTACCTGCCGCCGCAGTACTTCCAGCCCGAGTACGCGCAGAAGCAGTTCCCGGCCGTGATCGTCAGCACCGGATTCCCAGGAATCGCCGAGAACCTGATCACCCGCTTCAACTACCCGGGCGCCGCGCTCAAGCTGCTGCAGGAGGGCCGGATGCAGCCGACCGTCATGGTCCTGATGCGTCCCTCGCCCGCCCTGCCGCAGGACACCGAGTGCGAGGACATCCCGGGCGGCGCCCAGTCCGACACGTACTTCACCAAGGACGTCCCGTCGGCGATCCAGGCCAGCTACCGGGTCTCGGCCGACCCCCGGGCCTGGGCCTTCATGGGCAACTCCACCGGCGGCTACTGCGCGCTCAAGCTGGCCATGCGCCACCCGGACGTCTTCCCGACCGCCGTGTCCCTGTCCGGGTACTACGAGGCGGCCGACGACCCGACCACCGGCGACCTCTTCGGCGGCAGCAAGCAGCGCCGCGACGAGGCCGACCTGATGTGGCGGTTGAAGAACCTGCCGCAGCCGGACGTCTCCGTGCTGCTGGCCGGCACCAAGAAGGGCGACGGCAACTACAAGCACGACACCGAGGCGTTCATCGACGCCGCGAGGAGCCCGATGAAGGTCTCCTACAGCATGCTCGAGAACGGCGGCCACAACTTCGAGACCTGGAGCGCCCTGCTGCCGTCCTCGCTGGAGTGGCTGTCCCAGCACCTCAAGGTCCCGAACCAGCCGGGCCACCCGGGCCAGACCGTCTGACGGCGCCGCCCGCGGAACGCACCGAACCCCCGGAAGCCTCGGCTCCCGGGGGTTCGGTGCGTTCCGGCGCCGGTCAGGCGACCCGTTCCAGCGTCCCGGTGTGCAGCTGGCCGACCCGGCCGCCCTCGCCCTCGAAGGTCCAGAAGGCCCGTACGGTCAGCGCGTTGAGGTCCATCACGTGACTGACGGTGATCCCGCTCTGTTCCGTCCAGCTGATGAAGTAGATCTCCGGCGCGACCTCGGCGACGTGCAGTCGCACGTCCTCCCACTGGCCCGCCGACTCACCGAGGCCCTCCCAGCGCAGCCGGGTGCCGTCGGCCGAGTAGGAGTTGCGGAAGGCCGCGCCGTTGTCGGCCCGGAAGACGTAGGTACGGCCGGCGAAGGCGGGCAGGGGCGCGGTCATGGTGGGGCGGAACCTCTTCTCTGGAACGGGGGACGGGTCGTACGGCTCCGGCCGGTGCTCTTGTGCACCGCGGAAAATCCCAGGGCTCCAATTTATCCGATGGGGCGGACTCGGGCGGCTCCACGCCACGGCGGTCACGCACGGTCCGCCACCGCGGCACCGCGCACCGTGTGTGACCGGCAGCCCGGGGGGCCCAGCGGGGCCGCGGGTTGGCGTCGGCTCCATTGATCAACTCGGCCGCCACGCAGCGTCGTTGATCGACACCACTGTGAGCTGCGCGACAACCGGCCCCATGAGGTTGTCCGTCCACGGACGGCCTGCCTAGCCTGCAGTCGTCGTCCGCTGTCGCGGACCCCGCCGCCGGGACGCCGAGTCCCGTCCACCCGCCGGCGAGTACCCGAGCACCACAGCGGACGGGAGCGGGGGAACCAAGGTCAGCGCCCGGCCCGTACGCACCAGCGTGCGGGGCGTGGCTAGGGGTGAAGCCGCTCCACAGGCGGCCGGGCAACTGCAGCCCGAATCCGACAGCTCACCTCGCAGGCGTGGCAGAGGACCCCCATGCACCAGCCTGCCCGGCGCCGTCGCGCGCCCCGCCACGCCCGTCCGTCCCGCCGCGGCCGCAACGCCGCCCTCGCCACGACCGGGGCGCTCGCCATCACCGGCGCCGGCCTGCTCGGTCTGCCGTCCGTCTCCGGCGCCCAGGCCGCCACCGGCCCGACCGTCACCCAGGACCGGCTCGCCCCGGCCACCATGGTCGCCGGCAGGGCCGGCACCGCCTCGCTGGCCCTGCACTCCTCGTCCTGCTTCACCGCCAAGACCGTCGGCGTCGGCGTCCGTGACGCGCGCGGCACCAACCTGGACTTCCCGGGCAACGCGAGCAACGTGCAGATCTGCCCCGGCGGACTCACCTACACCAGCGCCGCCCGCACCCTGGCCGCCGGGACGTACACCCAGTTCGGCTTCTGGCAGGACCTCGGCGGCGCCTGGCACAACCTGCCCTCGCAGCAGCTGGTGGTCTCGGCCACGGGTACGCCCACGCCGGCCCCGTCCCCGACGGCGACCCCGACGGCGAAGCCCACCGCGACTCCGACCGCGACCGCGAGCCCGACGGCGAAGCCCACCGCGACCGCGTCCCCCACCGCGAGCCCGACCGCGACGCCGACCGCGACGCCGACCCCCACCGCCACGGCCACCCCGACGACCCCGGCGCCGTCCTCCCTGATCGCCGGCAAGTCGCTGACCTGGTCCGACGAGTTCAACAGCCCGATCAACTGGGGCCAGCGCTGGGTCGGCGACAAGAGCACCTCGTACAAGTACGGGAACCACAACCCGGACGACAACAAGCTCGACTGGCTGAACAAGAACAACGTCACCGTCGCGAACGGCGTCGCCACCTTCACCGCCACCCCGGGCGGGCCGACGCTGGAGAACGGCAAGCAGTCCTGGAACACCGGCTTCCTGACCACCGAGGGCTCCGCCGAGGGCTTCCAGGTCAAGACCGGCGACTACGCCGAGACCCGGGTCAAGCTGCCCGCCGGCACCGGCGCCTGGCCCGCCCTGTGGACCTGGAAGAACGGCAACGGGGAGATCGACTCCTTCGAGTACCACCCCGACAACCCGAACCTGCTGGAGCTGACCAACCACGTCAACCCCGGCAACCCCGACTACTACACCGACGCGGGCGCCATCGGCACCGACCAGTGGGTGACCATCGGCACCTACTACGGCGCCAACTCGGTGGACTGGTACGTCAACGGCGTCAAGGTGTTCTCGGACGGCAAGGGCGTCGGAGCCAACTTCTCGGCGTACCTGATCCTCAACCTCTCGGTGAGCGCCGGCAAGTACCACCCGGCGCCGCAGGGGAACGCCCCGATCACCATGGCCGCCGACTACGTCCGCGTCTACCGGTAACCACGTCTACCGGTAACCACGAGCCCGCCCCATCGGTCAACGGAGGTCCGGCAGCCGCTCGCCGGACGGCCGGTGACCGGTGGGGCGATCCGGTCCGTCAGTCGCCCGCCGTCTCGACGACCCTGATGTCGAACTCCTCCCGGTGGCCCCTGCCGCCCGGGTCGTCCGCGCTGCGCACCTCGACCGAGCCGCCCTCCAGAACCCCGAGCGGCAGGTTGTCGGAGAGCCGGACCGGGACGAGGGCGGTCACGCTGCGCCCGTCCGGCAGCCCGGGACCGAACACGCAGCGCACCTGCCTGCCGCGCGAGACGACCGCACAGTCCTCGGGGTAGTACGGGCCCTCCGGGGTCACCCCGTCCGGCAGGGTGACCGTGATCGTGAGCGGTGAGGCGGTGGTGTCCGGGCCGAGATTGGCCACGAAGGCGTGGATGGTGGTGGCGCCGCCGGGCGGGGCCGGATCCGGGTCGATCCGGACCACCTCCAGGTGGGAGCGGGACGTCTTGGCGACCACGGCGGGCAGAGTGGACGCCTCGGGCGCCCCCGGCGCGACGGTCCCCAGATCCGGACGCGGCACCGGGTGCCGCACCGCCCAGGAGGGCCCGGCGGCCAGCGCGGCCACCGCGCAGCCCGCCGTCACCGCCGCCAGCAATCCGGCCCGGCCGAACCTCCTGCGCCCCGCGCCGCCCCGTACTCCGTGCTGCTCCACGCCGCTCACCCTGTTCCCGTGCTCCGGCGGCCCGCACCGTCGCGGGCCGCGTCCGCACCAGGGTGTCCGAGCCGCCGCCGCGAGGGCGCCGCAACTCGCCCACCGCCACTCGAACGGCGGGGGCACCGGTCATGGCCCGATCGCTCTTGCCGGTCAAGGCGGTTGACGGAGCGTCAGGGTGCCAGGACCTGCCCCAGCCGGGCCGCGATCTGGTGCATCACCGGCACCAGTGCGGACGCCCCCGCCTGCTCCTCCAGCGCCCGGATCCGGGCCTCCGGGCCGGAGACGGAGAGCGCGGTGGGCGTCGGCGCGCCCGGGACGGCGAGCGCGATGCAGCGGACGCCGATCTCCTGCTCCTGGTCGTCCACCACGTACCCGCGCTCGCGCGCCTCGGCGAGCTGGTCCATCAGCTCCTGCGGGTCGGTGAGGGTGTACTCGGTGTGGGCGGGCAGCGGGTTGGGGCCCAGGACCGCGCGCGCCTCGTCCTCGGGGAGCTGGGCGAGCAGCGCCTTGCCGACGCCGGTGCAGTGCGGCTGCACCCGCCGGCCGACCTCGGTGAACATCCGCATCGAGCGCCGCGACTGCACCTGCCCGACGTACACCACCTCGCCGCCCTCCAGTACCGCGAGGTTGGCGGTCTCGCCGGTGGCCTCCATGAGTTCGGCCAGGTACGGGCGGGCCCAGCTGCCGAGCAGGCGGCCGGCGGTCTCGCCGAGCCGGATCAGCCGGGGGCCGAGGGTGTAGCGGCGGGCGGTGTCCTGGCGGACATAGCCCTGCTGGACGAGGGTACGAACCAGTCGGTGGATGGTCGGCATCGGGAGGCCGGAGCTGGTGGAGAGCTCACTGAGGGTGGCCACGCCGCCCGAGTCGGCCAGCGCCTCCAGGAGTTGGAAGGCGCGCTCGACGGACTGCACGCCGCCGCTCGCGCGGTCGGCGCCTGTCGTCGATGCTGTGTCGGGGGTCGCAACCACCGGCGTTCCCTTCGCTGTCGGGGAGGAGTAGAGTCCCGGCGACCTCTTCAACAAACCGTTGAAATTCTGTATCGCGGAAACTAGTCTCCACCTTACAGAATCGAACCCGCCGACAGGCGGGTAACGATCGAGGAAGTTCCCGAGGAAGTTCCCACCGGAGCTCCCTTCGCCAGGCTCAACCGTCTTAGGAGTGTCCTGCTCATGGCTGCAGCTCAGGGGCCCGTCGGCGCCTCCCCCGCCGCTCCGGTCGTCACTGTCGCCGGACCGCGCGTCCATCGGGCCGAGGAGGTGCTCACCCCGGAGGCGGTCGCCTTCGTCGTGGGCCTCCATCGCGCCTTCGAGGGCCGTCGACAGGAGCTCCTGGCGAGGCGGAAGAGCCGACGCGCGGAGATCGCCCGCACCGGCACGCTGGACTTCCTCCCCGAGACCGCCGACGTCCGGGCCGGCGACTGGAAGGTCGCCGAGGCGCCGCGCGCCCTCCGGGACCGCCGGGTCGAGATCACCGGGCCCACCGACCGCAAGATGGTCATCAACGCGCTCAACTCCGGGGCGAGGATCTGGCTCGCCGACTTCGAGGACGCCACCTCCCCGACCTGGGAGAACGTGGTCAGCGGCCAGGTCAACCTGATCGACGCCTTCGAGGGCCGGATCGACTTCACCAGCTCGGCCGGCAAGGCCTACGCCCTCAAGCCCGCCGCCGAACTCGCCACCGTCGTGGTCCGCCCGCGCGGCTGGCACCTGGACGAGAACCACCTGCTGGTCGACGGCGTCCCGGTGGCCGGCGCGTTCGTCGACTTCGGCCTGTACTTCTTCCACAACGCGGCCCGGCTCATCGCCAAGGGCGCCGAGGACCCCAACTCCGGCCCGTACTTCTACCTGCCGAAGACCGAGAGCCACCTCGAGGCCCGGCTCTGGAACGACGTGTTCACCCACGCCCAGGCCGAGTTGGGCATCCCGCACGGCACCGTCCGGGCCACCGTGCTGATCGAGACCATCACCGCGGCCTTCGAGATGGACGAGATCCTCTACGAGCTGCGCGACCACGCGGCCGGCCTCAACGCCGGGCGCTGGGACTACCTGTTCTCGATCGTCAAGAACTTCCGCGACGCCGGCGAGCACTACATCCTCCCGGACCGCAACAGCGTCACCATGGCCTCGCCGTTCATGGCCGCCTACACCCGGCTGCTGGTGCGGACCTGCCACCAGCGCGGCGCTCACGCGATCGGCGGGATGGCCGCGTTCATCCCCAGCCGCAGGGACCCGGAGGTCAATGCCGCCGCGCTGGAGAAGGTCAAGGCGGACAAGGACCGCGAGGCCGGCAACGGCTTCGACGGCTCCTGGGTCGCCCACCCGGACCTCGTCCCGGTCGCCCGGGCCTCCTTCGACGCGGTGCTCGGCGAGCGGCCCAACCAGAAGGACAACCCGGGCCCCGCCGAGCCGGTCACCGCCGCCGAACTGCTCGACATCGCCGGTGCCGGGGGCACCTGCACCCGGGCCGGACTGCACAACGCCGTCCAGGTCGGCCTCCGCTACATCGAGGCCTGGCTGCGCGGGCTCGGCGCGGTCGGCATCTTCAACATGATGGAGGACGCCGCCACCGCCGAGATCTCGCGCTCGCAGATCTGGCAGTGGATCCACAACGGGGTCGTGCTGTCCGACACCGGCGAGAAGGCCACCGCCGAGCTGGTCCGCACCCTGGTCGCCACCGAACTGGCCGAGCTGCGCGCCGAGTTCGGCGACGAGGCCTACCGGGACGGCCGCTGGCGAGAGGCCGCCCAGCTCTTCGAACAGGTCGCCCTGGCCGAGGAGTTCGCGGACTTCCTGACCCTCCCCGCGCTTCCCCTGCTGGGCTGAGCACCAATCTACCCACCGGCGCCACCGCTGCCGCCTGCCGGGCCGTAGCAGTTCCGCCGCCCTTTGCTCCGTTCCGTACGGCGACGAATCCACCTGTCCTCTCGTCGCCGTGCGGAACGGTCTTTTTCTTCGTACGGCCTTACCCTCCTGAGGAGTTCACCGATGGCACGCATCTTCTTCAACGGCCAGGCGATGGTCGGCGGACCGTTCCACGAGAAGGTCGCCGACGCCCTCATCGGCCCGGCCCGCACCGCGGCCGGCTACCGCTTCTTCTCCATCGACCACAGCGGCGGCACGGACGTCTGCCCGGGACTGCTGGCCGACCCGTCCGTCGACACCGCGATCGAGGGCGAGCTGTACGAGATCAGCCTGGAGCGCCTGCGAGACGTCATCCTGCCCGGCGAGCCCAGGGAGTTGGAGCTCGGTGTGATCGAGCTGGAGGACGGCTCCGCGTGCTTCTCGATGCTGCTCGCCCGCGGCGAGGTCGAGCGCGGGGTGCACCGCGAGATCACCCACCACGGCGGCTGGCGGGCCTACCTGGCGACGCTGGGGCGCACGGCCTGAGGCGGCTTGGCCGATGGCGGCGAACAGATAACAGAAGACAGATAACAGAAGACAGCGAACGGATAACAGATGATGAAAGTTGTCATCTGTTATCCGTTCGCTGTCGGCCTTCCGCCGCCCCCTGTCCCCCCGCGCCCTCCCCCCCCCGCCCCGGGCACGCCGCGGCCCCGAACCCTCGCCGTGGGTTCGGGGCCGCGGTCCGCACGCCCGGACGGGCGTACGGAGTCCGGGTCACGCACCGTCCCTGGGCGCGCTCCGGAACCAGTGGGCCGGGCGGGCCGGAGGGCAGCTCCGGCCCGCCCGGCGGACCGTCAGACGGGCCGGGAGGCGAGCTCCTTGGCCGCGCGGGCGCAGGCACGCGCGATCCGGTCCTCGTTGACGGTGGTCAGCTCGCCCTTCTCGACGACGGCGTTGCCGTTGACGAACAGGGTCGCCAGCGGCGGCAGGGCGCCGAAGGTGAGGGCCGCGACCGGGTCGGCGATCGAGGAGTGCATGACCCCGTCGATCTTCCACAGCGCCAGGTCGGCCAGCTTGCCGGCCTCGATGGAGCCGATCTCGGCCTGCCGCCCGAGCACCCGGGCGCCGCCCATGGTGCCCAGCCGCAGTGCCTGGCGCCCGGTCAGCGCGGTCGGGGAGCCGTGCAGCCGGTTGATCAGCAGTGCGTTGCGCAGCTCGGTGCCCAGCTCGCCGGACTCGTTGGAGGCGGTGCCGTCGACGCCGAGCCCGACCGGTACGCCGGCCTTGAGCATGTCGGGCACCCGGGCGATCCCGGCGGCCAGGCGGGCGTTGGAGGAGGGGCAGTGCGCCACGCCGGTGCCGGTCTCGGCGAACTTGGCGATGTCGGAGTCGTTCATGTGGACGCAGTGCGCCATCCAGACGTCCTCGCCGAGCCAGCCGACCGACTCGAAGTAGTCGGTCGGCCCCATGCCGAACAGCTCCTTGCAGAACTGCTCCTCCTCGGCCGTCTCGGAGCCGTGGGTGTGCAGCCGGACGCCCTTGCGGCGGGCGAGTTCGGCGGACTGGCGGAGCAGGTCGGTGGAGACCGAGAAGGGCGAACAGGGCGCCAGCGCGACGTGCAGCATCGAGCCGAAGGAGGAGTCGTGGTAGCGGTCGACGGCGGCCTCGGAGGCGGCCAGGATGTCGTCCAGCTCCTCGACGGCGTGGTCCGGCGGCAGTCCGCCGTCCTTCTTGCTGCGGTCCATCGAGCCGCGCAGCGCGGTGAAGCGCAGGCCGAGCTCCTGGACGGCCTCGATCGAGGCGCCGAGGATGTCGCCGCCGTCCTTGGGGAAGACGTAGTGGTGGTCCGAGGCGGTGGTGCAGCCGGACTTGAGCAGGGCGGCGGCCGAGCCCTGGCTGGCGGCGTGCACGAGCTTGTCGTCGATCCGGGCCCAGGTCGGGTAGAGGGCGACCAGCCAGTCGAAGAGGATGTTGTCCTGGGCGAGGCCGCGGGTGATCCACTGGTAGAAGTGGTGGTGGGTGTTGACCAGGCCGGGGGTGAGCAGGTGGCCCTCGCCGTTGATCCGGCGCACCACGTTGTCCAGCCACGCCGGGGCGGGGCCGTTGCCGACGGATTCGATCCGGTTGCCGAGGATGACCACGTGGCCGCGGGCGTACTCGGTGTCGACGGCGTCGACCGTGGCGATCGCGACGTTCTCGATCACGATCCGCTGGTCGGCGGGCGGGGGCTGGACTGCCATGGTGTCACTCCTATGGGGGAGGGCCAGGAGGGGCGCGCACCGAGTGGTGTGCGCCCCTGCCCGGACCGGTCAGGACGGTGTCGCCGTCGGCACCGTCGCGCCGGGGGCCTCGCCGGACCTGGACTGCGATGCGGACCGGCGGGCGGTTCCGACGTGGTGGAACAGCAGGTTGAGCAGGACGGCCATCACGCAGCCGGCCGAGATCCCCGAGTGCATCAGGGTCCGGACCGCCTCCGGGAAGGCGTCGTAGAAGGTGGGTACGGCGATCGGGATGATGCCGACCCCGAGCGAGACCGACACCAGGATGGTGTTGGCGCTGGACTCCATGCCGGCTTCCGCGAGGGTGCGGATCCCGCTCGCCGCGACCGTGCCGAAGAGGACGATCCCGGCACCGCCGAGGACGGGCTGCGGCACCAGCGAGACGACCGAGCCGAGGACCGGGAAGAGTCCCAGCAGGATCAGGATGCCTCCGCCGGCCGCGACCACGAAGCGACTGCGGATCTTGGTCAGCGCCACCAGCCCGATGTTCTGGGCGAAGGCGCTGGCGGCGAAGCCGTTGAAGACGGGGCTGAGCGCGGTGGCCAGTCCGTCGGCCCGGAGGCCGGCGGCGAGCGTGGGTTCGTCGGCCTCGCGCTCGACGATCTTGCCGAGGGCGAGCATGTCGGCGGTGGACTCGGTCATCGAGACCACCATGACGATGCACATCGAGACGATCGCGGCCGCGTCGAAGGCGGGCGCGCCGAAGTGGAACGGGGACGGGAGCGCGAAGACCTTCGCGTCCTGGACCGCGCCGAAGTCGGCCAGCCCCAGCGGGAAGGCGACCAGGGTGCCGAACGCCAAGCCGATGAGCAGGGACAGCTGCTGCCAGAAGCCGCGCAGCAGCCGGTTGCACAGCACCACCGCGGCGAGGGTGATCGCGGCGAGGCCGACGGCCCGCACGGAGCCGTACCCGGGGGCGCCCGGCGAGCCGCCGCGCGCCCAGTTCACCGCCACCGGGAGCAGGGACACCCCGATGAGGGTGATCACGGTGCCCTGGACGACCGGGGGGAAGAACCGGATGAGCTTGCAGAAGTACGGCGCCGCGAGGAAGCACAGGGCCCCCGCGACGATCACCGCGCCGAAGATCACCGGGAGGGCGTCCTTCGGTCCGTGTTCCTTGGCGATGGCGATCATGGGCGCGACGCCCGCGAACGACACGCCGTTCACGAACGGCAGTCGTGCGCCGATCTTCCAGATGCCGAGGGTCTGGAGCAGGGTGGCCAGTCCGGCGGTGAACAGGCTGGCCGATATGAGCAGGGCGAGGTCGGTGGCGGAGAGTCCGACGCCGGCGCCGACGATGAGCGGGGGTGCGACGACTCCCGCGTACATCGCGGCGACGTGCTGGAGCCCGGTGGAGAACAGCTTCACCGGGGGCAGCACCTCGTCCACGGGGTGGGTCCCGGACCCGGACGGCCCGCCGGGCAGGCGGGTCGACGTACCGTCCGGGCCTGGGGTTCTTGCAGGGGTGGAACCGCCGTCGTTACTGCTGGTGTTGCTGGGTGCCATGTCGAGCCCCTCTTGTGCCCGTGGCTCCCGGCGCGCCCGTGGCGCTGGAGATCCCCCGAGGGCGGGACGGCGGAGCAAGGATCCCTCGGGACGCTTCTCCAGTGCCCCGGGCCGGCCGCCGCGAGGCGAGCACGAACTCCGGTTGGTGGGGGTGGAGAAACAGGTGGAGCGTGGTGCGGTGGTACGAGTGGCGAAGGTCGTGCGGGTGGCGATGGTGGTGCGGGTGGTGCGGTCCGCCCGAACTCGACCGGCCCGAGCGGGCCGGAGGGTGCGGCGATTCCGGGCGGAGTCCATGGGGTGGGGTGAGCGGGGTGGGGGAGGTCAGGCGACCGGGATGACCGGGACGACGCCCTCGCGGTGCACGGTGCCCTCGATCAGGCCGTACATGCGGTCCGCAGCGTAGTAGACCTCGTTCTCGTTCTTGAGGCCGAACGGCTCCAGGTCGACGAGGAAGTGGTGCTTGTTGGGCAGTTCGAGGCGTACCTCGTCCACCTCGGCGCGGTTGTTGAGGACCCGGGTGCCCATCGCGTGCAGGGTCTGCTGCAGCGAGTAGGAGTAGGTCTCGGCGAACGCCTCCAGCATGTGCCGCTTCACGTGGGTGTAGGAGCGGTTCCAGTTGGGCTGGGCCTCGCCGTCGCGACCGCTGTAGCCGTACTTCCAGCGGGCGGTGACCTGGGTGGCGAGGATACGGTCGTACGCCTCCTGGAGGGTGGTGTACTTGTCCTTGATGTAGCCCCAGAACTCCGAGTTGGTGGAGTTCATGACGATGAGGTCCTTGAGGCCGGAGATGACCTGCACCGTCTCGCCGTCGTAGACGATCTCGGTGGTGCGGGTCTCCTGGCCGGTGCGGACGAAGGAGTGGCCGACCTCCTCCGAGCCGATGAACCGGGCCGAGCTGTCCGGCGTCCTGATCCGGTCCCAGGCGTACTCCTCGATCCGGATCCGGGCGCTGTGCACGACGCCGCGCTCGGTGTCGTCGACGAAGTGCCGGGCCAGCAGGATGCCGAAGGCCTCGGCCGAGTCGATGCCGTACTCCTTGGCGAAGGCGTACACGGTGTTCTTGGTGGTGTCGGTGGGAAGGCAGTTGGCGTTCGACCCGGTGAGGTGGACGTCCTCGAACTCGCCCTGGAGGGAGACCGAGACGTTCAGGTCCTTGATCTCGTGCCGGGTGGAGTCGCGGTAGACCCGGACGATGCGGTTCTCCGCCTTGCCGTACTGGTTCTGACCGAGCACGTGGGCCATGACAGGCTCCTAAGCTTCCAGGTCGGTCTACTAGCTTCCGCGGTAGACCGAGTATCCGAACGGGTTCAGCAGCAGCGGCACGTGGTAGTGGTGCTGCTCGGGCGCGACCGTGAAGACGATCGAGACCTCGGGGAAGAACGGCGGCTCCGCGGACCCCCGCGCGTAGTACGCGCCGGTGTCGAAGAGCAGCCGGACGACCGAGCCCGCCTCCACGGCCGGGAGGTCCTTGACCCGGCCGTCGGAGTCCGTGGCGGAGGTGCCGAGCACCTGCCAGCCACCCTCGGTGTGCAGTGCGAGCTCGACCGGGACGCCCTCGGCCGGGCGGCCGAGGCTGGTGTCGAGCACGTGGGTGGAGATGCCAGTCATGGGTGAGGTGACCTTACTGATGGCAGAGGTGATGGTGCGTCAGATCGCGCGGGGCGCACGTCCGGGGTGGGGCGTCCGGGATGGGACGCCCTTCCTGCCGAGCATTCTTGACGATGCGTCAGGAACCGTCGAGGAGGCGGCTCAGCCGGATGTCGTTGATCTTGCGCAGCTCGCCCCGGACGATCTCCGCCTCGGTGGCGGGGTCGTTGGGGTGGCGCTCGCGCAGGGCCGTGAGCATGGTGACCGCGGTGCGGCCGGTCGCGCAGATCAGGAACACGTGGCCGAACTTCGCCTCGTAGGCGGTGTTGGCCTCGTGCAGTTCGTCGAGGACCGCCCGGTCCACGCCCTGGATGCCGGCCTGTTCGCGCTCGGAGGTGGCGTCGCCCTCCTTGGGCCGGCCGATCCGGGCGTGTCCGGCCATCGCGTCGCGCAGGTCCGCGACGGTCAGCGCGGCCATGGCCGCCGCGTTGGCGGCGAGCAGGGCCTCACGGCTGGGCCAGGGTCGGGTCTGTGCGACGGCGGCGGCCCAACGGGGGCTGGAGCATACCTCCAGCAGGATCTCCTCCAGCTTCGCGGCATCGGCCGCGGCCAGGGAGTCGAGGGCGTGGGGGTGGTTGGTCACGAGTGGACCTCCTGAAGAGTGGTGCCACCCGGAAAAGCTAGATCGGCCCCACCCTGCCGTCAACAGTTTGTTGAACCCTTGGTGGTTACGTTTTGAACCGGGCCGCGCTGCGGGGCCCTTTCGTGTGCGATTCGCCAAGTGTGCCCCGCCGTGGGCCGGTCGAGACTGTCCACAGCGGCGGGGTCACCCGTCCGCGAACCCCTCGTGGGTTCCTTGCGAGCTCTTCGCGGGGAGCCCGCGAGCCGCGCTCAGGACGGCTTCGTGCCGTCCTGGCGGTTCAGGTAGTTGTACACGGTGAAGCGGCTGACGCCCAGGGCCGAGGCGACCGTCTCGACCCCGTGGCGGACGGTGAAGGCGCCGCGCTCCTCCAGCAGGGCGACGACCCGCTGCTTCTCCCAGCGGTCCAGCTCGGCCAGCGGGCGGCCGTCGAACTGGCGGGCCATCTCGGCCAGCAGCCGGTCCAGCGCACTGCTCAGGTGCGGCAGCCGGACGGCCAGGGCCGGGGTGCCCTCCCACTCCAGGACGACGTCCTCGGCCTTCGCCTCGTCCAGTGGGACGGGCGTCGCGCCGACCGCGTCCAGCAGCGGCTTGACCGCCGCGGCGAGCGGGTGCTCCACGTGCTCGGTCACGGCGTACCGCCCTCCTCTCCCAGCACGCTCACCTGGACGGAGATGCGGGTCGCCCCGGCGTCCAGGGTCTCCCGGAGCAGCCGGGTCACCGCGGCGAGGACCTGGTCGGCCTCGCCCTCGGCGCCGGTCCCGAAGGGGCCGACCGCCACGTCCAGGCCGGCCTCGTCGACGACCTTGCGGGCCGTCGCGGCGTGCTCGGGGAACGTGTCCAGTTCGAACGGTTCTGTCGTGAACTCCACCATCAATCGCACCCGCTCACTCTAGCGAGCGGGGGTGGGCCGGGGCAGGGCCTGGGCGATCGAACAGTCGCGGGACCGGTGGGCGGACCCCTCGGAGCCACTTCAACAAAATGTTGCGGCAGCCTTGACACCCGCTCGGCGGGCCGGAGATGCTTCCACCACACAGAATCCCTCTTCCGGATCGTGGAAGTTGCGGATGAAGGAAGAGAGAGTGAGAGGTGATGGACGTGACGGCGGCTGCCAAGCACGGCTTCACGGTCAACCTGTCGATCCTGTTCGGCGAACTCCCGCTGCTGGAGCGCCCCGCGGCCGCCGCCGCGGCCGGCTTCACGGCCGCCGAACTCTGGTGGCCCTTCGGCACCGAGCACAGCCCGGGCCGGGCCGAACTCGACGCGCTGCGCAAGGCGTTCAGTGACGCGGGCGTCCGGCTCACCGGCCTCAACTTCCTGGACGACCTCAGCCAGGGCGCCCGGGGAACCGTCTCGGTCCCGTCCGAGCGGGAGCGCTTCCGGGCCAACGTCCCGGTCGCCGCGGAACTGGCCGCCTCGCTCGGTGCCACCGCGCTCAACGCGCTGTACGGCAACCGGGTCGAGGGCGTCGAGCCGGCCGAGCAGGACGCGGTCGCACTGGAGAACCTGGTGCTCGCGGCCCGGGCGGCCCACGAGATCGGTGCCGTCCTGCTGATCGAGGCCCTCAACGCGGCCGAGTCCCCGGACTACCCGTTGGTCTCCGCGGCCGCCGCGGTCGAGGTGGTCGACAAGGTCAACGCCGCCACCGGCCTGGGGAACGCCAGGTTCCTCTGCGACCTGTACCACCTGGCCAAGAACGGCGAGGACCTGGCGGCCGTCATCGACACCTACGCCGACCGGATCGGCCACGTGCAGATCGCCGACAACCCGGGCCGCAACGAGCCCGGCACCGGCGGGCTGGACTTCGAGGACCTGTTCGCCCGGCTCAGCGCGGCCGGCTACAGCGGCTCGATCGGCCTGGAGTACCGCCCCTCCACCGGCGTCAGCGCCGACAGCTTCGACTGGCTGCCGCGCGAGCTGCGCGCCGCCCGCTGACCCGGCGCCCACTCCGCCGGCGCCCACTCCGCCGGCCGACCCGGCGCCCCCGGCGCCCGTCCGGCCCGGGTGCGCGGCGTACCGCGGCGCCCGTCCGGCCCGTCACCCCTCCCCACCCGTACACGTAAGGAACCCGACGCGATGAGCGCCTCCCGCAAGATTGCCTTCGTCGGCCTCGGCATCATGGGCAAGCCCATGGCCGTCAACCTGGTCAAGGCCGGCCACCACGTGACCGGCTTCGACCTCTCCCCGGCCTCGATCGACACCGTGATCGCGGCCGGCGGCCACGGTGCCGCCAGCATCGCCGACGCGGTGAAGGACGCCGAGGTCGTCATCACCATGGTCCCGGCCGACCCGCACGTCGAGGCGGTCATCCTCGGTGAGGGCGGCGTCCTGGAGAACGTCCAGGCCGGCACCCTGGTGATCGACATGTCCTCGATCACCCCGCAGACCTCCATCAAGGTCGGCAAGGCCGCCCGGGAGAAGGGCGTGCGCACCCTGGACGCCCCGGTCTCCGGCGGCGAGGCCGGTGCGGTCGAGGCGGTGCTGTCGATCATGGTCGGCGGCGAGGCGGCGGACTTCGCCGAGGCGAAGCCGCTGTTCGACGCGCTCGGCACCACGGTCGTCCACGTCGGCCCCGACGGCGCCGGCCAGACCGTGAAGGCCGCCAACCAGCTGATCGTCGCGGTCAACATCCAGGTGCTCGCCGAGGCCGTGGTGTTCCTGGAGAACGCCGGCGTCGACCTCGCGGCCGCGCTGGACGTGCTCGGCGGCGGCCTGGCCGGCTCCACGGTGCTCAACCGCAAGAAGGCGAACATGCTCAACCGCGAGTTCGCCCCCGGCTTCCGGATCGACCTGCACCACAAGGACATGGGCATCGTCACCGACGCCGCCCGCGCCGTGGGCGCCGCGCTGCCGGTCGGCGCCGTGGTCGCCCAGCTGGTCGCCTCCGCCCGGGCCAACGGCGACGGTTCGCTCGACCACTCGGCGCTGCTGCGCGGCGTCGAGCGGCTCTCGGGCCGCGAGGTCGCCTGACCCGAAGGGCCGAGGCCCCACAGACTCCTCCTGGTGGCGTGTACCTGATCCGGTCGTGCCCGCGCCACCAGGAGGCCAGACCCGACCGGCGTGCGGGCAGGGGCTCATCCGCCCGCCCGCCGGTCGATCCAAGCCGGTGACGCACACACCCTCCCCCGGGGGCACTTCGGTCGTGCCAGCGGTGCGTCGCCTGGCCCCCTCCTCGCCGAGGGGAGCCCCTCGAACGTCGGAAGCGGGTCGAGGGGAACGGCGGGGAGGGGGTCGCACCCCCTACGGGACCGGCGCTCCCACGGAAGCGACGATCCTCCGGGACCGGCGCTCCCGCGGGAGCTCGGCCCCGGGCCGGGCCGCACCGCCCGGCCAGGGGGTCGCAACCCCGGTGCCACCGGACCCATGCTTGTCCGGACCCATGTTCGTGGAACACCGCCCGACCCGCACGGAAGTGAGGACCACCGATGCCCCCCACCCCCCTCAAGGGCCACGTGGTCGTAGCGCCGGACAAGTTCAAGGGCACCCTGGAGGGTGCCGAGGTCGCCGCCCGGATCGCCGCCGGCATCCGGCGTGCCGCACCCGGCGCCGACGTGCGCGAACTGCCCGTCGCCGACGGCGGTGAGGGCACCCTGGCCGCGGCGCTCGCGGCCGGGTTCGACCGCGTCCCGGCCAAGGTGGCCGGTCCGACCGGCCTGCCGGTGGACGCCGCCCTGGCCGTCCGCGGCGACACCGCCGTGGTCGAACTGGCCCAGGCCTCCGGGCTCGCCCGGCTGCCCGGCGGCCGGACCGCCCCGCTCGCGGCCGGCTCCTACGGCGTCGGCCAGCTGATCGCCCGCGCGGTGTCGATGGGCGCCAAGCGGATCGTGCTCGGCCTCGGCGGCAGCGCCTGCACGGACGGCGGGGCCGGAATGGTGCAGGCGCTCGGGGTCCGGCTGCGGGACGCCGACGACGTCGAACTTCCGCCCGGCGGAGCCTCGTTGCGCCGCCTGGAGCGGATCGACCTCGGCCCGCTGGCCGAGCTGCTGACCGGGGTGGACGTCGTGGTCGCCTGCGACGTGGACAACCCGCTGCTGGGCCCGCGCGGCGCCACCGCCGTCTACGGCCCGCAGAAGGGCGCCGACGGCGACGACCTGGTGGTCCTGGAGCAGGGGCTGACCCGCTTCGCCGACCGGGTGGCCGCGGTGACCGGTCGGGACGTGCGGGAGGCCCCCGGCGCCGGGGCCGCGGGCGGGGTGGGCTTCGCCGCCCTCGCCCTGCTCGGCGCCACCATGCGACCCGGTATCGAGCTGCTGCTCGAACTGCTGGGTTTCGACGAGGCCGTGCGTGGGGCACGCCTCGTCGTCACCGGTGAGGGCTGCCTGGACGCTCAGACGCTCCATGGCAAGGCCCCCGCCGGAGTCGCCGCGGCGGCTGCCCGGGCGGGGGTTCGGGTGGCCGCCGTGGCGGGTCGGCTGGAGCTGTCCGAGCCCGAGTGGCGGGCGGCCGGCTTCACCGCCGCGGTCGCCCTCACCGACCTGGCCGAGCAGCCGGGGGACAGCATGACCAGGGCCGGCGAGCTGGCCGAGGTGGCGGGGGAGCGGCTGGCCGTGGAGCTGCTGCCGGGCTGAGCCCTCGTACGTTCCTCCATTGACGTTTTGTTGAAGGCGGGCCTAGGCTCCCGGCAATCCTTCGACCCCACCCGTGTTCCGCCACCCCCAACTCCCAGGTTCCGGAGGTCCCCATGCCGATCAGCCAGCCAGCGGTGATCCGCTCCCGCCGGGCGGTGCTGCCCGAGGGCGAGCGCCCCGCGGACGTGCTGATCCGGGACGGCAGGATCGAGCAGGTCGCCGCCCACGGATCGCTCGTGGTCGGCGACAGCGACCTCGTCGACCTCGGCGACACCGCGCTGCTGCCCGGCCTGGTCGACACCCACGTGCACGTCAACGAGCCCGGCCGGACCGAGTGGGAGGGCTTCGCCACCGCCACCCGGGCCGCCGCGGCCGGCGGCGTCACCACCATCATCGACATGCCGCTCAACTCCGTACCGCCCACCACCACGGTGGCGGGGCTGGACGTCAAGCGGAAGACCGCCGAGGGCCAGGCCTGGGTCGACCTCGGCTTCTGGGGCGGGGCCGTGCCCGGCAACGTCCCGGACCTCGAACCCCTGCACCGGGCGGGCGTGTTCGGCTTCAAGAGCTTCCTCGCCCCGTCCGGCGTCGACGAGTTCCCGCACGTCGAGGCCGCCGACCTGGAGGCCGCGCTGGCCGAGCAGGCCCGGATCGGGGCACTGGCGATCATCCACGCCGAGGACCCGGCCGTGCTGGCCGCCGCACCGCAGCAACCCGGCGTCCACTACCGGGACTTCCTCGCCTCCCGCCCGGCCGGAGCGGAGACCGCCGCGGTCGCCCACCTGCTCGACACGGCCCGGCGCACCGGCGCCCGGGTGCACATCCTGCACGTCTCCTCGGCGGCCGTGCTGCCCCTGCTGCGCCGGGCCCGCGAGGCGGGCGTACGGGTCACCGCCGAGACCTGCCCGCACTACCTGACGCTCGCCGCCGAGCAGGTGCCCGACGGCGACACCGCCTTCAAGTGCTGCCCGCCGATCCGCGACGAGGCCAACCGGGACGCCCTCTGGCAGGCCCTGGCCGACGGCGAGTTCACCGCCGTCGTCTCGGACCACTCGCCGTCCACCCCCGACCTCAAGCTGCTGCCCGAGTTCGGCGGCAGCGGCGACTTCGCGGCGGCCTGGGGCGGCATCGCCTCGCTCCAGCTGGGCCTGCCCGCCATCTGGACCGAGGCCCGCCGGCGCGGCCACACGCTGGCCGACGTGGTGCGCTGGATGTCCGCCGGACCGGCCGAACTGGTCGGCCTCACCGGCACCAAGGGCGCCATCGCGGCGGGCTGCGACGCCGACCTGGTCGCCTTCGACCCCGACGGGGAGTTCGCCGTCCACGCGGGCGAGCTGCACCACCGCAACCCGGTCACCCCGTACGCCGGGCGGACCCTGAGCGGCGCCGTGCGCACCACCTGGCTGCGCGGCCGGGTGGTGGACACCGGGGCCGAGCCCTTCGGCCGCCAGCTGCTGCGCCCCGCGGACTAGCCCGGCGGACGGCCCGGCGGAACCGGCCCCGGCGGACCGGCCCCCGGCGGATCGGGCCCTCGCTTCGGTCCCTCGCTCCGGGCCTGCCAACTCCCTTACCCACCACGCCTTCCGAGGAGAGTCAGTGACCACTGCCGACACCCCGAGCGCTCCCTTCACCGAGCTGGTCAACCTGGCCTCCCGGCTGCTCGGCGCGGGCGTCGTCGCCACCAACGAGGACACCTTCGCGGACGCCGAGAACCTGCTGGTGGCCAAGCCGGCCGAGTTCCGCCCGCACACCTTCGGCCACAAGGGCCAGATCATGGACGGCTGGGAGTCCAAGCGCCGCCGCGGCGTCTCCGCGGACCAGCCGCACCCCACCGACCAGGACCACGACTGGGCGATCGTCCGGCTCGGCGTCGGCGGTGCGATCCGCGGCGTGATCGTCGACACCGCGCACTTCACCGGCAACTACCCGGAGAGCGCCGTGGTCGAGGCCGCCTCCGTCCCCGGGCACCCCTCGCCCGAGGAGCTGCGGGCCGCCGAGTGGACCGTCCTCGTGCCGCGCACCCCGCTGCGGGGCGACACCGCCCACGAGTTCGCCGTCCAGGACGACTCCCGCTACACCCACGTGCGGCTCAACATCTACCCGGACGGCGGCGTGGCCCGGCTCCGGGTGCACGGCGAGGTGCTGCCCGACCCGCGCGAACTGGACGGCCTCACCTTCGACCTGGCCGCCCAGGAGTACGGCGGCGTGGCCGAGGCGGCGTCCGACCGCTACTTCTCCTCCCCGCACAACCTGAACGCTCCCGGTCGCGCCTCCGTCATGGGCGAGGGCTGGGAGACCCGTCGTCGGCGCGACAAGGCCAACGACTGGGTTCAGATCGCCCTGGCCGGGGGCGGTGAGGCCCTGGCGGTCGAGGTGGACACCACCCACTTCGTCGCCAATGCCCCCGGCTGGGCCGACCTGATCGGCTTCGACGCCTCGACCGGGCAGGCCGCGACCTCGCAGGCGCCGGCCGACGGCGAGTGGTTCGAGATCCTGCCCCGCACCCGCCTGCAGCCCGACACCCGGCACCGCTTCCGGCTCGACGTCGGCCGCCCGGTGACCCACGTGCGGATCAACGTCTACCCGGACGGCGGCCTCGCCCGCCTGCGGCTGACCGGTCGCCTCACCGAGGCCGGCCGCGCGGCCCTCGCGCTGCGCTGGTTCAACGCCGTCCCGGCCGCGGAGGCCGCCGCCGCCCTCGTCGACGCCGGCCTCGGCGCGGAGGAGGCCGCCGCCCTGGCCGCCGCCCGCCCGCTGGCGGACCCGGCCGCGGCCACCGCCGCGGTCGCCGGCCTCCAGCCGGCCGACGGCCCGGACGGCGAGCACTCCGCCCGCCGCCGCTCGGCGCTGTGGCGCCTGCTGGGCGTCTGAGCGGGGCTCGCCCGCCCGCCCGCTCCACCTCTCCACGCACCGCCTTATCGACACCTGAAGGACCCTCCATGTCCAAGATCCTGACCACGGAGTCCGGCGCCCCGGTCGCCGACAACCAGAACTCGGCCTCGGCCGGCGAGTACGGCCCGCTGCTGATCCAGGACCAGCAGCTGCTGGAGAAGCTGGCCCGGTTCAACCGCGAGCGCATCCCGGAGCGCGTCGTGCACGCCCGCGGCTCCGGCGCGTACGGCTACTTCGAGGTCACCGACGAGGTGTCGAAGTACACCCGGGCGGCGTTCCTGTCGGAGGTCGGCAAGCGCACCGAGGTCTTCCTGCGCTTCTCCACGGTGGCCGGCAACCTCGGCGCCAGCGACGCGGTGCGCGACCCGCGCGGCTTCGCGCTGAAGTTCTACACCGAGCAGGGCAACTACGACCTCGTCGGCAACAACACCCCGGTGTTCTTCATCAAGGACCCGGTCAAGTTCCCCGACTTCATCCACTCGCAGAAGCGCGACCCGTACACCGGCGTGCAGGAGGCGGACAACGTCTGGGACTTCTGGGCCCACTCGCCGGCCTCGACCCACCAGATCACCTGGCTGTTCGGCGACCGCGGCATCCCCGCCTCGTACCGCCACATGAACGGCTACGGCTCGCACACCTACCAGTGGGTCAACGCCGAGGGCGAGGCCTACTGGGTGAAGTACCACTTCAAGACCAACCAGGGCATCCGCAGCCTGGACGGCGACCAGGCCGCCGAGGTGGTCGGCGCCGACGCCGACTCGCACCAGCGCGACCTCCACCAGGCCATCGAGCGGGGCGTGTTCCCGTCCTGGACCCTCTACGTCCAGCTGATGCCGGTCGCCGAGGCCGCGGACTACCGCTTCAACCCCTTCGACCTCACCAAGGTGTGGCCGCACGCCGACTACCCGCTGGTCAAGGTCGGCCGCCTGGTGCTCAACAGGAACCCGGAGAACGTCTTCGCCGAGGTCGAGCAGTCCGCGTTCTCGCCGAACAACTTCGTGCCCGGCATCGGCCCCTCCCCGGACAAGATGCTCCAGGGCCGGCTGTTCGCCTACGCCGACGCCCAGCGCTACCGCCTCGGCGTCAACCACACCCTGCTGCCGGTGAACGCCCCGCACGCCACCGAGGCCGCCAACTACGGCCGGGACGGCCTCATGGCCGTCAACAGCGCCGGCCGCGGCAAGAACTACGAGCCCAACTCGTACGACGGCCCGGCCCAGACCGACGGCGCGCTCGCGGCGCCGGTCAAGGTCGACGGCTACACCGGCACCTACACCACGCCGGCCCACACCAAGGACGACGACTTCTTCCAGGCCGGCGAGCTCTACCGGCTGATGTCGCAGGGCGAGCGGACCCGCCTGATCGACAACATCGCCGGCTTCCTGTCGCAGGTCAGCCGGGACGACGTGGTGGAGAAGAACCTCGCCCACTTCCACGCCGCCGACGAGGAGTACGGCGCCCGCCTGGAGGCCGCCGTCGCCAAGCTCCGCGCGGGCGACGAGGGCTGACCCTCCGCGGGCCGACCCTCCTCGCACACTCCGCACCGACCTTCCGCACCCTCAGGACCGCCGGGGCCCGCACCCCGGCGGCTCCACGACGGGCCCCTCCCCCCGGGCAGTGGGGGAGGGGCCCGTCGGGCTTCGCGGGGGCGCTGCGGCGGAGGAGGTGTCGGGTGCGGGTTCCGTTCGTGCGTGTGCGCGGGGCCCCTTGTACCAGCCGACCGGCCGTGCTCCACGGAATGTTCACGGATATTCACGGACGGCAGCCGCCCGGGGCCCGGGGTGGATAGGCTGGAGACCGCCCGCGGTCGCTCCGTGGGGGGACATCGGAAGGGGACGACATGTCGACACCAGCCCCGGGTCGTCACGCCGCGCTGGACCAGGGCCCGACGGGCCCGTTCACCTCCCTGCAGCACGCCCTCAGACTGCTGGAGGCCGTCGACCGGCACCCCGACGGCGCCACCCTGGTCGGGCTCGCGCGGGAGACCTCGCTGGGCCTGCCGACCGTCCGCCGGCTCGCCGAGATCCTGGAGATCGAGGGCTACCTCCAGTGCCAGGACGGCGGTTGGGTGCTCGGCGGCACCTTCGCCCTGCTCGGGCAGCACAACCGGGAACAGCTCGTCAAGGCCCGGCTGAACCGCAAACTCGCCGAACTCCGGGACGAGTTGGGCGCCGCGGTCTACTTCACCCGGTACCACGACGGGGAGTTGTCGGTCGAGGCGGTCGCCGCCGCCGACTACGCGCCCGCCGTCCAGGAGTGGGTGGACTTCCGTGCCACCGCGCACGCCAGTGCGATCGGCAAGTGCCTGCTCAGCCAGCTCGACGCGGACGGCCGGCGGGACCACCTCTCCCGGCACCCGGTCGCCCGGCTGACCTCCCGCACCGTCACCGATGCCGACCAGCTGATGCACCGGCTGGAGCGCCAGCCCGCGACGGTGCCGGTGCTGGACATCCAGGAGTACGCGCTCGGCACCGTCTGCGCGGCGGTGCCGATCACGGCGGGCAGCACGGTCGGCTGCCTGGCCACCTCGATGCCGGTGGACAACATCCACAAGCTCAGGGCCGCGGCCGAACTGCTGGCCGCCCGGGCGGCGCCGCTGATACTGGCGATGGCGGTCTGAGCACCGCTCGCTCGTGGGGCCCCGTCGGACGCGTCGTCCGGCGGGGCCCGCGCGCTTTCCACGGGAGGGTTGCCGGGGGTGGGTTGCCACGGGAGGGTTTCCGGGGGTGTCCCGCGGTGCACATCACTTATTAGACTCGATGTCGATAAGAGGTGCCGAACCCCTTGTCCCCACCGCTACCGGCGAGTACGTTTCCGAGAGTCGAGCCGCCGCCCCCAGGTCAGGAGGGCCTGCCATGCCCCGCCCCACCCCCGTCCCCGCCGGCGCCGCCCCCGCGGCGCGGGTGCACGAGAGCCTCGTCCTGGAACCCCGGGACGTCCGCTTCGACTGGGCCCGGCTGCCGCTGCACTGGATCCCGGACGAGCCGATGGCCACCCACGTGATCAACGTGCTGCACCTGCTGCTGCCCGAGGGCGAGCGCTGGTTCGTCAAGGTGTTCAAGGAAGCGCTGCCGCTGATCCGGGACGAGCAGCTGCGCGAGGAGGTGCTCGGCTTCATCGGGCAGGAGGCCATCCACGCCGAGGCCCACCAGGAGGTGCTCGACCACCTGCTCGGCCAGGGCCTCGACCCGCGCCCGTACGTCCGGCAGATCTCCTGGCTGTTCCAGCGCGTCCTCGGCGACAAGCCGGGCCTGACGCCGGCGCAGCGGCGGGAGAACGTCATCGAACGGGTCGCCTTCGTCGCGGCGATCGAGCACTTCACCGCCTTCCTCGGCAACTGGGCGCTCAACTCCCCGGGCCTGGACCGGGCCAAGGCCGACCCGACGATGCTGGACCTGCTGCGCTGGCACGGCGCCGAGGAGGTCGAGCACCGCAGCGTCGCCTTCGACCTGATGGTCCACCTGGACCCGGGCTACCTGCGGCGGGTCCGCGGCATGGCGATCTCCGGGCCGCTGCTGGTGCACCTCTGGGTGCGCGGAGCCCGCTTCCTGCTCGCCGCCGACCCGACCCTGGAGGGGCGGCTCAGGCCCACCTGGCGGGAGGCGAGCCGGATCGCCAGGCGCGGACTGCTGCCGGATCCGGTCCGCTCCCTCCGCTCCGGGCTGCGCTACCTCCGGCCGGGCTACCACCCGACCCAGGAGGGCTCCTCCAGCCAGGCGCTGGGCTACCTCGCCACCTCCCCGGCCGCCCGGGCGGCGGCCGGGCGGGGCTGACGGGGAACAGCTGACGGCTGACAACTGACAGGTTTCAACGAACAGCGAACGTTATCTGTTCGCTGAAATCTGAAATCTGTCAGTTGTCAGTCGTCGGCCGTCAGCTGCCGCCCGCCGCCCGCCCGCTCCCGCCGCCCGTCCCCTCTCCCCGCCAAGGACCCGCCCGGATGGACCTGCTCACCCCGCCCCCCGACCTCTACGGCCGCCCCCGCGCCGACGGCTTCATGCGCTGGCTCACCGCCTTCGGTGACCGCTACTCCCCGGCGCTCGGCGGCCCGCTGCTGCGCCGCAACCCCCGCCGCCCGCTCGGCCGCCCCACCCCGCTGCTCCGGCTGGTCGTCGCCGAGCGCCGTCAACTCGCCTCCGACGTGATCGAGTTGACGCTCGCCGACCCCTCCGGCGGGCAACTGCCGTCCTGGCAGCCCGGCGCCCACCTGCGGCTGGCCCTGCCCTCCGGCCGTGAGCGCCACTACTCGCTGAGCGGCGACCCCGCCGACCGCCGGCACTACCGGATCGCCGTCCGGCGGCTGCCCGGGGGCGGCGGAGGGTCCGTCGAGGTCCACGACGCCCTGCATCCCGGCGCCCGCCTCGCCGCCCGCCGTCCGCGCAACGGCTTCGCCTTCTGTGCCGAGCCCGCCGTCCTGCTGCTCGCCGGCGGCATCGGCGTCACCCCGCTCCTCCCGATGGCCCGCGAGGCCCAACGGCACGGCCTGGACTGGACGTTGGTGCACGTCGGCCGTAGCGCCGACACCCTCCCGTACAGCGACGAGCTGCGCGCCCTCGATCCGCGCCGGGTCGTGCTGCGTACCGACGACGAGCACGGCGGCGTCCCCACCGGCGCCGAACTCCTCGCCCACGCCCCGCGCGGCGCCGCCGTCTACTGCTGCGGCCCGGCCCCGATGCTCGCCGCCGTCCAGGCGGCTCTGGACGAATCCACCTCCACCGCCCTGCACTTCGAGCGCTTCGGCGCCGCCCCGGTCACCGACGGCCGGCCCTTCGCCGTCCGGCTCGGCGCCGACGGGCCGATCCTGGACGTCCCCGCCGACCGCTCCGCCCTGGACGTGCTGCGCGAGGCCCGCCCCGACCTCCCGTACTCCTGCCACCAGGGCTTCTGCGGCACCTGCGAGGTCCGCCTGGTGGCCGGTACGCCCGAGCACCGGGACCGCCGCCTCACCCCCGAACAGCGCGCCGCCGGCGCCCTGCTGCCCTGCGTCTCCCGCGCCGCCGAGGGTGAGACCCTCGTGCTCGACCTCGACCTCGACGCCGACCTCGACGTCTAGAAGGAGCCCCCGATGCCCCCGACGGCGCATGCGATGCCGACGTTCTCCTACTCCGAGCGCGACCTCGCCCGCTTCCGCGAGACCCAGCAACTGGCGTACCACTGCGCCGAACAGGTCGCCGCCTGGATCGAGCCCGGGGTCACCGAGCGCCAGACCACCGCCGAGCTGCGCCGCCGCCTGGTCGCCGCCGGGGTGCAGGACTTCTTCCACGTCCCGTTCGCCTGGTTCGGCGACCGCACGGCGTTCCGGCACTTCCACACCCCGCTGCAGTTCTTCGCCGGCGGCCGCCGTCTGGAGGAGGGCATGCCGTACGTGCTGGACTGCGCGCCCGTCGTGGACGGCTACACCGCCGACATCGGCTACGGCGGCAAGGTCGGCGAGAACCGGGTCTGGGACCGGCTGGCCGCCGACCTCCAGGTCTACCGCGAGCTGATCCTCACCGAGGTGCGCGCCCGCAAGCCGCTCAACGAGGTGTACGCGGCGGTGGACGCGCAGATCGCCGCGCACGGCTACGACAACCGGCACCAGGTCTACCCGGGCCGGGTGATCGGCCACCAGGTCACCCGCACCACGGCGCGCGGCCCGGCCGGGGTGAACGTCTTCGGCTTCGGCGTGCGCACCCTGCAGACCCTCGGCCGCGAGCTCATCTCCGAGCGCCTGCACGGCCGTTCGCCGCTGTGGGCGGACGGGCGGTCGTCCCGGCACGCGCCCACCCCGGGGCTGTGGGCGGTCGAGCCGCACATCGGCTTCCGCGGCGTGGGCATCAAGTTCGAGGAACTGCTGGTGGTCACCGAGGACGACGCCTACTGGCTGGACGACGACCTCCCGCACGTCCGCCGCTGGACCGCCGCCGAGCCGACCGCCCTCGCCGCCACCACCACCGCCGAGCCGACCGCCCTCGCCGCGGCCGTCACCGCCACCGCCGAGCCGACCGCCCAGGAGGCCACCCGATGACGACCCCCACCCGCCGCCGGACCGTCCACTCCGGCGGCATCCCGCTCGCCGTCTTCGAGCAGGGCGACCCCGAGGCCCCCACCGTCCTCCTGGTGCACGGCTACCCGGACACCCACACCGTCTGGGACGACATCGCCGCCGACCTGGCCCGCGACCACCACGTGGTCCGCTACGACGTGCGCGGCGCGGGCGAGTCGGGCACCCCGGCGCACCGCGACGGCTACCGCCTGGAGCAGCTCGCCGACGACCTGTTCGCCGTCGCCGACGCCGTCAGCCCGGACCGCCCGGTCCACCTGGTCGCCCACGACTGGGGCTCGATCCAGTCCTGGGAGGCCGTCACCACCCCCGGCGCCGAGCGCCGGATCGCCTCCTACACCACCCTGTCCGGCCCCAGCCTGGACCACATGGGCTTCTGGCTGCGCCACCGGATGCGCCGCCCCACCCCGCGCCACCTGCGCCAACTGCTGCACCAGGGCGCGCACTCCTGGTACATCACCGCCTTCCACCTGCCCTTCCTGGCCCCGGCCGTCTGGCGCCTCGGCCTCGCCCGGGCCTGGCCGCGGGTGCTGCGCGACCTGGAGCACGTCACCCCGCGGGCCGACCACCCGCAGCGCACCCTGCGCCGCGACGCGGTCCGCGGCATCGAGCTGTACCGGGCCAACTTCCGTCCCACGCTGGGGAGTCCGCGGGAGCGGCCGACGGAGGTGCCGGTCCAGCTGGTCACCCTCACCCGGGACCGCTACGTCGGTACCTACCTCTCCGAGGGCCTGGAACGCTGGGTGCCCCACCTGACCCGCCGCACGCTGCACGCCGGCCACTGGTCGGCGCTGCTGGAGAAGGGAGCCGCCGTGGCCGGCATGGTCCGCGAGTTCACCGCCCGGATCGACACCGGGAAGGCGGACGGGGCCCAAGAGTCCTACGGTGACGGCCGGTTGGTGGTGGTCACCGGTGGCGGCAGCGGCATCGGCCGGGCCACCGCGCTGGCCTTCGCCGAGGACGGCGCCCGGGTGGTGGTCTGCGACCTCGACCTCGCGGCCGCCGAGCGCACCGCCGAACTCGCCGCCCTGGTCGGCCCGCAGGCGCACGCCTACCAGGTGGACGTCTCCGACGGCGCCGCGATGGACGCCTTCGCGCAGCGCGTCGCGGCCGAGCACGGCGTGCCCGACGTGATGGTCAACAACGCCGGCATCGGCCACTCTGGGACGTTCCTGCAGACGACCGAGAAGGAGTGGCAGCGCGTCCTGGACGTCAACCTCTGGGGCGTCATCCACGGCTGCCGCGCCTTCGGCACCCTGATGGCCGACCGGGGCCAGGGCGGCCACATCGTCAACGTCTCCTCGGCCGCCGCCTACCTGCCCGCCAAGGCGCTCACCGCCTACGCGACCAGCAAGGCCGCCGTCTTCATGCTCTCCGACTGCCTGCGCGCCGAGTTCGTCGGCCACGGCATCGGCGTCTCGACCATCTGCCCGGGCATCGTCAACACCAACATCACCCGCACCTCCACCTTCTCGGCGACCACCGCCGACGAGCAGTCCGCCAAGCAGGCCCGCGCCGCCAGGCTCTACGCCCGCCGCGGCTTCCCGCCCGAGAAGGTCGCCGGCGCCATCGTCAGCGCCGTCCGCACCGGCAAGCCGGTCGTCCCGGTCACCCCCGAGGCCAAGGCCGCCCGCCTCCTCTCCCGCCTCAGCCCCGGCCTCCTGCGCCTCGCCGCCCGCCTCAACATCACCTGATCGGGCGAACGTCACCTGATCGGCCCCAACGGGCCTGCGATATCAACTATCATCGATTGTGATATCGCAGGTCTGTATTCCTTTGGAGGCGACTCATGGCTCGCACCGTGATAGACGTCAACGACGAACTCCTGGCCGAGGCCGCCGAGATCCTGGGCACGTCGACCAAGGTCGCGACTGTCAACGCCGCCCTTGAGGATCTCGTGAAGCGCCGCAAGCGCGAGAGGTTCATGGCTTGGCTCGCAGAGGGCGGACTGCCTGATCTCACCGGACCGGTCGAGAACGGTGAGTGAGCGCTACCTGATCGACAAGTCGGCCTTTGCCCGTTATCCCAAGCCGACGGTCATGTTGGTTCTCAAGCCGCTGATCTTCAGAGGCGTGGTGGCGATCTGTGGGGCCATCGAGTTGGAGATCATGCACAGCGCCCGGTCGAAGGCCGACGCCCTTGAGATCCGGGAGGGCTTGAGCGGGTTCGAGTGGCTGGCCACACCCGACGAGGTGTGGGACCGCGCCATCGAGGTGCAGGCCCTCCTCACGGCCGCCGGCAACTGGCGGGCGCTGTCCGTGGCGGATCTCATCATCGCCGCCACGGCTGAGCGTCATGGCGCGACCGTCCTCCACTACGACGGCGACTACGACATGATCGCCGCCGTCACCGGTCAGCCCACCGAGTGGGTCGTCCCGCCGGGGACGGCGGACTGAGAGCCCCTCGGCACTGTGAGAGCATCGAGGTCCATGGAGATGACAACGGCTCTGTGGTCCTTCGCCCTCGTCGTGGGGCTGCTCACCCTCACCCCCGGGCTCGACACCGCGTTGATCCTGCGGACGTCCGCGCTGGGGCGGCGGCGGCAGGCGTGGGGGGTCGTGCTGGGGATCCAGACCGGGACGCTGATCTGGGGGACGCTGACCTCGGCGGGCGTGACGGCGCTGCTCACCGCCTCGCAGGTGGCGTACGAGGTACTGCGCTGGGCCGGTGCCGCCTACCTGGTGTGGATGGGCGTCGGGATGCTGCGCAAGCGCGGGGCGCAGGCCGAGGCCGAGGAGGAGTCGGCCGAGGGCGGGTTCGTCCACGGCTGGCGGCGCGGGACGCTGACCAATCTGCTGAATCCCAAGGTCGGGGTGTTCTACGTGGCGGTGCTGCCGCAGTTCATCCCCTCCGGGGCCCCGCACTTCGCCGCCGGGGTGGCGCTGACCGGCGTGCACGTGGTGGAGGGCGTGCTGTGGTCGACGGTCCTGGTCGGCTTCGCCCGGGTGCTGCGGGGCTGGCTGCGCCGCCCGGCCGCCCGGCGGGTGATGGACCGGGTGACCGGTGCGGTGGTGGTGGGCTTCGGCCTCAAGCTGGCGCTGGCCGACTGAGCGGAGCTGCCGTACCGGACCGGTTCAGTCCGGTTCAGGCAGGTTCAGTCCAGTTCGGACCGGTTCAGGCCGGGGTGAGCCGCCGCAGCCCCTCGCGCAGGTCGTCGGCGTTCATGCAGATGCGGACGTCCACGTTCGCTTCGAGTCGCAGCCAGAACGGCTCGCAGATCGCGACGACGGAGGCCTCGTCCGGTACGTCCACGACGAGCAGCATGCCGCGGCGGCCGTCGCCGCTGGCGAAGAAGTACGAGGCCTCGGGCTTGAGTTCGCCGAGGACGCGTTCCAGTTCGGCGCCCATCGAGCCGTCGGCGATGAGCTTGTTGGAGGCAGCGGTGTCGAGGGTGACATCCAGCAGGGCGCGCATGGTCCCCGCTCCTTCCCCGGGCTCGGGGTGAGTCCGCACCTCCAGCCTCCCGCTGCCGACTACCGTCCGCAACGTCACCCGGGCGGTCGCAGCGAGTGGCCGGACGCGGGGGGCGTCACGCCGCGTGCGGCGAGCGCCGCTCGACGGACTCCTGCGCGGGCAGCGGGGCGGCGGTGTCGTGGTGGATCGGTCCGTTGCCGGCGCTCAGCGGCAGGCAGCTGCCGCCGCGGCGGTGGGCGATGATCTCGGCGGCGACCGAGACGGCGGTCTCCTCGGGGGTGCGGGCGCCGAGGTCGAGGCCGATGGGGGAGCGCAGCCGGGCGAGTTCGGCGTCGGTGAGGCCGGCGTCGCGGAGCTTGGCCTGCCGGTCGCGGTGGGTGCGCCGGGAGCCCATGGCGCCGACGTAGCCGACCGGGAGGCGCAGGGCGCGTTCGAGCAGTGGGACGTCGAACTTGGCGTCGTGGGTGAGCACGCAGAGCACGGTGCGGCCGTCGATCCGGCCGAGTTGGGAGTCCAGGTAGCGGTGCGGCCAGTCGACGACGACCTCGTCGGCCTCGGGGAAGCGCCGGGTGGTGGCGAAGACGGGCCGGGCGTCGCAGACGGTGACGTGGTAGCCGAGGAACTTGCCGATCCGTACGACGGCGGCGGCGAAGTCGATCGCGCCGAAGACGAGCATCCGGGGCGCGGGCACGTAGGACTCGACGAAGCAGGTGACCGTCCCCTGTTCCTGTTCGTCGCAGGGCCGGCCGTCGAGGCCGAGCACGATCCGTCCGGTGCGTCCGGCGTCGAGCATGGCCCGGGCCTCGGCTACGAGGGCGCGTTCGAGGGCGCCGACGGTGGACGGTCCGACGCTGAGCGCGCCGTGCTGTGCGTCGGCGGTGACGGCGAGGGTGGCGCCGAGGAGTCCGGCCGGGCCGTCGATCACCCGGGCGAGGGCGACGGGCGTGCCGTCGGCGATGTGGCGCAGGCCGGTGTCCAGGCCCGGGTCGGTGCCGGGCACGACCGGCTGGACGAACACGTCCAGGATCCCGCCGCAGGTCAGGCCGACGGCGAAGGCGTCCTCGTCGCTGTATCCGAAGCGTTCCAGGACGGGTTCGCCGGATTCGATCGCGGCCTGGCAGAGCTCGTAGACGGCGCCTTCGACGCAGCCGCCGGAGACGCTGCCGACGGCCTCCCCGGCGGCGTCGACGGCCAGGGCCGCCCCGGGGTCGCGCGGGGCGCTGCCGGAGACGCCGACGACGGTGGCCACGGCGAAGGAGCGCCCGGACGCGTGCCAGGCCTGCAACTGCTCGGCGATGTCCTGCATGTCGGATGCTCCTTACACGTTTCGACAGTAGCGGGAGACGCCGCCGTACGGGAAACGATCCCGTACGGCGGCGGTGATGATCAGAAGGGCACTCAGTGCACGCCCAGCCAGGACTTGACGGGGCTGAGCGCGAAGTACACGACGAACACCGCGGTGAGGATCCACATCAGCAGGCCGGGCTCGCGCCACTTGCCCTGGCCGGCCTTGATCACCGAGTAGGAGATGACGCCGGCGGCGACGCCCGCGGTGATGCTGTAGGTGAACGGCATCAGCACGCAGGTGAGGAAGGCCGGGATGGCGACCTCGCGGTCGGACCAGTCGATGTGCCGGGCCTGGCTCATCATCATCGAGCCGATCACCACGAGGGCGGCGGAGGCGACCTCGACCGGGACGATGCCGGCCAGCGGCGAGAAGAACAGCATCAGGGCGAACAGGCCGCCGGTGACGGTGGAGGCGAGGCCGGTGCGGGCGCCGTCGCCGACGCCGGTGGCGGACTCGACGAAGACGGTCTGTCCGGAGGCGCCGGCCAGGCCGCCGACCGCGCCGCCGGCGCCGTCGATGAACAGGGCCTTGGACAGGCCGGGCATCCGGCCCTGCTTGTCGGCGAGCCCGGCCTCGGTGCCGACGCCGATGATGGTGGCCATCGCGTCGAAGAAGCCGGCCAGCACGAGGGTGAACACGGCCACCGAGGCGCTGATCGCGCCGAGGCCCTTGCCGCCGAAGGCGCCGAACAGGTCGACGTGGCCGAAGAGGCTGAAGTCGGGGGCGGCGACGGGGCTTCCGGGCCACACCGGGGCGGAGTTGCCCCAGGCCTTGGCGGGGAGGTCGGCGAGCTTGTTGACGACGACGGCGACCACGGTGCCGCCGGCGATGCCGATCAGGATCGCGCCGCGCACGCCGCGCGCCATCAGCACGAAGATCGTGAGCACGGTGAGGCAGAAGATCAGGACGGGCCAGCCGGAGAGCTCGCCGAAGGGGCCGAGCGACAGCGGGGTGGGGCCGCCGGTGTGCACGAAGCCGGCCTTGTAGAGCCCGATGATGGTGACGAACAGGCCGATGCCGATGGTGATCGCGTGCTTGAGCGGCAGGGGGATGCCGTTCATGATCTTCTCGCGCAGTCCGGAGACCACCAGCAGCACGATCAGCAGGCCGTAGATCACGCACAGGCCCATGGCCTGGGGCCAGGTGGTGTGCGGTACGACGAGTGCGGAGACCGCGCCGGAGACGGAGAGGCCGGCGGCCAGGGCGAGCGGCACGTTGCCGACCACGCCCATCAGGATGGTGGTGACGGCGGCCGCGAGGGCGGTGGCGGTGGTCAGCGCGGCGTGGTCGAGCTTGACGCCGGTGACGTCCGCGCCACTGAGGATCAGCGGGTTGAGCAGGATGATGTACGCCATCGCCATGAACGTGGTGAGGCCACCGCGTAGTTCGTTGGCGAGGGTCGAGCCGCGGGCCGAGATCTTGAAGTACGCGTCGAGCGCGCCCTTGGGCTCTGCTGTCGAGGGCGAGGGGTGGGTCTCGTCCTCGGCGGGTCTGTCTGCTTCAGTGGTGCCGGGCTCCGTGGGGATCCTGGTCATGTCCACTCCCAAGTGTCAAAGGGGGTTGGGGTGGGCGAGCCGACCTGACTGCCAGTCAACGAAGTTGGCACAGGGGGACGGTATCGACTCACTGGAGGCACTCGTCGGGGAGTGCCAGCGGTGCGGATGGGGTGGTGCGTGAGGGTGGTGCGTGGTGGTGCAGGTGCGGGTGGTGCGCACCACTGCGGAACCCCGGCGTGGGCAGGGCAGCGGATGTGGGGGTCCCGGGGCGGCGGGGAAGACGTGTCGCCGCCCCGGGAAGTACGGCCGTGGTAGGCCTCGCTGGTCGAACCGAACTGGTCGAACCGAACTGGTCGAACCGAACTGGTGGAACCTCGCTGGTCGAACTCCCGCTGTCAGCCGGGCTGTTCGGTGGTCAGGTGTTCCGGCCGGACCGGGATCCGGTTGAGCGCGAGTCCGGTCGCGTTGCGGATCGCCGCCACGATCGAGGGGGTCGCCGACACGGTCGGCGCCTCGCCGACGCCGCGCAGCCCGTACGGGGCGTGCGGGTCGGGCAGTTCGAGGACGTCCACCGGGATCGGCGGGGTGTCCAGGATGGTGGGGATCAGGTAGTCGGTGAAGGAGGCGTTGCGCACCTTCCCGTCCCGGACGATGATCTCCTCCATCACGGCCAGGCCGAGGGCCTGGGTGCAGCCGCCCTGGATCTGGCCGACCACGGAGAGCGGGTTGAGCGCCTTGCCGACGTCCTGGACGGCGGTCAGCTCGACCACCTTGACCAGGCCGAGTTCGACGTCCACGTCCACCACGGCGCGGTTGGCGCAGAAGGTGTACTGGACGTGGCCGAAGCCCTGGCCGGTCTCCTTGTCGAAGGCCTGGGTCGGCCGGTGGTGGTGCTCGCGGGTGAGGTCGATGGCCTCGTCGCCGAGCAGGTCCACCATGGGCACGAGCACGCCGGCGCTCTCCGAGACGACCTTGCCGCCGGTCAGCGTGATGTCCTTGTGGGTCCAGCCGTAGCGGCGCCGGCCCTTCTCGATCAGCTCCCGCCGGACGGCCTCGGCGGCGATCTTCACGGCGCCGCCGGTCATGTACGTCTGGCGCGAGGCGGAGGTCGAACCGGCCGATCCCACTTCGGTGTTGGCCGGGTGGATGGTGACCTGCTCGACGCCCAGCTCGGTGCGGGCGATCTGGGCGTGCACGGTGACGCCGCCCTGGCCGACCTCCGCCATCGCGGTGTGCACCATGGCGACCGGCTCGCCGCCGATCACCTCCAGGCGCACCCGGGCGGTGGAGTAGTCGTCGAAGCCCTCGGAGAAGCCGACGTTCTTGATGCCGACCGAGTAGCCGATCCCGCGCACGATGCCCTCGCCGTGCGAGGTGTTGGAGAGTGCTCCGGGCAGCGAGCGCACGTCGAGGTGCTCGGTGTCCAGCGGCGGCGGCAGCGGCATCTCCTTGGCCCGCCGCAGCAGTTCGGCCACCGGGGCAGGGGAGTCGATCTGCTGGCCGGTGGGCATGAAGTCGCCCTCCGACATCGCGTTCAGCTGCCGCAACTCGACCGGGTCCATGCCGAGTTCGACGGCCAGCTTGTCCATCTGGGTCTCGTAGCCGAAGGCCGCCTGGACGGCCCCGAAGCCGCGCATCGCCCCGCAGGACGGGTTGTTGCTGTAGAGCGCGATGGCGTGCATCTTCACGTTCGGGATCACGTACGGGCCGTGTCCGAGCGAGGCCGCGTTGCCGACGACGGCGGGGGAGGCGGAGGCGTAGGCGCCGCCGTCCAGCACGATCCGGCAGTCGGCGAAGACCAGCTTGCCGTCGCGGGTGGCGCCGTGCTCGTAGTGCATCCGCGCCGGGTGGCGGTGGACGTGGCCGTAGAAGGACTCGTCCCGGGAGTACACGATCTTGACCGGCTTGCCGGTGTGCAGGGCCAGCAGGCAGGCGTGGATCTGCATCGAGATGTCCTCGCGGCCGCCGAAGGCGCCGCCGACGCCGGCCAGGGTGAGCCGGACCTTCTCCTCGGGCAGGTCCAGCACCGGGGCCATCTGCTCGCGGTCCACGTGCAGCCACTGGGTGGCGATGTAGAGGTCGATGCCGCCGTCCTCGGCGGGCACGGCCAGGCCGGACTCGGGGCCGAGGAAGGCCTGGTCCTGCATGCCGACCTCGTAGTCGCCGCTGACGATGACGTCCGCCAGCGCCCGCACCTCGTCGGTCACGCCGAGGCCGGAGACCAGCCGCTGCTCGTGGCAGATGTTGCCGTACGCGTGGGACTTGTACTCGTGCGGCTCGTGCACGTACCCGTGGGTCTGCGGGTCCAGGCACTGCTCCTCGGTGACGATCGGGGTGAGCACCTCGTACTCGACCTTGATCTTCTTCACCGCGCGCCGGGCGGTCTCCGGGTGGTCGGCGGCGACCAGGGCGATCGCCTCGCCGTGGTAGCGGATCTTGTCGATGGCCAGGGCCGGCTGGTCCTGGATCTCCAGGCCGTAGTACTTGGCGCCGGGGATGTCCTCGTGGGTGAGCACCGCGTGGACGCCGGGCACCTTGAGCGCCTCGGAGATGTCCACCGAGAGGATGTTGGCCCGGGGGTGCGGCGAGCGCAGCGCCATGCCCCAGAGCATGTCCTCGTGCCACATGTCCGAGGAGTAGGCGAACTCGCCCTTGACCTTCAGGTTGCCGTCCGGGCGCAGCGGCGAGCCGCCGATGCCGTCCTTCGAGGCCTGGTTGATGTTCTGCAGGTTCTTCTGGCCCTGGATGGTCCGCGTGGTCATGCCGAAGCCCCCTTGCCCGAGCACTTGCGGGCGGAGGCGAGCCGCACCGCGTCCATGATCTTCTCGTAGCCGGTGCAGCGGCACAGGTTGCCGGACAGCGCCTCGCGGATGTCGTTGTCGCTCGGCTGGGCGTCCTGCTCCAGCAGGGCGTCGGTCTGCACCAGCAGCCCCGGGGTGCAGAAGCCGCACTGGACGGCCCCGGCGTCGACGAACGCCTGCTGGACGAGGCCCAGCTCGCCGTTCTCCTCGGCCAGGCCCTCGACCGTGCGCACCTCGCGGTCCTGCACCTGGCCGGCGGCGACCAGGCAGGAGCAGACCGGCACGCCGTCCAGGTAGACGGTGCAGGAGCCGCACTCGCCCTGCTCGCAGGCGTTCTTCGAGCCGGGCAGGCCGACGCGCTCGCGCAGCACGTAGAGCAGGCTCTCGCCCTCCCACACGTCGTCGGCCTCGACCTGCTTGCCGTTGGCGGTGAACGTGACCTTCATGCCGCGCTCCTGATCTGCTTGCTGTAGTCGTTCCAACACCAGGTGAGGGTGCGGCGGGCCATCACGGCCAGCGCGTGCCGCCGGTAGTCGGCGGTGCCGCGGACGTCGTCGATGGGGGAGGCGGCGGCCTTGACCAGCTCGCCGAAGCGCTGGATCACCTCGGTGCCCAGCAGCTCCCCGGACTCCCAGAGCCCGCGCTCGGCGAGCACGTCCCGCAGGTACTCCTCGGCCTCGACGGCGCGGCGCGGCGTGGGGGCAGCCGAACCGATACCGGTGCCGACGGTGCCGTTCTTCGGGTGAAGGGCGAAGCCGAAGGCGCAGACCGCGATCACCATCGCGTTGCGGGTGCCGATCTTCGAGAACTGCTGGGGGCCGTCCGCGACCGGGATGTGCACGGCCCGGATCAGCTCGTCGGCCTCCAGGCTGTTGCGCTTCACGCCGACGTAGAACTCGTCGATCGGGATCAGCCGGGTGCCGCGCACCGAGGCCGCCTCGACGAAGACGTCCCGCCCGGCCGCCAGCAGCGCGGGGTGCGCGTCACCGGCCGGGGAGGCGCCGCCGAGGTTGCCGCCGACGCCGCCGCGGTTGCGGATCTGCGGCGAGCCGACGGTGTGGGCCGCGAGGGCGAGCCCGGGCAGCGGCCCGGACAGCTCCGAGATGATCCGGGCGTACGGGACGGAGGCGCCGAGTCGGACGACGCTGCCGTCGTTCGTCCATTCGGTGAGCTCGGTGACGCGGTTCAGGTCGAGAATCGCGGATGGCCGGTGCACGTCGAAGTTCAGCTCGACCATGACGTCCGTGCCGCCCGCGATGGGCAGCGCGGTCGGGTACTCAGCCTTCGCCGCGAGAGCCTCGTCCCAGGTGGCGGGCCGAAGGAACTCCATGCGGGTTTCTCCTCAGGTCTTCGCCGACCGGGTGTCCGGCGGCGTGTCGCCCAGTGAACTCCTGTGACGCGGCCCACTGGCAGTCACCGATGGCATGAAGCCCCGGCTGTGAGCCCGCCCGGCATCCTGTACGTTCCTCTAAGCAGGAGAATCCGCAGCCCAGGTGTTCGCCGAGTGCTACCTACGACCGTAATCCGGCCGTGATTCGCGGGCTACGGGCCCGTGACCCGGCGGCTCGCTGGTACGTAACGCCGAGCACGGATGTTCGGGCACACTGTCACCCCCGGACGGCGTACCCGGCAGCCCCCACCCCCCCTCCAGGCCCCCGATCCCCGCTTCCACCCCCGTTCCCACCCTGCTTCGACCCCCGCTTCCACCCCGCCCTGCCACCCTGTTCCTGCCCCCGATAGGAGTCCGCGGATGCGTGTCCGTGACCTGCTCGCCCCCGGCGCCCCCCGACTGCGCCTGCTCGCGGCGGAGGAGGAGCTGGACCGGCAGGTCAGCGGCGTGATGACCACGGACCTGCACGACCCCGGCCGTTACCTGCACGGCGGCGAGCTGGTGCTCACCGGGATGCTCTGGCGCGGCGGCCCCGCCGACTCCGAGCGCTTCGTGCGGACCATCGCGGCCGGCGGCGCGGTCGCCCTGGCGGCCGGCGAGGCCGAGGTCGGCCCGGTGCCCGAGGACCTGGTCGAGGCCTGTCGCCGGCACCGGATGCCGCTGCTGGCCGTGCCCGACGACATCGCCTTCGGCACCGTCACCGAGTTCATCGGCCGTCAGGTCTCCGCCGACCGCGCGGCCGACCTCGCCGCCCTGGTCGACCGGCACCGGCTGCTGGTCTCGGCGGCCGGCGGCGGCGGACTGGACGCCGTGCTGGACCTGCTCGGCGGCGACCTCGACCTGGACTGCTGGGTGCTCACCCCGACCGGCGCGGTGATCGCCGGCCCGGCCGACCGGCTCACCGCCGAGGACCGCGACCAGCTGGTCCGCGCCCACCTCGCCGCCCAGCGCCAGCGCCGCCGCCCCCCGCACCGGGCCCGACTGGCCGGCGGCGCCTACTCGCTGCTGCCCGCCGCGGCCTCCGCCGAGCACGAGGCGCCGCTCGTCGACTGGGTGCTCGCGGTGGCCGGCGACGTCACCGAGTGGACCACCAAGCGCCAGCAGCTCGCCGAGAACCTGGCCCGGCTGGTCGCCGCCGAGCGCCACCGCCGGGACGAGGGCCGCCGGCTGCGCCGCCGGCTGGCCGACGAACTGCTCGCCCTGCTGCGCCGCGACGCCGACCCGGCCGAGATCAGCCGCACCCTGTACGCCTCCTCGGCGATGGCCGCCCGCTACGAGAGCCACGAGCCCAAGTCCCCCGTCCAGGACGCCTCCTGGCTGGTGCTCAGCGCCGAGGGCACCGGCCTGCCCGAGGGCACCGTGCGGGCCGTGCTGGAGGAGGCGCTCGGCGGCACCAGCGACCGCGCCCTGGTCGCCGGGGCGGGCAACGGCGCCGTGGTGGTGCTGCCCGCGCTGGACTCCCCGGTGCCCGCCGACACCCTGCGCGAGCTGCTCGCCCCGCTGGAGGCCGGGCTGGGCTCGGAGGGCCGGATCACCCTCGGCGTCTCCGCCCCCGCCTCCGAGGCCGGCGGCCTGCGCGGCGCCCTGGAGGAGGCCCGGCACGCCCGCCGGATCGCCGCCGCCCGGGTCGGCCGGGTCTGCGTCGCGGGCCCCGAGGAGCTGGCCTCGCACGTGCTGCTGCTGGCCGCCGTCCCGGACGAGGTCCGCCGGGCCTTCCGCAGCCGGCTGCTGGACAAGGTGATCGCGTACGACATCGAGCACCAGGCGGACCTGGTCCGCACCCTGGAGGCCTTCCTGCGCTCGGACGGCTCCTGGACCCGCTGCGCCGGGCAGCTGCACGTCCACGTGAACACCCTGCGCTACCGGATCGGCCGGATCGAGGAGCTGACCGGGCGGGACCTCTCCCGCCTGGAGGACCGGGTGGACTTCTACCTGGCGCTGGAACTGGCCTGACCGTTTCCTGACAGTTCCGCCCGATGAGCGCCGGTCCCAGGAACGGCCGCTTCCTGGGAGGTCGCTGGACGGCGCCGGAACCGGTCGGGAGCCGTCAGGAGAACGGCCGGGGGGCCGGCGCGCACACCCCCCCCGGGGCCCCCCGCCGGCGCCCCCCGCGGGCCGGCGGGGCCGGCGCCCGGCGGACCCCCCGCCGCCC
>NZ_JBHJWG010000029.1:0-114275 GCF_042266305.1 Kitasatospora sp. NPDC056076
CCCACCCACCCACCCACCCACCCACCCACCCACCCACTTCCAGGGCACGTAAAGGCGACGGCGGCCCCGGCCAAGCATTGGCCGGGGCCGCCGAAACCAGAAGCGAGCCCCGCCTCCTCGTCGTGCATATCTTGTTCTGCATAGGAAGTCGGCGATGCCGACTTCCTATGCAGAACAAGGGGGGACTGTAGAAATGATGGATTTCGTGAGGAGTTGGCGAGTTTCGTTCCGCTGCCCCGTCGGACATGTCCGGCAGGGCAGCGGACAAGGAGCTCCGAGTACCCAGCAGGCCCGGAAAGCTCTGGCGCATGGCGGTGCAGAGGTCGGTGCGGGCGCCGATGCGGATGATCCTGGTGGTGTCCAGCACGGAGGGCTCCTTTCATGATTCCGACATAAGGTCGGAAAATGGGTGTGTTCGATGCAGGTAGCATGCGGTCAACGTCTCGTCAGGCAACGGGAGTTGGCGTATGAGCACACTGGTGGTGGGGTCGCGGGCCAGTCACCTGGCGCGGGCCCAGGTCAGGGAGTTCCTGGCGCCGCTGCGGGAGCGCTTTCCCGACGTGGTCTTCCGGCAGCGGGTGATCACGGAAGCGGGCGACCAGGACCGTAAATCGGCTCTGCGGGACGTGTCGGAGCGAGGCGGCGGCTCGGCATTCTCCGTGAACCAGGTGGACGCGCTGGTGTCCGGCGAGGTCGACGTGATCGTGCACTCGCTCAAGGACCTGCCGACCGCGAACCCGCCGGGCCTGATCCTCCTGCCCCCGCCCACCCGCGCGGACGTGCACGACGCGTTGTGCGGCTCGACGTTGGCCGGCCTTCCGCTCGGCGGCAGGATCGGCACGTCGGCGTCGCGCCGGATCGCCCAGTTGCTGCACCTGCGCCCGGACCTGGTGCCGGTGGAGATCCGGGGGAACGTCCCGACCCGGCTCGGCAAGCTCAGGACTCAGCGGTTGGACGCGGTGGTCCTGGCAGCTGCCGGGATCAAGCGGCTCGGCCGCGGCGAGGAGATCAGCGAGATCCTCCCGATCGAGCAGTTCCCACCGTCACCCGGCCAGGGCGCCCTGGGCATCCAGATCAGGGACGACAACGAGCTGGCCCGCCGGATCCTGGCCGGCTCCGGTGACCCGGTGACCGACGCCGAGGTACGGGCCGAGCGGGCGATGCTGGCCGAGCTGCACGGTGGGTGCTCGGTGCCGGTCGGCGCATTCGGCAGGGCCTTCGGTGACGTGCTGACGCTGCACGGGCAGGTCACCTCCGTGGGCGGCAGGCGGCAGGTGGAGGCCTGGCTCTCCGGCCCGCTGGGCGAGCCGGAGAAGCTGGGCATGCAGGTGGCCGGGCTCCTGCTGGACCAGGGCGCGGAGGGGATCCTGGCGGAGGTCCGGCCCGCCGCTTAGGCGCGAAGGCGGGCCAGGTCCAGTGCCGCGTAGGTGATGATCCGCTCGGCCCCGGCCCGCTTGAGCATGATGAACAGCTCCGCCAGTGGGCGGAGATCCCGCTTCCCGGTGGCCGGGTCGAGCGGCGCGAGGCGCGTGTACTCGCCGGAGACGGAGAACGGCATCAGCGGCGCCGGGGTGCGGCGCTTGAGGGCCGTGAGGATGTCCACCGACAGCATCCCGGGCTCCAGCAACAGCATGTCCGCCCCCTCGTCGAGAAATGCGAGGCCGGTGTCCACGGCGCTGTCGGGGCTGCGGGGGCTGATCTGGAACGGGCGGCGGGCGCCGGAGGCGGGGGTGGCCCGCATGGGGGTGCGGTAGCCCTCGTAGAGGGCGGAGTCGAAGATCAGGTGCGGCATGGTCGCCACGTCGCGGTGGCCGGCTTCGTCCAGGGCCTGGCGCACGGTCCGGGTCGTGCCCCTGGTCATCGCGGCAGGGCCGACGATGTCGGCTCCGGCCTCGGCCTGGATGACGGCCTGGGCGGCGGTCAGCGCGGCCGTCGCGTCCAGGTCGATCCGGCCATCGACGGTCAGGTGGCATTCGCCGGTGTCGGTGTGGCCGCACAGGCAGTTCTCCGTCATCACGGCCATGCCGGGCTCGGTGTCCTTGACGGCTCGGATGGCCCGCACCATCAGGGAGTCCGACGCGACGGCGCCGGAGGCCTGCGGATTCCGCTCCAGGCCGTTGGCGAACACCTTCACCGAGCGGATACCGACGGCGGCCAGGTCCCGTACAGCCTGCGGGATCTCGGCGACGGTGACGGTCGGCATCGGCCGGTCGACCTCCTCACCGTCCTCTCGGACCAGCAGGACCATGCTCAGGTCGGACGCGCTGAGCTCGGGGCCCTCCAGGAAGCTGCGGACGGCCGGGCGGCCGTGGAGTCGGCCGGTGGTGGCATGTGCGGCGGTGTGCTGGGTGGTGGTCATCTCGTCCTCTCGATCCATGGCATGCGGCGTCGGGCGGGTGTTGCTGCGCAGGAAGTCGGCGCGGTCGACTTCTGGTAACTACGGGTGAGCTGCCCGGGTGGCTTGGGTGCGGCAGTGGGTGAGGGCGGGTTTGATGCGGGGGTCGGGGGTGGGGGTGGTGTCGAGGAGGAGTTCGCCGGCGGTGACGAGGGTGGTCCAGTACTGGGTGGGGTCGCCGGTGGTGGGGCGGGGGTGGGCGGCGGTGAGGGAGAGGTAGGCGGCGGTGAGGTTGCCGGTGGTGAACCAGCGGGCGAGGCCGTGTTGGTGGCCGGGGCGGATGCCGCCGAGGGCGTCGATGGCGGTGAGGAAGTGGTCGACGACGGCGAGTTCGGTGGCGGTGAGGTCCTTGGGGACGTCGAAGACGCCGAGGGCTTCGAGGAGTTCGCCGGTGTCGGCCTCGGTGCCGGGGTGGGGGGCGGCGAGGAGGGCGTCGTGGCACTCGTTGAGGCGGATGGTGGTCTCGGCGAGGGGGATGTGGAGGGCGAGGCAGACGGCGCGGGCGGCGGGGAGGGGTTCGCCGGTGCGGCGGGCCAGGAGGGCGTAGGTCTCGGCGGGGGTGTGGCCTCGGTCGAGGGCGTGCCGGGCGAGGGCAGGGAGGGGAGGGAGCATCAGGGACGCGCTTTCAGGCGAGGGTGAAGGCGGGGGCGACCAGGGCCCAGACGAACTTGCCGATGCCGCCGGCGCGGGGGCAGCAACCCCAGCGCTCGGCCAGCTCGTTGACGAGGAAGAGGCCGCGTCCGTGCTCGTCGGAGAGGGCGGGGGTCCGCAGGGAGGGGCGTCCGGTTCCGGCGTCGTGGACTTCGAGGCGGAGGAGGTGGTTGGTGAGGGCGGAGCGGATCTCGATGAGGCGGTCGTCGGGAGCGTCGGAGTGCTGGACGGCGTTGGCGAAGAGCTCGCCGAGGAGGAGCTCGGCGACATCGCCACTGCTGGTGATTGGCCGATGACGAACAGTCAACATTCCTGCCCTGTCGTCGGCTATGGTCGAGCCGAGTCGGGAAGTTGAAACCCTTGAAACTTGCCCGCAAGGGGGAACTGTCGTGCGATCCGACCGTGAACCGAACCGCAAGCTCGCTTCGCTGATGGCCGAATCCGCCTGGGGCAACAGCGAGTTGGCGCGGGCGGTCAATCGCACTGGCACTGAGACCGGGCAGCGACTCAAGTACGACGCCTCGGCCGTCTCGCACTGGCTCGGCGGCACTTCGCCGGCCGCGAAGGCCCTCCCAGTGGTCCTGGAGGCGCTGGCACGGAGACTCAAGCGGCCGATCACCGCCGTCGAGGCGGGATTTCGAAACATGCCTACCACCGTTGACGAGTCGACGGATACGGTGTCAGGGCTGATCGATCTGGGGAGCCTCGATATGGACCCATCCCGGCGCGGAGTTCTCACAGCCAGCTTGTACTCGGTGGCCCTCACCATCCCGGGCTGGCCCGACCTGGTGGGCCGCCTCGAGAAGTTGAGGACCGACCCGCACCTGCGGATCGGCATGGCGGAGGTCCAGTCGGTCGCCGCGATGACCGAACGGATCAGCGACCTGGACGACCAGTTCGGCGGTCGGACGGCCCGCCCGATGGCCGCCTCGTTCCTGGTCAACACGATCGCCCCGTACCTCCAGGCAGAGGCGTCCGAGGGAGTCCGCAAGGCCATGCTGTCGGCCGCCGCCGACCACTGCTACCTGACCGGCTACATGGCCATGGACGAACGCCACGACTCCTTGGCACAGCGTTACTACCTGAAGGCTCTGGAGCTGGCAGGGCACGCGGGCGACCACCTCACGTACTGCACCACCCTGCGGGGCATGAGCGTGCAAGCCGTCGACCTCGGCCATGGCAGCACCGCCCTGCGACTCGCGGACGCCGCCTCGGCCGCCTCCCCGCAGGCCGGTCCCCGCATGAGGGCCTTCCTCGCCGGCCAACAGGCCCACGCAACCGCCCAGACCGGAGGCAAGGCCGGAGCCCTGTATCACCTCCGGATAGCGGAAGTCGCGATGGAGCAGGCCGAGTCCAAGGCCAAGGCGTTCGGCTCCTACGACCCGTCGTCCCTCGCCTACCACGAGGCCAAGGTCCGCTGGGAGCTTGGGGACAAGGCCGGCGCCATTGCCGCGATGGAAGCGTCCGACCGCCTGCGGTACTCGGTGTACGTGCGCAACCGCGTACGGATGACCGGCATGCTCGCAGAGTGGAAGTTGCAGGCCGGACGCCTCGAAGAAGCCTGCGCGTACTGGCATCGGGCCCTGGACGACTACCCGGCAGTCCAGTCCGGCCGTGCCGACGACCGATTCCGCACGATGCTCGCCGCAACCCGGCCGCACCGTCGCAACCCTCACGTGCGCGAACTCCTCGAACGCGCCCGCCCCATGGCGACCGGCCGCTCGATCTGACTGCGGTTTCCCCAATGCTTCGCACTCAGCGTAGTGATTGTGCTACGTTCCGCATCATCAACAGAACATAGAAGACCCCGGCGGTGGTGGAACACCCCGGGGTCTGGCACAGGAGCAGCAACTCCCAATGCAGATTCATCGTAGCGCCCAGACGCGCTGTTTCACCGTTCTTCCAAACGGCCTCCTCCAGGACCGTCGCCTCAGCTACACCGCCCGAGGCCTCCTCGCGGACCTCCTCTCCCGCCCCGACGGGTGGCGCGAGGACGGTCGGCAGATGGCGGACAGCAGTCCGCAGGGGCGGGGTGCCGTTCGGCGGGCGCTCAAGGAGTTGAAGGACGCCGGGTACTACCGGGTCGACACCGTCCGGATGTCCAACGGGACGGTCCGTTCCGAGGCCCATGTCTTCGACACCCCTCAGTCGGCACCGGTTGTCCCGCGTCCGGCTGCCGGTGAACGGGGTATCGGCGGCGCTGTCGCCCCTCCCGTAAAGGACCCGGGGCAAGAACCCACCCTCCCGGATGAACGGACGCGCGCAGCCGTGGCCACGCTGTTCCGGGTGATCCGGCCCGAACCGCGTCTGCGCCTCGGCGAGGTCGAGGCGCAGGCGCTGGCTCCCCTCGTCGCCCGGTGGCTGGAGCGGGGCAGCAGCGAGGCCGAGCTGGCGCTGGCGCTGCTTCCCGGGCTTCCGCAGCCGATGCACTCCCCGGCGGCGATCCTCCGCGATCGCCTGCAACGCAAGCTGCCACCCGTCCGAGCGCCTCAGGCCGTACCCGCAGAGTGCGCCAAGTGCCACGATCCGGTGCCCTGGCCCGGGATCTGCCGTGCGTGTGCGGGCTTGGGTGCGAGAACCGTTGCTGTCGGCACCGGGGCTGTCGTCACGCCCAGCGGCGTTGCCCGCGCCCGCGCGGCCTTGCGCGGGCACGGCCTGGTGGTGGCGACGTAGGGGCCGCCGGTCGGGCTACGAGCGGCCGCGCAGGCCGCGGAGGTGGTCGGCGACCGGGGCCAGGGCCTCGTAGAGGGCGTCGAGCTGCTCCGGGGTGAAGCGGTCGATGAAGTGGGCCCGGACGCTGCGCACGTGGTCGGGGGCGACCCGCTGCATGGTCTCCCAGCCCTGCTCGGTGAGGTGGGCGAAGAGGCCGCGGCGGTCACCGGGACACTCCTGGCGCAGCACCAGCCCGGCGTTCTCCATCCGGGTGATCTGGTGGGAGAGCCGGCTCTTGGACTGGAGGGTGGCGGTGGCGAGGTCCGTCATCCGCATCCGGTGGTCCGGGGCCTCGGAGAGCACGACCAGGATCTCGTAGTCGTTGATCGCCAGGCTGTGGGGCTGGAGCTCGCGGCTGAGCTGGTAGTCCAGCAGCTTGGCGACCTCCAGATGGGCGCGCCACATCCGCTGCTCCCTGGCGGTCAGCCAGGGAGTCTCCTCCTCGGGCTGCGACGGAGGAGTGTCCGCAGTGTCGGTCGTGTGCGTATCCATGGGGTCCAGCATAGCTGATTTAGTTCAATCTTGTACGAGTTTACAGGCCGAAACGCCGCCCGAGTTCGCCCAGGTTACCGAGGCCGGGGGTGTTGGGGTGGTCGCCGGCGTGGCCCGGCTGGTTCGGCACCCCGCCGACCGGGACCCCGGCCTCGGCGTCCACCCGGCCGACCGACCGCTCGGCCAGCAGCGTCTCGCTGGACTGCACCAGCACCTGCCCGGCCCCGATGAACTCGAACTGGTGCTCCTCGCCGGAGGCGCCGCCGATGCCGGTCAGCCGGCGCAGGCCGCCGACCACCCCGTGCAGGTAGTCGTGGTCGTAGTGGTGGCAGGGTGCCGGGCAGTCCGCCCAGCCCACCAGCGCCTGCGGGTCCACCCGGACCGGCGGCTCCACGAAGTGCACCGGCCCGTTGGAGGCGGCGACGAAGCGGCCGGTGCCGATCAGGGTCAGGAAACCCGGGATGATCGACTGCTTGAGCCGCAGCGTCGGGTCGAAGGCGAGCAGGTTGCCGGAGCGGACGGTCAGGTTGCCGTCGTCCAGGTCGTAGGAGTTGAGGTCGAAGGCCCGGTCGGCCAGCAGCAGCCGGCCGGAGCCCTGGGCGACCACCCAGTCCGAGGCGTGCAGCGGCGAGTTGAAGTGCTGGCCGAGCACCCGGTCGACCATCCCGGCGCCGACGCCGCGGAAGGAGATGTCGCCGTAGTAGGCGACCATCTTGCCCTTCTGCAGGAAGTAGGAGCCGTTCAGCTCGACCGCGAAGGCGTACGGGTTGACGTTGTCGTTGGACGGCAGGGTGTGCGCGTCGTACACCACCGGGCCGGAGCCGCCGTGGGCGGTCGGCAGCGGGGCCTGCGCGCCGCCGAACTGCTCCTGGGCGTAGGACTGCTGGGGCTGCTGCGGCTGGGCCTGCGGCTGGTAGGACGGGGGCGGGGGCGGCGGGTACCCGGCGGCGCGGCCGTAGTCCGGCGGCACCGTGAAACCCGGCTGGGTCGGCTGGTCGTGCGGGGAGCCTCCCCCGTACGGCGGCTGCGGAGGCTGCGGCGGGTGGGACATCAGAGCTTCTCCTCGCTCGCCTGGACGTACGCCGTGCCCTGCCCGGACAGCTCCAGCTGGAACGCCTCGCCCGAGCCGCGGCCGATCATCTCGCGCCAGCCGATCGCCGTGGACAGCTTGTTGCGCACCTCGCCGCGGTGCCCCACGTACGCCTGGGGGTCGACGTGCACCGACTGGCCGGGGGTGATCGGCAGTTCGAAGACGCCGCCGTGGGCCATCACCGCGACCGAGCCGTGGCCCTCCAGCCGGGTGGTGAACAGGCCCTGCCCGCTGACCTGGCCGCGGACCATGCCCATCACCCCGCCCTGCGAGCCGAGGAAGACGGTGGACTGGCGCAGGGTGCCCTCGAAGGCGAGCAGCCGGTCCGCCTCGACGAACAGGGTGTCGCCGACCAGGTCGATCACGTGCACGTGGTGGCCGCCGTGGCCGAACATCACCCGGCCGTGGCCCTCGACCGTCATCAGCGGGGTGTCCTCGTTGGCGACCCGCCGGCCGATCATCGACATCACCCCGCCCTGGCCGCCGGTGATGTTCGGGGTGAAGCGGACGTCCCCGGTGTACCCGAGCATCGCCCCGCGCTGGCTGAACAGCCGCTGGCCGGGCACCACCTGGGCCTCGACCATCTTGCCGTTGATCCGGGTGAAGCCCATCAGACGTCACCCCCGAGGGTGACCTTCTCCGAGGGCTGGACGTACACCAGGCCCTCGCCGGTGAACTCGACCTGCACGGCCTCGCCGCCGCCCTCGCCGATCACCGTGGTCCAGCCCGCGCCCGACTTCACGCTGCGGTGCAGGTTGCCGGTGTGCGCGACGTACGCGCCCGGGTCGACCCGCAGCGGCATGTCCTTGCCGACCCGCAGGATGACGGCCGGCCCGTTGGAGGTGACGGCCGCCCAGCCGTGCCCCTCCACCTTGGTGGTGAAGAGGCCGTTGCCCGAGGAGACGCCGTTCAGCCCGGTGAAGCTGGTGCCGGTGTGCAGCCCGGCCTCGGTGCAGAGCAGGTTGTCCGCCTCGACGTAGAGCGTCTCGCCGTCGAGGCGGACCAGGTTGATCTCGGTGGCCCGGTCGGCGAAGTAGCAGGTGCCCTGCCCCTTCACCTCCATGACCGTCATCCGCTCGCCGGTGAGTCTGCGGGCGACCATGCCGCGCAGCCCGTCCCCGCCGCCGGTCAGTTTCTTGAAGGTCATCTGGCCGGTGTACGCGACCATCGAGCCGTGCCGGGCCTTGACGGCGTCCCCGCCCAACTCGACGGCGAGGACCCTTGATCCCTGGAGTCTGAACTGTGCCACGGCCGCAATCTAGCCGCCGCGGGGGCGGCCGGGCGAGAGGGCCGGGGCGGACCGGTACGGACTCGGGACAATCGTTCGCGTCAGGAGCGTGCGTGCGCCCCGTGGCCGTGGCCCGGGTGCGGGACGGTCCCGGCGGCCTCCTCGACCTCCAGCAGCGAGGCCGAGTGGCGCTCCGCCTCGAAGGCCACCACGCCGCCGCGCAGGCCGAACAGCCGCTTGGAAAGCATGATCCAGAGCACCGCGGCGATGTTCAGCAGCAGGGTGCAGACCTTCACGGCGCTGACGTGCTCGTGCAGCTCGTAGCCCTCCAGCGGGAGGAAGGCGGCGGTGGCGACCACGGTCAGGTACTCGGCCCAGCGCCGGCCCAGCCAGAGGCCGACCGCCTCGACGATCTCGATCAGCGCGTAGGCGATCATCGCGCCCGCGACGACCAGCAGGGTCTTCTTCTGGTAGCCGAAGGTCTTGCGGATGGTCTCGACGATCGGGGCGTGGTCGAGGTCCCAGTGGAAGTGGTCGGTGACCGGCTTGAAGATCGTGAGGTCGTCCTCGAAGATCCGCTGCACGGCCTCCTGGCTGTTGGAGAACTTCCAGACGCCCCAGGCCATCAGGATGATGATCACGCCGCGCAGCACCCGCTCGACGGCCAGGAAGCGCAGGATGAAGAGGTCCCGCAGCGCCTTGCCGCGGGGCACCAGCGGGGCGTCCGCCGCCGGGCCGGAGCCGTGCGGGGCGCCGAGCGCGAAGTCGCCGCAGCGCAGGCAGCGCCAGGCGTCGCCGACGACGGTGGCGGTGTGCAGCCGGGCGGCCAGCTCGGGCTCGGTCGGCGCGTAGGTGATGTGGCCGCGCTTGGCGCAGGTCCTGCGGTCCCAGTCACGCTTGAACATGTGGTGCTACCCCCGTGGTGCGATGCCGGTGGCGCCCGGTTCCGTTGGGCGCGCGGGCAGCAGGATAGGGGGTACGGGCGACGCCCTGCTGCGGCCGGCGGGGTTCTGGTGTGTGGCTGTGACATCCGGCACGGTGGCCACCCCCGGCCCGGGGCCCGTACGTGTGCTCGGTGATAATGGCCGGAAGGCTTGTGAGTCGCTTCACAAGCGTGCCCACGCCTCCGACCCCCGTATTGAGGTATCCAACGTGAACAGCAGCGCCGTCCACCGCCTGCGCCTGGTCTCCGCCCCCGAGGCGATCTCCTTCGTCCTGCTGCTGATCTGCTCGGTGCTGAAGCGGACCACGTCCTTCGACGCCGTGCCGGTGATGGGCATGGTCCACGGGGTCCTGTTCGTCCTGTACGTGGTCTTCTGGATCCAGGCCTGGCAGGCGCAGAAGTGGGACGTCAAGCGCGGCGCCCTGCTCTTCGTGCTCTCGGTGCTGCCCTTCGGCGGCTTCTTCGCCGAGCGGATGCTCGGCCGCGAGGAGCGCGGCGAGCTGGAGCCCGCCACCGCCTGATCCCGCTCCGGGTGGACGGCCGACAGGCTGCCACGGCCTCCTCTCCCAAAGGGCCGCGGCAGCCTGTCGCCGTTTCTTACCGGGGATGGCTCGTGCGGGGCGCGGTCAGTTGACGTTGACCCCGCTCCAGGCCGCCGCCACCGCCTTGTACTCGGCGCCGTTGGCGCCGTAGAGGTCGGCCGCGGCCTTGAGGCTCGCGGTGCGGGCGGCCTTGTAGTTGGTGGTGGAGGTGAAGTACACGGTCAGCGAGCGGTACCAGATCGCGGCCGCCTTGTCCCGGCCGATGCCGGTGACCTTCGAGCCGTTGGAGGTCGGGCTGTTGTAGTTGTAGCCGTTGATGCTCTTGGCGCCGCTGCCCTCGGAGAGCAGGTAGAAGAAGTGGTTGGCGATGCCGGACGAGTAGTGGACGTCCAGGTTGCCGACGCCGGAGTACCAGGAGTCCGCGGACTTGCCGTCCAGCGAGGGCTTGTCCATGTAGCGCAGCGGCTTGCCGTTGCCGAAGATGTTGATCTTCTCGCCGATCCAGTAGTTCGGCGGGTTCGCCGGCAGGTTGGCGTACCACTCGACCATGGTGCCGAAGATGTCCGAGGTGGCCTCGTTGAGGCCGCCGGACTCGCCGGAGTAGTTGAGGCCCGCGGTGGCGGAGGTGACGCCGTGGGTCATCTCGTGGCCGGAGACGTCGATCGCGGTGAGCGGGTTGGTGTTGCCGTTGCCGTCGCCGTAGGTCATGCAGAAGCAGGAGTCGTTCCAGAACGCGTTGACGTAGTTCGAGCCGTAGTGCACCCGGCTGAGGGCGCCCACGCCGTTGTTCTTGATGCCGTTGCGGCCGAAGGTCTTCTTGTAGAAGTCCCAGGTGGCCGAGGCGCCGAACTGGGCGTCCACGGCGGCCGACTGGCGGTTGGAGGTGAGGCCGTTGCCCCAGGTGTTGCTGGTGGCGGTGAACAGCGAGCCGTTGCCCGAGGTGCCGCCCTTGAGGTCGGTGGTCGACTGGTTGCCCCGGGTGGCGTCCTTGAGCGAGTAGGTCGAACCGCTCTGGGTGGTGGTCAGCGGGACGGTGCCGACGTGGACGCCCTTGCCGCTGCCGGCCGCGGTCTGGACCTCCTCGTGGGTGGAGAGCAGGTCGCCGGTGGCCGCGTCGGTGACCACCTGCTGGCTGCTCGGGGTGCCGTCGGAGCGCTCGCCGCGCACCACCGTGCGGTGGGCCAGCCGCGGGTTGCCGTCGGCGGCCCAGACCACCAGGTCCGTCCGGTCGGTGCCGTCCACCCGGCTGAGCGCGGCCTCGTCGTCGTCGGCGGCCAGGCCGACGGTCGCCCGCACCGCGTCGGTGGCCCGTGCGGCGGCCTGGTCGGCGGACAGGCCGGGGGCCAGGCCGTTCGGCAGGGCGATCCGGCCGTCGAAGGCGCGGTCCACCGAGGCCACCGAGCCGTTCGGGCGCTGGTGGACGACCAGGTCGCCGCCCAGCACCGGCAGGCCGGCGTAGGTGCGCTCGTACCGGAGGTGGCGGGTGCCGTCGGCGTCCACCACGGCGTCCTTGGCGACCAGCCGCTCCTGGGTGCCCAGGGCGAGCGCGCCGGCGAGCGGGGCGCTCTGGCCGGCGGCGATCGCGAGCGGCGCGGACTGCGACAGGTCGGCGGCCTGGGCGGCGGGGAGGGCGGCGATCTGGACGACGCCGGCCAGCAGTGCGGTGGCGGAGAGCACCGCCGGGAGGGTCAACTTTCGCTTCACGTGGGGCAGTTCCTTCCACGGGACCCGCGCGTGCGTGCGGGTGCGCCGCGTACCGGGGCGCCGGGGGTGGCGCCGTTGGGGCGGTAGGGCGCGAACGTGCTGCTCCCGTGCGGCCGCTGACGGTCCGTCGGTCGGGTGGGGGCGACGGACCGTCGGGCGGGAGCTTGGTCATAAGCATGACAATCCGTGGCAGGAAAGGACAGGGCGCCTCCCGGGATTGGCCAGGAGTCGCCAGGGGCGGTGCGGATGGTTCGGTTGCCGTCCACTGTCCGGAATCGTCGGTTCGTCCCGGCTGGCGGGACTCCGCCAACCGGGACCGCTTGACGCGCCGCGGGGGCGCGGGGGCGCGGCGGGCCGGCGGCGGACATGGACGGACGCCCGGGGCCTGCCCTCCAACGGGGCCCCGGGCGTCCAGCTCACCTTCCGCCGGGCGTCACTTCACGTTGACGGCGGTCCAGGTCGCGGCGACGGCGCTGTACTCGGCGCTGGTGGCGCCGTACAGGTCCGCCGCGGCCTTGAGGGTGCCGGTGCGGGCCGCCGCGTAGTTGGTGGTGGAGGTGAAGTAGGTGGTCAGCGCGCGGTACCAGATCTTCGCCGCCTTGTCCCGGCCGATGCCGGAGAGGCTGGAGCCGTTGTACGTCGGGCTGTTGTAGTTGACGCCGTTGATGGTCTTGGCGCCGCTGCCCTCGGACAGCAGGTAGAAGAAGTGGTTGGCGACGCCGGAGGAGTAGTGGACGTCCTTGTTGCCGACCGTGGAGGACCAGTAGTCCGCCGAGGCGCCGTCCTTGGACGGCTGGTCCATGTAGCGCAGCGGCTTGCCGTCACCGTTGATGTTGATCTGCTCGCCGATGAGGTAGTCCGGCTTGTCGGAGGGCAGGTTGGCGTACCACTCGACCATGGTGCCGAAGATGTCCGAGGTGGCCTCGTTGAGGCCGCCGGACTCACCGGAGTAGTTGAGGCCGGCGGTGGCGGAGGTGACGCCGTGGCTCATCTCGTGGCCGGCCACGTCCAGCGCGGTGAGCGGGTGGGTGTTGCCCGAGCCGTCGCCGTACGTCATGCAGAAGCAGGAGTCGTCCCAGAACGCGTTCACGTAGTTGGAGCCGTAGTGGACCCGGCTGGCGGCGCCGACACCGTTGTTCTTGATGCCGTTGCGGCCGAAGGTGTTCTTGTAGAAGTCCCAGGTGACCGCGGCGCCGTACTGGGCGTCCACGGCGGCGGACTCCGCGTTGGAGGCCAGGCCGTTGCCGAAGCTGTTGGTGGTGTTGGCGACCAGGGTGCCGGAGCCGGAGGTCTTGCCCTTGAGGGTGTAGGTCGCCTGGCCGCCGCGGGTGGCGTCCTTGAGCTGGTAGGAGCTGCCGCTCTGGGTGGTGGTCAGCGGGACGGTGCCGACGAAGACGCCCTTGCCGGTGCCGGCGGCGGTCTGCACCTCCTCGTGGGTGGACAGCACCTGGCCGCTCGCCGCGTCGGTGACCAGCAGCTGGCGGCTCGGGGTGCCGTCGGCGCGCTCGCCCTCGACCGTGGTGCGGTACGCCAGGCGCGGGCTGCCGTCGGTGGCCCAGACCACCAGCTCGGCCTTGCCGGTCTGGTGCACCGCCGTCAGCGGCGCCTCGTCCTCGTCGACGGTGATGCCGACGGTGGACTGCACGGCGCCGGTGGCCTGGGCGGCCGCCTTGTCCGCGGGGATCTGCGGGGTGAGGCTGGGCAGCGCGAGCTTGGCGCCGATGGCCTTGTCCACGGCGGTGGTGGTGCCGTCCGCCTTCTGGTGCACGACCAGGTCGCCGCCGAGGACGGGGAGCCCGGCGAGGGTGCGCTCGTAGCGGAGGTGGCGGGTGCCGTCGGCGTCCACCACGACGTCCTTGGCCACCAGCTGCTCCTGGCCGCCGAGGGCCAGGGCGTGGGCGACCTTGCCGGACTGGCCGTTCGCCTGGGCGAGCAGGGCGGCGAGCTGCTGGGAGCTGCCGGCCTGCGGGGCGGGGTCGGCCTGGGCCGCGCCGGCCTGGACGACACCGGTGAGCAGAGCGGTGGCGGAGAGTACGGCGACTGCGGCGAGCTTTCGCTTCACGGACGAGTCCTTCCGGGAAACCGCGTGTGGGCGCGGTCGCGCCGCGTCCCGGGGGCCGGGTTCGGCACCTTCGGGGCGGGACGGGCGCTGACGTGCGAGGACCCCGAACGGTCGTGCGGCTGCCACCGGTTGGGTGGGGGTGGTGGCGGTCGAACGGGGTTGGCGGAAAGCATGACAATCGAGCAAATCAAATGACAGGTCTTCCTCATGAATTGGCCAAGTCCCGCCAAGACGAAGGAATGTGAACGGGCGGACAAAGGGGGCGTTCCGCCCCGACTTTCAGCGGGTTCCGGTCCGAACCGAGGCCTGCTAGCGGGGCGTTCGGGCGTTCGATGGCCAACCCCGTTGTGCCGGGCGGCTGTTGCCCGCAGTTCACACCGACGCAATGTCCAGGTATGGACCTGGCCGTCCGATTGGCGGGATCCCGCCACGCGTCGCGCTTGTCCACCATCAGGACGGCTGGTAGCACACGTCCCGTCCGCCGGTACGGTAAGGAGGTGGCCAAGCCCCTCGCACTCGACTTCGACCCGATCGCCCGCGCCGACGAACTGTGGGCCCGCCGCTGGGGCACCGTGCCCTCGATGGCGGCGATCACCTCGATCATGCGCGCCCACCAGATCCTGCTGTCCCGGGTCGACGCGGTGCTCAAGCCGTACGGACTGACCTTCGCCCGGTACGAGGCGCTGGTGCTGCTGACCTTCAGCCGGACCGGCGAGCTCTCGCTCTCCAAGATCGGCGAGCGGCTGATGGTCCACCCGACCAGCGTCACCAACACCGTCGACCGCCTGGAGCGGGCCGGCCTGGTCGCCCGCCGCCCCAACCCGCTGGACGGCCGCGGGGTGCTCGCCGCGATCACCGGGCGCGGCCGCGAGGTGGTCGAGGAGGCCACCCGGGAGCTGATGTCGATGGAGTTCGGGCTGGAGGAGTACGGCCCCGAGCAGTGCCGGCAGGTCTTCGAACTGCTCAAGCCGCTGCGGATCGCGGCGGGCGACTTCGCCGAGCCGGACGAGGGGGCTGCGGAAGGGCGGCCGTGAGGGCGGCTACCCTCGTGGGAGCGGTGCGCGGATCCGGGCGTACCGGCCGAAAAAGCCGAGCGAGGCGAGGAAGAGTATGAAGGCGACCCCCCTGCTGGGCTGGTACCGCGGCCTGGCCATTGCGACCGGTGTGGCACTCCTGGTGTTCTGCGGCTTCATGGTCGCGAAGTACGGGTTCAGCACCGCCGAGGACCTGACCACCTACGTCGCGATGCTGCACGGCTACCTGTACATCGGGTACTTCGTGGTGACCTTCCTGCTCGGGCAGAAGCTCAAGTGGCCGCTCGGCCGCCTGGTGCTGACCCTGGCGGCGGGCTGCATCCCGTTCCTCTCCTTCGTCTTCGAGCGCCGGGTGGCCCGCGAGGCCGCCGAGCAGCTGCCGGCGGGCGGCGCCCGTCAGCCGGCCGGCGTCTGAGCCGCCCGCGCCACGAGCGCGCGCCACGAGGGCGCCCCTTCCCCGAGCGGGGGAGGGGCGCCCTCGGCGCATCCGGGTCCGACCGGGCCGGGTCGTTCCCGGCCGCTGCCGTTTCCGCGGGCGGGGCTCCATCGACAAGTACTAGGACGTCCGAGTAAATTAGTAGGACGTCCTAATAGCTGTGCCGCCCGGTGCCGTGGCGGCCGTACGGAGCGGAGTTCGGCCCATGGACGCCGAGGAGATCGAGCGCGGACGGCAGCGCTGGCAGCAGCGGTACGACAAGGCCCGCAAGCGCGACGCGGACTTCACCACCCTCTCCGGCGACGAGGTCGAGCCGGTCTACGGCCCGGCGCCCGGGCAGCCCGTCGAGGGCTTCGAGCGGATCGGCTGGCCCGGCGAGTACCCGTTCACCCGCGGCCTGCACCCCACCGGCTACCGCGGCCGCACCTGGACCATCCGGCAGTTCGCCGGCTTCGGCAACGCCCAGCAGACCAACGAGCGCTACCGGATGATCCTGGACGCGGGTGGCGGCGGCCTCTCGGTCGCCTTCGACATGCCCACCCTGATGGGGTACGACTCGGACGACCCCAAGTCGCTCGGCGAGGTCGGCCACTGCGGCGTCGCCATCGACACGGCCGCCGACATGGAGGTGCTGTTCGCCGGCATCCCGCTCGGCGAGGTCACCACCTCGATGACGATCAGCGGCCCGGCCGTCCCGATCTTCTGCATGTACCTGGTCGCCGCCGAGCGCCAGGGCGTGGACCCGGCGGTGCTCAACGGCACCCTGCAGACCGACATCTTCAAGGAGTACATCGCCCAGAAGGAGTGGCTCTTCGCCCCCGAGCCGCACCTGCGCCTGATCGGCGACCTGATGGAGCACTGCGCCCGGGGCATCCCGGCGTACAAGCCGCTCTCCGTCTCGGGCTACCACATCCGCGAGGCCGGGGCGACGGCCGCGCAGGAGCTGGCGTACACCCTCGCGGACGGCTTCGCCTACGTCGAACTGGGCCTGTCCCGCGGCCTGGACGTGGACGTCTTCGCGCCCGGCCTGTCCTTCTTCTTCGACGCCCACCTGGACTTCTTCGAGGAGATCGCCAAGTTCCGCGCCGCGCGCCGGATCTGGGCCCGCTGGATGCGCGACCGCTTCGGCGCGAAGACCGACAAGGCGCAGTGGCTGCGCTTCCACACCCAGACCGCCGGCGTCTCGCTCACCGCGCAGCAGCCGTACAACAACGTGGTGCGCACCGCGGTCGAGGCGCTCTCCGCGGTGCTCGGCGGCACCAACTCGCTGCACACCAACGCGCTGGACGAGACCCTGGCGCTGCCCTCCGAGCAGGCCGCCGAGATCGCGCTGCGCACCCAGCAGGTGCTGATGGAGGAGACCGGCGTCACCAACGTGGCCGACCCGCTGGGCGGCTCCTGGTACGTCGAGGCGCTGACCGACCGGATCGAGCAGCAGGCCGAGGCGATCTTCCGGCGGATCCTGGACAAGGGCCGGGAGGACCACGAGATCGGCCCGATCACCTCCGGCATCCTGCGCGGCATCGAGGAGGGCTGGTTCACCGGCGAGATCGCCGAGGCGGCCTTCCAGTACCAGCAGTCGGTGGAGAAGGGGGACAAGCGCGTGGTCGGCGTCAACTGCCACCCGCGCAGCGTCACCCCCGACCTGGAGATCCTGCGGGTCAGCCACGAGGTCGAGCGCGAGCAGGTGCGGGTGCTCGGCGAGCGCAAGGCGGCCCGGGACGAGGCGGCGGTGCGGGCCGGGCTGGACGCCATGCTGGCGGCGGCCCGCTCGGGCGAGTCGATGATCCCGCCGATGCTGGACGCGGTGCGCGCCGAGGCGACCCTGGGCGAGATCTGCAACGCGCTGCGGCAGGAGTGGGGGACGTACCAGGAGAACGCGGCCTTCTGACCCGCTGAGCACCCGAGCCGCCGTACGGAGGTCCGTACGGCGGCTCCGGCGTGCCGTCAGCCGATGATCAGCGGTCCGAGCAGCAGGTCGATGAAGCGGCGGGTCCACGCGGGGGTGATCGGCTCGCCGCTGACCAGCACGCGGTGCTCGACGGTGCCGGCGATGGTGTCGAAGATGATGTCGACCTCCTCGCAGGCCGAGGCGGTGTCGGTGTCCGCCTCCAGTTCGCCGCGCGCCTGGGCGGCCGCCCGGCCCTGCCGGACCAGCCGCTTCTGCGGGTCCACGATGGCCTCCCGGATCCGGCGGCGCAGCTGGGGGTCCCGGGTGCCCTCGGCGAACAGGGCGAGCAGCGCGGCCTGGGTCTCCGGGCGGGCCAGCAGGTCGGCGAACTGGCCGACCACGGCCTCGATGTCGGCCCGCAGGCTGCCGAGGTCGGGCATCACCAGCTCGTCGAAGAGGCTGGCGACGGCGTCGACCACCAGCTCGTTCTTGGAGGGCCAGCGCCGGTAGAGCGTGGTCTTGGCGACCCCGGCCCGGCTCGCGACGTGGCCCATGGTCAGTCCGCCCCAGCCGTGTTCGGCGAGGGCCTCGCGGGTGGCGTCGAGGATCGCGAGGTCGGCGGCGGCGCTGCGCGGGCGGCCCTTGGCCCGGACGGCGCCCTCCCGGGCGGTGCCCTCCCGAGCGGAGCCCTCCCGAGCGGAGCCGTCCCGGACGGTGTCGTCCGGTCTCACGGAGGGCTGGGCGGCCGGCACCGGGCCTCCTTGCGATCTACTGGTAAGTAACCTGGGTGGGGCTGGTAACGGTAGCGACTGTTCGCCGATTCGGGCAGCCGGGCGGACCGTGAAAGTGGGGCAGCTCACGTCCCCGAACCGCCGGTGGGGCTTGCGGCCGGGGCACCGGCTCCAGTTACGCTACGACCTGTAGCGAAAGCAGTGACAACCAGGCGCCGACCCCGTGGGACGGGGCGGCGCGGGTGCGGGTGGGGATCCGCGCCGAACGGTTCAGGCTACCGGGGGAAGGGCGCACCGACCGGGAACCCGCACCGCGCAGCCCGCGCGAGGCGACTTTCCGGAGGTTGGTGCCCGCGAGCAGTACGGACGGGGGAGGATGGTGCCATGCAGCCACGGAATTCGCGTCTCAACAGCTCCTCCCTGCGCGGTGCGGTCGACCTCGCCGCGGTGAAGGCGGCCGGTGAGGCCGCCCAGAAGGCCGAGCAGGCCCGGGCCGAGCGGGCCCGTCAGGCGGCCGCCGCCGAAGCGGACGGAGTCGCCGCCCCCCAGCCCGCCTACCCGCTCGTCATCGACGTCACCGAGGACACCTTCGAGACCGAGGTCGTCCAGCGCTCCGCCGAGGTGCCGGTCGTCATCGACTTCTGGGCCGAGTGGTGCGGGCCCTGCAAGCAGCTCAGCCCGATCCTGGAGGGCCTGGCCGAGGAGTACGCCGGCCGCTTCGTGCTCGCCAAGATCGACGTGGACGCCAACCAGCTGATCGCCCAGCAGTTCGGCATCCAGGGCATCCCGGCCGTGATGGCCGTGGTGGCCGGTCAGCTGGTGCCGCTGTTCCAGGGCGCGGAGAGCGCCGCCAACGTCCGCAAGGTGCTGGACCAGCTGATCCTGGTCGCCGAGCAGCGCTTCGGCATCTCCGGCGGCGCGGTCGTCCCGGGCGAGGCCGACGACGCCGCGGTGCAGCGGCCGGAGGACCCGGCGCTGGCCGCCGCGCACGACGCGCTGGACGCCGGCGACCTGAGCGGCGCCGTCCAGGCGTACCGGAACGTGCTGGTCGACCAGCCGGGCAACACCGAGGCCAAGCTGGGCCTGGCGCAGGCCGAGCTGCTCCACCGGGTCGAGGGCCTGGACCTCCAGTCGGTCCGGGCGGCCGCCGCCGCCGACCCGAAGGACGTCGCCGTCCAGCTGCAGGCCGCTGACCTGGACCTGGTGGGCGGTCACGTCGAGGACGCCTTCGGGCGTCTGGTGGACACCGTCGGCCGGACCTTCGGCGAGGACCGGGACACCGCCCGGCTGCGCCTGCTGGAGCTGTTCGAGGTGATCGGCCCGGAGGACCCGCGGGTGGTCGTGGCCCGTGCGGCGCTGGCCCGCGTGCTGTTCTGAGCCGCGTGCTGTTCTGAGCCCGCCGTTCCGAGCCGCTCCCGCGGCGGCCCGGCCCCGGTGCTGGCACCGGGTGCCTGGCACCTCGGATGACCTGCGGTGTCGCCTGGTGATTTGGCGACAATCCGGTCAACCGGACAGAGGTTTACCAAATCTTGATTTCACCCGTGGGTGGTCACTTTCCGTGACCACCCACGGGTGTTTCGCTCCTGTTTCCGGCAGATTTCGCCGTCACGTTTCCTTCAACGCGTCACGCACGGTGCAACTCGGGTCAATTCCATGATCAATGCCACCTGGTGTTGCATTACCCGTCAGTAAGGCACCCCTTGTGCTTCGCCCGGGATTCAAGCACGATCGGCCACGCCCGGTCCCAGACTCCACACCCTCCGACAGCCCGTCGGCCACGCGGAGCGCGGGATCCCCACCGGGTGATCCGCCGGCTCCGGTCGGCGGTAGGGAGGGCAGGGGGGTATCCGCGGTCCCACGGCGGTTCCTGTCCTCGACCGGCCGCGCGGCCCTGCGCGGTCGCTGGTTGTCGCTCGGGGGTGATCGCCGATGTCGTCGGTCCGACCCGTCGTCCCGCAAGGACGGCCGGTTTCGGGACGGGAGTGCCGCAGTACGCAGGCCGCTCCCGCGTCCGACGACGCCCAAGGCGCTCTCCGCTACCGAGGACGTAGCTCTCTCCCATCCCAGGCTCCCACCGGCGCGGGACGCGCCGCCGGGAAGCCGGAGATGTACGTCCTAGAAGGAGGACTCGCATGTCCAAGACCTACGGCAAGACCCGCTGGAAGCGCTTCGCCCTGGTGATGGTGCCGAGCGTCGCGGCCACCGCGATGGTCGGCGTCTCGATCGCCAACAGTGCGCTCGCCGCCTCGTTCAGCATTTCCGGCCAGCAGTTCAAGGTCAGCACCGACCAGCTGCACGGCACCAACTTCTCCCAGTTCGGCTCGGTCGACATCGAGGCGAACGGCAAGCCCCACCCGGTCGCGGTCTCGGCCTTCGACCACGCCGACATCACCAACCTGTGCCAGTCGGTGGTGACGGACCTGTCCGGCTTCGGGCTGGGCAAGATCACCCTCCAGCTGCACGCCGGTACCGAGGCGGGCAAGCCGGTCCAGGCCGACAACCTGCTGATCGACCTGGAGCAGCTGAAGGCGGACGCGACCTTCACCCAGATGAACATCGGCCAGGACGCCTCCACCCTCTCGGGTACGGCCACCCAGGGCTGGGCCCCGCACGCGGGTGTCACCAAGGCGGGCGGCGGCGCCGGCCTGCCGACCGGCGCGACCGGCTTCGCCCAGTCCGCCAAGACCGCCGACCTGAGCGGCGTCCAGCAGACCGCGCGGGCCACCTCGGCCGGCACGTTCAAGCTGAACGGCCTCAACCTCGCGCTCAAGAGCGGCGACGGCGCCGGCAACGAGTGCTTCTGAGCCACGTCTGACGGCACGCCGACCGGCGTGCCCGGATGACTGGGCAACCCGGGGCCGGGGGCGGCGGGCGACCGCCACCCCCGGCACCCACCTTTTTCGTTCTTCCCTCGTAGCGACGTCGAGGAGCTGCACCATGTCCAGCGCAACGGTCGAGACGCGGCCCCGTCAGCAGAACCCCGTCGGGTGGCTCTGGCGGCACTTCCGTGAATTCCGCCGCTCCAGGCCCTTCTGGGGCGGCCTGCTGGCCATGATCGCCGGCGTCCCGATCCTCTACTTCCCGTACGCCCACCTCACCTTCGGCGGGCTGACCATCGCGATGTCCACCACGGCCGGTGCCGGGTCGCTGATCATCGGGGTATTGATGATCATCCTCGGGCTGACCGCCTGGTTCCAGCCCGCCGTCCGGGTCTTCGCGGGCATCGCGACCATCCTGCTGACGCTGGTCTCGATCCCGGTCTCCAACCTCGCGGGCTTCGGCCTCGCCCTGCTGCCCGGTCTGATCGGCGGCGGACTGATGGTCTCCTGGGCGCCGCTGCCGGAGCCGTCCACCGCGCCGGCCAAGGGGCGGCGCGCACGGCGCGGCCGGCCGGCGGACGGTGCGGTGGCGGAGAGCGTCGCCACCGAGAGCGCCGCTGCCGAGGCCACCACCGCCGAGGCTGCCACCGCTGAGGCCACCACCGCTGAGGCTGCCACCGAGACCGCCGCCGTCGAGGCGCCCACCGCGAAGCTGCCCGCCCAGGCCGGGCCCGTGGAGCAGGCCGCCGAGCCCGCGGCCGAGCCCGCCGCCGAGGCCGCCGTTCCGAAGCAGGGCACCGCCGGGGAGCAGGAGGGGGCGCGGTGACCGGGCCGGCCGAGCAAGCAGAGGGCACGGCCGTCCCCGCGCAGCGCTCCGGCCGGCACGCCGCGCCGCGCACGCCGGTCCGGGTCCGGCTGAGAGGCCGCGCCCTGGCGATGGCCGCGGTGCCGACCGCGCTGCTGATGGCGGCCGCCTACACGCCCAACCCGGCGGTCGCCGAGTCCGCCGCGGGCAAGCCGTGCGGCAACGCGCCGGTGGCCGTGCCGGACGTGGCGCCGGTCGAGGAGACGCCCGTCCCCAAGAGCGAGCTGCCCGAGCCGCCGCCCGCGCCGACCGGTACGCCGGGGGCGACCGGGAGCCCGACGACGACACCCTCGTCCGGTCCGAGCTCGCTGCCGACCACCGCGCCGACCACCACGCCGACCCAGATACCGACCACGGCGCCGACCACCGCGCCGGTGAAGCCCCCGGCGACGGCGGCCCCCCAGTCGGCCGTCCGCTCCGCCACCACCGGCGGCTCCGGCGCGGTCAGCGCCGTCTACCCGGGCACCGGGAGCGGCACGGCCACCGCGAGCCGGGCCGGGCTGATCGACGACCTGGTCGGCGGCATCAACCACCTGCTGAACCCGGGCGGTTCGGCCACTCCTTCGCCGAGCGCGACACCGAGTGCCACCCCCCAGGGCCCGGCCGCCCCCGCCCCGCGGGTCGGCACCCCGGCGCAGCCCGCCCAGCCGCAGGCCCCGGCCGCCGGCACCCAGCAGGCCGCGCCGCCCGCCGCCCAGTCCCCGGACGGGAAGCCCGCCGCCGACCAGCCCTCGGGCGGGCAGCCCTCGCCGGCCGCCACCGCCTCGGGCGCCAAGGCGGGCGGCAAGGCGAGTGGCAAGGCGGCTCCGTCCACGACCCCGTCGGCGGGCTCCTCGGCCGCCGTCACCCCGTCCGGCTCGCCCACCGCGAACCCCAACTGCGACGTGGACGCCCGGAACCTGACCGCCGGTGCGGCCACCGCCGAGCACGTCGTCCCGGAGCAGAACTGGACGCTGCAGACCAGCCGGCTCGGCCTGCACGGCGCGGCCTTCCACGGCGTCTACGACGTGAAGACCCCGACCGGCACCAAGCGGGTGCTGAAGTTCGTGGTCGACAGCGTCGACATCGAGAACCTCGACATGTCGACCCTGGAGGGCAACGGCGTCACCTTCCACGTCCAGAGCGCCCCGGGTTCGACCTCGACCATGCGCAACGGCCCGGTCACCATGTACGTGGAGCGGCTGTCCGGCCACCTGTCCAAGCTGCTCGGCCTGCCGATCCCGATCGACCTGGGCGAGATCACCCTCACCCCGGACACCCTGCCGCGCTGGCTGTACGACCTGATCGGCGCCATCCCGATCCCGCTGGACATCGAGCTGACCGGGGTGACGGCCAAGCAGGCCGGCCAGTTCGGCGGCACCCTGCACATCCCGGGGATGCACCTGTTCAACGACGACGCGCCCTACAGCGACAAGTGACCGCCGAGCGGCGGACGCACGGCGCCGGGTAGCGGACGCGAAACGCCGGTGGGGCGGCCCTCCCGTTTACGGAGGACCGCCCCACCGGCGTTCGTACTACCGGGGCGTCACTCGCCGTGGCCGCCCACGCGGTGCACCTGCACCATGTTGGTGGTGCCGGGGATGCCGACCGGGACACCGGCGGTGACGATCACGGTGTCGCCCTCGCCCAGCTCGCCCAGCTTCAGCAGCTCGCGGTCGACCTGCGCGACCATCGCGTCGGTGGTGGCCACCTGCTCGGTGACGTACGACTCGACGCCCCAGCTCAGCGAGAGCTGGTTGCGGGTGGCCGAGTCCGGGGTGAACGCGATCACCGGGATCGGCGAACGGTAGCGGGACAGCCGACGCGCGGTGTCACCGGACTTGGTGAACGCGATCAGCGCCTTGCCGTTCAGGAAGTCGCCCAGCTCGCACGCGGCGCGGGCGACGGAGCCGCCCTGGGTGCGCGGCTTGCGGCCCGGGTTGAGCGGCTGGAGGCCCTGGGAGACCAGCTCCTCCTCGGCCTTCTCGCAGATCCGGCTCATGGTGCGGACGGTCTCGACCGGATACTTGCCGACGCTGGACTCGGCGGAGAGCATCACCGCGTCGGTGCCGTCCAGGATGGCGTTGGCGACGTCGGAGACCTCGGCGCGGGTCGGGCGCGAGGCGTGGATCATCGACTCCATCATCTGGGTGGCGACGATGACCGGCTTGGCGTTGCGGCGGGCCAGGGTGATCAGCTGCTTCTGGACCAGCGGCACCCGCTCCAGCGGGTACTCGACGGCCAGGTCGCCGCGGGCGACCATGATGGCGTCGAAGGCGAGGACGATCTCCTCCATGGCCTCGACGGCCTGCGGCTTCTCGATCTTGGCGATGACCGGCACCCGGATGCCGACCTCGTCCATGACCTCGTGGACGTCCTTGATGTCCTCCGCGTTGCGGACGAAGGACAGCGCGACCATGTCGACGCCCAGACGCAGCGCGAAGCGCAGGTCGTCCTTGTCCTTCTCGGACAGCGCGGGGACGTTCACGGCCGCACCGGGCAGGTTGATGCCCTTGTTGTTCGAGAGCACGCCGCCCTCGACCACCACGGTCTTCACCCGCGGGCCGTCGACGCTGACGACCTCCAGGGCGATGACGCCGTCGTTGATCAGGATCGGGTCGCCGGGCTTCACGTCGCCGGGCAGGCCCTTGTAGGTGGTGCCGCAGATGTGCTGGTCACCGGGGACGTCCTCGGTGGTGATGGTGAACTCGTCGCCGTTGTCGACGGTCACCGGGCCGTTGGCGAAGGTCGCCAGACGGATCTTGGGACCCTGGAGGTCGGCCAGGACGCCGATGGCCTTGCCGGTGTCCTCCGAGACCTGGCGGACCTTGCGGTACCGCTCCTCGTGGTCCGCGTGGTTGCCGTGGCTCATGTTCAGTCGGGCGACGTTCATGCCCGCCTCGACGATGGCCTTCAGCTGTTCGTAGGAGTCCGTGGCCGGACCCAGGGTGCAGACAATTTTCGCTCGGCGCATATGGATCAGTCTATCCGTTCGTGTTATAGGTGCATTCGGCACGGACCGGGAGGAATCGCCGACGAATGATCCCGAGGAACGAGACGATTCCGTGTCAGTCCTCGGACAGCTCGCTCTCGCGGTGCACCAGGGCGAAGGCCTGCCGGGCGATCTCCAGCTCCTCGTCGGTCGGCACCACCGCGACCGCCACCCGGGAGAACCCGGGCGAGATGATCCGGGCGTCGCCCGAGCGCACCGAGTTCAGCTCCGGGTCCACGGCGATGCCCAGCTCCTCCAGTCCCGCGGTGGCCGCCGCGCGCACCGGCGCGGCGTTCTCCCCGACGCCCGCGGTGAACGCGATCGCGTCCACCCGGCCGAGCACCGCGTAGTAGCCGCCGATGTACTTGCGCAGCCGGTGGACGTACGCGTCGAAGGCGAGCTGCGCGTCCGCGTCCCCCTCGTCGGCGCGACGCATGATCTCCCGCATGTCGTTCTCGCCGCACAGGCCGCGCAGCCCGCTGCGGCGGTTGAGCAGGTCGTCGATCTGGTCGACGGACAGGCCGCCGACCCGGTGCAGGTGGAACACCACGCCCGCGTCGATGTCACCCGAACGGGTGCCCATGACCAGGCCCTCCAGGGGGGTGAGGCCCATCGAGGTGTCCACGCAGCGGCCGCCGCTGACCGCCGAGGCGGAGGCGCCGTTGCCCAGGTGCAGCACGATCACGTTGACCTCGGCCGGGTCCTTGCCGAGCAGCCGGGCGGTGGCCCGTGAGACGTACTGGTGCGAGGTGCCGTGGAAGCCGTAGCGGCGCACCCGGTGCTCGTCGGCGACGGCCTTGTCGATCGCGTAGCGGGCCGCGTACTCGGGCATCGAGGCGTGGAAGGCGGTGTCGAACACGGCCACCTGCGGCAGGTCCGGCCGGAGCGCCCGGGCCACCTCGATGCCGGTGATGTTCGCCGGGTTGTGCAGCGGCGCGACCGGGATCAGCCGGCGGATCTCCCTGAGCACCTCGTCGGTGATCACCGTCGGCTCGGTGAACCGCTTGCCGCCGTGCACCACCCGGTGGCCGATCGCGGCCAGCTCGGGGGAGTCCAGCCCGATGCCGTCGGCGGCCAGTTCCTCGGCGACGGCCTTCAGCGCGGCCGAGTGGTCCGGGAAGGCCTGCACCAGCTCGCGCCGCTCGCCGGCCCGCGGGGTGTGCACCAGCCGGCCGCCCGCCTCGCCGATCCGCTCCACCAGCCCGGAGGCGAGCCGGGCGCCGTCCAGCATGTCGATCAGCTGGTACTTCACCGACGAGGAGCCGGCGTTGAGTACGAGGACGCGCGTCCCTGCGGTCATGCCTGCGGCTCCTTGTCGTCCTGGGCCTGGATGGCGGTGATCGCCACGGTGTTGACGATGTCCTCCACCAGCGCGCCGCGGGAGAGGTCGTTGACGGGCTTGCGCAGCCCCTGGAGCACCGGGCCGACCGCGACCGCGCCGGCCGAGCGCTGGACGGCCTTGTAGGTGTTGTTGCCGGTGTTGAGGTCCGGGAAGATCAGCACGGTCGCCCGCCCGGCCACCGGCGAGCCCGGCAGCTTGGTGGCAGCGACGTGCTCGTCCACCGCCGCGTCGTACTGGATCGGGCCCTCCACCAGGATGTCCGGCCGCAGCGCGCGGACCAGCTCGGTGGCCTTGCGGACCTTGTCGACGTCCGCGCCCGAGCCGGAGGTGCCGGTCGAGTACGAGAGCATCGCGACCCGCGGCTCCACCCCGAACTGGGCGGCGGTGGCGGCCGACTGGATCGCGATGTCGGCCAGCTGCTGGGCGTCCGGGTCCGGGTTGACCGCGCAGTCGCCGTACACCAGCACCTTGTCGGCCAGGCACATGAAGAAGACGCTCGACACGATGGACGCGCCCGGCGAGGTCTTGATCACCTCGAAGGCGGGGCGGATGGTCGCCGCGGTGGAGTGCACCGCGCCGGAGACCATGCCGTCGGCGATGCCCTCCTGGACCATCAGGGTGCCGAAGTAGGAGACGTCGGTGACCACGTCCAGGGCCAGCTCGACGGTCATCCCCTTGTGGGCGCGCAGCCGGGCGTACAGCTCGGCGAACTGGCGGCGCAGCGGGCTGGTGCTCGGGTCCACGACCCGGAGCTGGGCGCGGTCGGCGCCCGGGTCGTCCTGCGGGAGGACGATGCCCAGGCTCGCGGCCTTGCGGCGCACCGCGTCGACCTCGCCGAGCAGGGTGAGGTCGCAGATGTTGCGGCGCAGCAGGATCTCCGCCGCCCGCAGCACCCGCTCCTCGGTGCCCTCGGGCAGCACCACGTGCCGGCGGCCGGCCCGGGCGCGCTCCAGCAGCTCGTGCTCGAACATCATCGGGGTCACCCGCTCGGACCGGCCGACCTCGATCCGGTTGGTCAACTCGGCGGTGTCCACGTGCAGTTCGAACAGTCCGAGGGCGATCTCGGCCTTCCGGGGGCTGGCCGCGGTGAGCTTGCCCTCCAGGTGGGTCAGGGTGGCGGCGGTGGGCCAGCTGCCCTCCGGAACGACCGCGACGGGGGTGCCGGGGGCGAGCCGGGCGGCCAGCGCCATCACGTTCGGGCCGGGGTGCTGGCCGAGGGTCAGCAGCACGCCGGCGATCGGCGGGGCGCCGGCCGCGTGCGCGGCCAGCGAGCCGATCACCAGGTCGGCGCGGTCCCCGGGGGTGACGACCAGGGCGCCCTCGGTCAGCGCGTCCAGGAAGGTGGGCAGCATGGCGCCGCCGAAGACGAAGCCGCGGACGTCCCGGGCCAGCCCGGCCGCGTCACCGAGCAGCACCTCGGCGCCGGTCGCCTCCACCAGCTGGGCGACCGTCGGCGCGGCCAGCGCCGGCTCCTCCGGGATCACGTACGCCGGGATCGGCAGCTTCTCGGTGAGCGCGCGCTGGATCCGCTGCTTGGCGCCCGGGGAGGTCCGGTTGGCGATCATCGCCAGGGTCTCGCAGCCGAGGTCGGTGTACGCCCGGTGGGCGTTGCGCACCTCGGCGATCACGGCCTCCGGGTCCTTGCCCTGGCCGCCGACCACCGGCAGCACGGCGGCGCCGAACTCGTTGGCGAGCCGGGCGTTGAAGGCCAACTCGTCCGGGATGTTGGTGTCGGCGAAGTCGGTGCCGAGCACCAGCACCGCCTGGCAGCGCCGCTCCAGCGCCCGGAAGCGGTCGACCAGCGCGGAGACCAGCTCGTCCTGCCCCTGGGCGGCCTGGAGCGCGGCGGCCTCCTCGTAGGTGAGCCCGTACAGCTCCGTGCCCGGCAGGTCGATCCGGTACCGCCCGCGCAGCAGCTCGACGACGTGGTCGGAGCCGGACTCGCCGGGCGCGGCCGCGTGCACCAGCGGACGGAACACCCCGACCCGGTCCACCTGGCGGGTGAGCAGTTCCATGACCCCGAGTTCGACGGCCTGCCGGCCGTCCCCCCGGTCGATCCCGGTCACGTACACGCTGCGCGCCACGCGGATGTCTCCGTCCCGTCGCCTCGGAAGCTGGTCATCTCGACCATACCTTCGCACCACGAACGCCCGTCCGCGAGCAGAGGCAGGGGGGAGGGGCAAGGGACCAAGGGCCCGGACCGGGGACTTGCGCCGACGCCTGCCCTTGATGTACCTACCTCATGTAGTTACATTGGCTGGTATGGAGACCATGGGACTGCGTGAGCTGAACCAGAACCCGTCCAAGGCGGTCGCGCGGGTCCGGGCCGGCGCGACGATCGTCGTGACCGACCGCGGGCGGCCCGTGCTGAGACTGGTGCCGGAGACGGCCCCGGAGTCGACCCTCGAACGCCTGGTCGCGGCCGGCGAGGTCACTCCGCCCACCGAGCAGGGCATGCCCGAGCTCGCCCTCGACCTGCTGCCGGACGTCGGCAGCCTGTCGGACCTGCTGATCGAGGACCGGAACCGGGAGCGCGACCGTTGATCTACCTGGACTCCTGCGCGCTGCTGAAGTTCATCAAGCCGGAGCCGGAGACGGCCGCGCTGCGCGCCTGGCGGGAGGCGCTCCCTGTCGGCACCGAACTGATCACCAGCGAACTGGCCCGGCTGGAGATCACCCGCACGCTGCTCCGCGCGGGCCTGTCGCACCAGCTGGTCCCGTACCACGTGGACCAGGCGCTCCGGGGGGCCTACCGGGTCGACCTCAGCAGCGCGGTGCTGGCCAGGGCGCTCGCCTACCGCACCCCGCGGCTGGGATCGCTGGACGCGCTGCACCTGGCCAGCGCGGAGCCCTTCCGGGCCGAACTCACCGACTTCGTCACCTACGACCGCGAGCTCGGCCGGGCCGCCGAGGAGCTCGGGTTCCCGGTCACGGCTCCCCGGTGACGCCGACCGGGGCGGTCAGCGGGTGGCGGCGGCCGATTCGGAGCCGGACAGTTCCAGTTCCGTGCCGTGGAGGTAGGCCGTCGAGAGGCGCGGGTCCAGCAGCCAGCCGTGCGGGCGGAGCAGGGCGCCGTCGCGGCCCGGGGTCCAGCCGTCGGCGGTGAGGGCGGCGCGCATGCGGGCCTCCACCTCGGCGGCGGGGAGGCCGGCGGTGCTGCCGAGGGTGAGGGTGCGGGAGCAGAAGTTGGAGCCGCAGTAGCCCCCGTCGGCGTGGGTGACGGTCAGCCCGGGGGGCGGTGAGACCTCCGCGGCGCTCGGGATGAAGGCGTCGAAGGCGAACAGGCCGTAGGCGAGGGCGACGACCGTGCCGACCAGGGCGTGGGCGGTGAGCGCGACGGCCGATCCGGCGACCGGGTGGTCGTACGGCCGCTCCGGTCGGGGGCCGCGCAGCCGCCGCTCGACCAGCGCGCCCGCGAGCACCACCAGGCCGGCCGCGACCGGGTATCCGGCCTCGATCTCGGCGGTGGCGCGGGTGTAGTACCACTCCTGCTCCAGGCCGACCGGCGCCAGGGCCAGTGCGGCGAGGACGGCGAGGACCGCCGCTCCGACGGCCCGGGTGCGGGCCAGGAAGGCCCAGCAGATCAGCGGCGGCAGGAGGTAGGCCAGTGCCAAGGCCGTGAACACGTGCGAGCCCCCCGCCCGTTGACGATCAGTCCCGGGCGGGGAGCCTACGGGGTCAGGCGGGCCGGAGCCAGAGGGTGGCGAGCGGGGGCAGGACCAGTTCGGCGGAGCGCGGCTGGCCGTTCCACTCGACCGGATCGGCCTTGATCGGGCGGGAGTTGCCGGTGCCGCTGCCGCCGTAGGCCTCGGCGTCGGTGTTCAGCAGCTCCTCCCAGAGCTGCTCGCGGCCGTCCAGGGCGGGCAGGCCGACCCGGTGGCCGTGGCGGACGACGGGGGAGAAGTTGCAGACGGCGACCAGCGGGGTGCCGTCGGCGGCGAAGCGGACGAAGGAGAGCAGGTTGTCCTCGGCGGAGCCGCCGTCGAGCCAGCGGAAGCCGTCCGGGGTGGTGTCCAGCTCCCAGAGGGCGGGGGTGTCCCGGTAGGCCCGGTTGAGGTCGCGGACGAGGCGGCGCACGCCCCGGTGGTCCTGGTGGGCGGGCCACTGCTCGTCGAGCACCCACCACTGCGGGCCCTGCTCGTGGTCCCATTCCGCGCCCTGGGCGAACTCCTGCCCCATGAAGAGCAGTTGCTTGCCGGGGTGGGACCACATGAAGCCCAGGTAGGCGCGGTGGTTGGCGCGCTGCTGCCACCAGTCGCCGGGCATCTTGGAGACCAGGGCCTGCTTGCCGTGGACGACCTCGTCGTGGGAGATCGGCAGGACGTAGTTCTCGGAGTAGGCGTACACCATCGAGAAGGTGATGTCGTTGTGGTGGTACTTGCGGTGCACCGGCTCCTTGGACATGTAGACCAGCGAGTCGTGCATCCAGCCCATGTTCCACTTGAGCCCGAAGCCGAGGCCGCCGGCGTCGGTGGGCCGGGTGACGCCGTCCCAGGCGGTGGACTCCTCGGCGATGGTGATCACGCCGGGGCAGCGCCGGTAGACGGTGGCGTTCATCTCCTGGAGGAAGGCGGCCGCGTCCAGGTTCTCCCGGCCGCCGTACTGGTTGGGCGTCCAGCCGCCGCCCTCGCGGGAGTAGTCGAGGTAGAGCATCGAGGCGACCGCGTCGACCCGCAGGCCGTCGATGTGGAACTCCTCGCACCAGTACACGGCGTTGGCGACCAGGAAGTTGCGCACCTCGGTGCGGCCGTAGTCGAACTCCAGCGTCCCCCAGTCGGGGTGCTCGGCGCGCTGCGGGTCGGCGGGCTCGTACAGCGGTTCGCCGTCGAAGCGGGCGAGGGCGAAGTCGTCCTTGGGGAAGTGCGCGGGCACCCAGTCGACGATCACGCCGATGCCGTGCCGGTGCAGGGTGTCGACCAGGTACCGGAAGTCGTCGGGGCTGCCGAGCCGGGCGGTGGGGGCGAAGTAGCCGGAGACCTGGTACCCCCAGGAGCCGCCGAAGGGGTGCTCCATCACCGGCATGAACTCCACGTGGGTGAAGTTCAACTCCTTGAGGTAGCGCGGCAGTTCCTCGGCGATGGCGCGGTAGGTGGTGAGCTCGGGCCGCCAGGAGGCGAGGTGCAGCTCGTACACCGACATCGGGGCCCGGTGGTGCGCGGTGCGGGCCCGGCGGGCCATCCACTCGTCGTCCTGCCACCGGTGGGTGGAGGAGGTGACGACGGAGGCGGTGCCGGGCGGGCACTGGGCGGCCCGGGCGAGCGGGTCGGCCTTGTCGAGGACCCAGCCCTGCCGGGTGTGGATCTCGTACTTGTAGGTGGCGCCCTCGGCGACGCCCGGGACGAACAGCTCCCAGACGCCGGAGGAGCCGAGCGAGCGCATCGGGTGGCCGCTGCCGTTCCAGTGGTTGAAGTCGCCGATCAGCCGTACTCCGGCGGCGTTGGGCGCCCAGACCGCGAAGGCGGTGCCGGCCACGCCGTCGACGGTGCGCACGTGCGAGCCGAGCGCCTGCCACAGCTGTTCGTGCCGGCCCTCGGAGATCAGGTGCAGGTCGAGTTCGCCGAGGGTGGGCGGGGTGCGGTAGCCGTCGTGCTGGCGCTGGGGTTCGCCGTCGGGGTAGTCCACCAGCAGGGTGTAGTCCGGTTGTTCGCCGCCCGCCAGCAGGCCGGTGAACAACCCGCCCTGCTGGTGGGTGAGTTCGGCGGGGCCGTGGGCGGTCTCCACCACCACCCGGTCGGCGAACGGGCGCAGCACCCGGATCGCCGTCCCGCCGTGCACCGGGTGGGCGCCAAGCAGGGCGTGCGGGTCGTGGTGCTGCCCGTTCACCAGTCGGTCCACCTCGGCCGGCGGCAGCGGCGCCTCGGGCAGGCGCAGGGCACCGACCGGGGCGTCCGCGGCGGGACCGGCCGGGGCGGCGGCCCTGCGGTCGGTCCCGCGTTCGGAGCCCCCGCGTTCGGAGCCCCCGCGTTCGGAGCCCCCGCGTTCGGCGGTCCCGCGTTCGGAGCCCCCGCGGTCGGCGGCCCCGGGTTCGGCGGCCCCGGCCAGGAAGGTGGCCGGAACGGGGCGGGTGGGGCGGCCGGTCGGGTCGAGCGGCGTCACGGCGTGGTCCTCCAGCGGCGGGGATGGGCGAACTCGTGGCGGGCGGGCGGGACGGGAGCGCGGGGTCAGACGGACAGGGCGAGCCGGTTGATCGCGGCGAGCGGGATCGGCAGCCAGCTGGGCCGGTGCCGGGCCTCGTACACCACCTCGTACACCGCCTTGTCGATCTCCAGCGCCCGCATCAGCTCGGGTGAGGCGGCCGGGTCGGCGCCGCCCCCGGCGGTGTAGCCGGCGCAGAAGGCGGTGCGGTTGCGCTGGGCCCAGGCGGCGGCGAGGTGGGCCAGCTCGGGGTCGACCGGGCCGCCGGCCAGCAGGTGGGCGGCCGCGTAGTCGAAGGAGCGCAGCATCGCGGCGACGTCGCGCAGGGCGGGCTGGGGTTCGCGGCGCTCGTTGACGGATTTGGCGGGCTCGCCCTCGAAGTCCAGCAGCACCCAGCCGTGCGGGGTGCGCATGGCCTGGCCGAGGTGGAGGTCGCCGTGGATGCGCTGGACCGGCAGGCCGTCCGGGTGGGCGTCGGCGAGCTGCTGGAAGGCGGCGCGCAGGGCGGCGCGGAAGCGCAGCAGGCCGGGGACGGCGGCGACGGCGCTGTCCAGCCGGTCGGCCATCGCGGTGGCGAGCCGGCCGGTCTCGGTGCGGTCGAGCCGGGCGACGGGCATGGAGCGGGCGAGCACCCGGTGCACCTCGGCGGTGGCCCGGCCGAGCCGGTGCGCCTCGATGGCGAAGTTGCCGGGGGAGCGGTCGCCCTTGAGCCGGCCGACCTGGTCGAGGGCGAGTTCCCAGCCGTCCTCGGCGTCCGGCAGGTAGCGCTGGAGCAGTCCGAGGGTGGCGGGTTCGGCGCGTTCCATCCGGCTCTCGAACCAGGCGGCGACCCGGGGGATGCGGGTGGAGCCGGCCCGGGAGAGGGCGAGGGAGAGTTCCAGGTCGGGGTTGGTGCCGGGGTGGACGCGTCGGAACAGTTTGAGGATGTACGAGGTGCCGTAGATGACCGAGCTGTTGGACTGTTCGGCGGTGGAGGCGCGGCCGGGGAGGTTGGCGGGCAGTCCGGAGCCGGGGGTGCGGCGGAAGGAGAGCGAGCCGAACCGGTCGCCGGTGGCCAGGTGTTCCAGGAGGCGTCCGGTGAGTTCGGGGTCGTGCACGGCGTCGTAGAGGGCGGCGCCGTCGTACGGGCCCTGGGTGAGCCGGCCGAGTACGGCGCCGGGTTCGATCCCGGCGGGCCCCTGGGAGCGGATGCCGAGCAGCAGTTGGTAGGTGTCGCCGTGCGGGAGGCCGGCCGTGGTGGCGTGTTCGACCCGCAGCAGCAGGTGCAGCAGGGCCGGGTCGCCGACCTGCAGCGGGGTGCCGACCACCGGGACGAGGCCGGTGATGGGGCGCCCCTTCCCGGCGTACCAGCGCTGGGTGGGGAGCCAGTCGGCGATCAGCGGCAGGGCCGCCTGGACGAGCTCGCTGACCCCCAGGGCCGTTCTCCGGACCCCGGTGCCCCGCGCGCCCGGGTGCGGCGCGGAGCCGGCCGGGGCGTCGTGCTGCACATGGGCTTGCGAACGGGAGGTTTCGGACATGACTCCCTTTCCCCGGAAGCACGCGGACGGCCCGACGGGTCGTGGCCGGGGTCCGTCAGTCTTCCGGATTTCGGCGGCGCGGCGGTCGCGGCACGCGAGCACGGCTCGGGTGTCACGCCTTCGTGTGGGTGGCCGTTGGGCTGTTCTCCGTACGCGGTGGTGCAGAGAACTCCGGGGGCGCGGGGGTCAACTCGCGCCCCCGGAGGGTCTGGTGGTGCTGTGCGGGCCGCTGGTGGCAGGGCTCGGCGGATCGTTACTTCGACCGCCCGGTTCCGCTGGTGCGCGGGGGCTGCCGGAGTTGGAACCAGTAGAAGCCGTGGCCGGCCAGCGTGAGCAGGTAGGGCCACTCGCCGATCGACGGGAAGCGCACTCCGCCGATCAGTTCGACCGGGTACCGCCCGCCGTACTGCCGGAGGTCCAGCTCGGTCGGCTGCGCGAACCGCGAGAAGTTGTTCACGCACATGACCAGGTCCCCCTCGTGCTCGCGCACGAAGGCCAGCACGGCGGGGTTGCTGGACGGCAGTTCGGTGTAGGTGCCCAGGCCGAACGCCGGGTTGAGCTTGCGGATCTCGATCATGCGACGCGTCCAGTGCAGCAGGGAACTCGAACTGCTCTGCTGCGCTTCGACGTTGGTCACCTGGTAGCCGTACACCGGGTCCATGATGGGCGGCAGACTGAGCCTGCCCGGGTCGGCGGAGGAGAAACCCGCGTTGCGGTCCGGGGTCCACTGCATCGGCGTGCGCACGCCGTCCCGGTCGCCCAGCCAGATGTTGTCGCCCATGCCGATCTCGTCCCCGTAGTAGAGCACCGGCGAGCCGGGCAGGGAGAGCAGCAGGGCGGTGAACAGCTCGATCTGGTTGCGGTCGTTCTCCAGCAGCGGGGCGAGCCGGCGGCGGATGCCCACGTTGGCGCGCATCCGCGGGTCCTTGGCGTACTCCGCGTACATGTAGTCGCGCTCCTCGTCGGTGACCATCTCCAGGGTCAGCTCGTCGTGGTTGCGCAGGAAGATGCCCCACTGGCAGCCGCCCGGGATCGCCGGGGTCTTGGCCAGGATCTCCGACACCGGGTACCGGGACTCCCGGCGCACGGCCATGAAGATCCGCGGCATCACCGGGAAGTGGAACGCCATGTGGCACTCGTCGCCGCCGGCCGTGAAGTCGCCGAAGTAGTCGACCACGTCCTCCGGCCACTGGTTGGCCTCGGCGAGCAGCACGGTGTCCGGGTAGTCGGCGTCGATCTCCTTGCGGACCCGCCGGAGGAACTCGTGGGTCTCCGGCAGGTTCTCGCAGTTGGTGCCCTCGCGGGCGAACAGGTACGGCACCGCGTCCAGCCGGAAGCCGTCGATGCCGAGGTCGAGCCAGAACCGCAGCCCGGCGATCATCTCGTCCTGGACGCGGGGGTTGTCGTAGTTGAGGTCCGGCTGGTGGGAGAAGAACCGGTGCCAGTAGTACTGCTTGCGCACCGGGTCGTAGGTCCAGTTGGAGGTCTCGGTGTCGACGAAGATGATCCGGGCGTCCGGGTACTGCTTGTCGTCGTCGGCCCACATGTAGAAGTCGCCGTACGGCCCGTCCGGGTCCGCCCGGGAGGCCTGGAACCACGGGTGCTGGTCGCTGGTGTGGTTCATCACGAAGTCGATGACCACGCGCATGCCGCGGGCGTGTGCGGCGTCGGTGAACTCCATGAAGTCGGCGAGGTCGCCGAACTCCGGCAGCACCGACTTGTAGTCGGCGACGTCGTACCCGCCGTCGCGCAGCGGCGAGGCGAAGAACGGCGGGAGCCAGAGGCAGTCGACGCCGAGCCACTGCAGGTAGTCGAGCTTGGTCGTGAGCCCCTTGAGGTCCCCGACCCCGTCGCCGTTGCTGTCCTGGAAGGACCGCACCAGCACCTCGTAGAAGACCGCACGTTTGAACCACTCCGGGTCCAGGTTCTTCTTCGAGGTCTCCGGAAAGGTGTCGGGGACGGGCTCGTTCACTGTCACGCTGGGTTCCTCCGAACCGTGAGGAGGTGAGCCGGCTCGGCTGAGGGATCGAGCCGGACGTAGTTGTGCCGGCCCCAGGTGTAGGCGGCGCCGGTGAGCTCGTCGTGCACCGCGTGGGGCCCGTCGCCGTCGAGCGTGACGGTGGCCTCCTGGACGTGGTGCGGGTCGAGGTTGACCACGGTGATGACCCGGTCGGTCAGGCCGTCGGCGGTGGTCGCGGTCTTGGAGTAGGCGAGCACCTGCTCGTTGTCGGTCGGGTGGAAGCGCAGGTCGCGCAGCTGCTGCAGGGCCGGGTGGCGCCGGCGCAGCCGGTTCAGCACGGTGAGCAGCGGGGCGAGGGTGTCGGTGCGGTTCCAGTCGCGGGGGCGGAGCTCGTACTTCTCCGAGTGCAAGTACTCCTCGGAGCCGGGCTGGGCCGGCTCGTTCTCGAACAGCTCGTAGCCGGCGTAGACGCCGTAGCTGGGGGAGAGGGTGGCGGCCAGCACGGCGCGGATCGCGAAGGCGGCGCGGCCGCCGTGCTGGAGGTAGGCGTGCAGGATGTCCGGGGTGTTGGCGAAGAAGTTGGGGCGCATGTAGGCGGCCGCGTCGCCGGTGAGTTCGGTGAGGTACTCGGTGAGTTCGCGCTTGGTGGTGCGCCAGGTGAAGTACGTGTACGACTGGTGGAAACCGATCTTCGCCAGGGTGTGCATCATCGCGGGGCGGGTGAACGCCTCCGCCAGGAACACCACGTCCGGGTCGGTCCGGGCGATGTCGCCGAGCACCTTCTCCCAGAACACCACCGGTTTGGTGTGGGGGTTGTCGACCCGGAAGATCCGGACGCCGTGCGACATCCAGAACCGGAGGGTCCGGACGGTTTCCTTGACGATTCCGTCCATGTCCTGGTCGAAGTTGACCGGATAGATGTCCTGGTACTTCTTCGGCGGGTTCTCGGCGTACGCGATGGTGCCGTCGGCGCGGTGGCTGAACCATTCCGGGTGCTTGTTCACCCACGGGTGGTCGGGGGAGCACTGGAGGGCGAAGTCCAGCGCCACCTCCAGGTGCAGCGCCCTGGCCTCGGCGACGAAGTGGTCGAAGTCCTCGATGGTGCCGAGGTCCGGGTGGACGGCGTCGTGGCCGCCCTCCGGCGAGCCGATCGCCCAGGGCGAGCCGACGTCGTGCGGACCGGCCGTCAGGGTGTTGTCCGGGCCCTTGCGGAAGGCTCGCCCGATCGGGTGCACCGGCGGCAGGTAGACCACGTCGAAGTCCATCGCGGCGACCGCCGGCAGCCGTTCGGCGGCGGTGCGCAGGGTGCCGGAGCGCGGCGGCTCGACCCCGTTCGGGTCCACCACCGCGCCCTCCGAGCGCGGGAAGAACTCGTACCAGGAGCCGAACAGCGCGCGCTCGCGGTCCACCTGGAGCGGCAGCGGGCGGGAGGCGCTGAGCAGCTCCCGCAGCGGGTGGCGGGCCAGCAGCTCCAGCACCTCGGGGGCGAGCGCGGCGGCCAGCCGGGACAGCGGCGGCAGGCCCGGGTCGCGCAGCGCGTCCGCGGCGGCCAGCACGTGCGCCCGGCCGTCCTTCTTCGGCACCCCGGCGGCGGCCTGCTCCAGCAGCCGGGCGCCCTCCTCCAGGACCAGCGCGGTGTCGATCCCGGCCGGCAGCTTCACCGCGGCGGTCTTCCGCCAGGTGGCGACCGGGTCGCTCCACGCCTCCACCAGGTACGACCAGCGGCCCGGGCCGGTCGGGGTGACGTGCGCCCCCCAGCGGTCGGTGCCCTCGGCGAGCTCGCGCATCGGCGTCCACGGGCCGCTGCGCCCGCGCGGGTCGCGCAGCACCACGTTGGCGTTGACGGCGTCGTGGCCCTCGCGGAAGACGGTCGCGGTGACCGGGAAGGTCTCGCCGACGACGGCCTTGGCCGGGCGGCGGCCGGCGTCGATCTGGGGGCTGACGTCCAGGACGGGGATGCGGCCGATCACGGTGTCGCTCTCTGTCGTCTTGCGGGCGGAGGGCTTGGTGGCGGTCTTGGTGGCGGTCTTGCGGGCGGGGGCCTTGCGCGCGGGCGTCCTCGCGGCGGTTCCCGAGGGCTCCGGCGGGGTGGCCCCGGAGCCGGCCCCCGCGGTGGCGGTGCTGCGGCGCGTGGTGGTGGTGCGCCTGCGCGGTGCCGCCGGGCTCTCCTCGGCCCCGGGTTGGGGGGCCGTTGCGGAGGGCTGCGCCGTGGGAGCCTGTGCTGCGGAGGATTCGGTACGGACCGCCCCGGACACCCGGGGCGACGGCATCGCCGGGTCTGTCCGAGTGTCAGAATCCATCCGTCCGGCGGATTCCGCGACCGCTGCGTCGACGGTGTCGGCCACCGGTGTGGACTGGTCCCGCGTGTCGCCGTGCATGCCAAACTCCTGCCCGAGATCAGCGGCAGCTCCCGCGCGGGCCGGGGGTGGGCCGGGGGGAGTACCGGGAGGACTGCTGGGTGGGGTGGACGTGCGACCGGAAGCCTGCCCGCGCCGCTGTCCCCGGCAACCTGCCCGGCGCCCGCCGAACCGGTGGCGGGGCGCCCCGGAACCGGTGCGCGTTCCGGCGCACGCCTCCGCGGGCACGCCCCCGGGCGGGCCGGTCGACCCGTGAACGAGCCGACCGTGCGCGAGGACACGCGCCGGTGCGCGGCGAGCGCCGAACGGGCTAAGGGAGAAGGGGAAGGATCAACGCGAAAAGGATTCGGACGTGCTGCTCCACGGGGGACGCCACCCGTCGTCGTTGTCCCCGCAGCATCAACGACCTTCGGCCATCCTCGCACCGGCGACACGGTTTTCGCAGCGGTACGACAGTAGTTTCGGGATTTGTCCGGGGCCGTGGATCAGCCGGAAATGGATCTGTTCCGCAGAGTTCACGCATTGGTAGCGCGACGACCGGAAATGTGCGCCTCGCGCGCCCCCCGTGCAGACCAATGCGCCGAATGCGATCTCATCAATAGCCCGAACGGATGCCCAATAGTCCACTTGACCCGTAGTCGGACCGGGCGTCGAGGCTACGCTTCACCGCTGTGAAGGCAATCCGCAGATTCACCGTCCGCACCGTCCTGCCCGAACAACTCCAGCCGTTGCACGAGCTGGCCCTCAACCTGCGCTGGTCCTGGCACCCCGAGACCAGGGACCTCTTCCGGTCCGTGGACCCGGAGGTCTGGGCCGCGACCGGCGAGGACCCGGTGCGGCTGCTCGGGGAGGTCCCGGCCGCCCGGCTGGCCGCGCTCGCCGCCGACCGGCGCTTCCTGCGCAGACTCGGCGACCTCGCCGACGACCTGCGCGAGTACCTCACCGGCCCGCGCTGGTACCAGGCCCAACAGGACGGCGGCGCCACCCCGCCGCCCACCGCCATCGCCTACTTCTCGCCCGAGTACGGCATCGCCGCCGCGCTGCCCCAGTACTCCGGCGGCCTCGGCATCCTGGCCGGCGACCACCTCAAGGCCGCCAGCGACCTCGGCGTCCCGATCATCGGCGTGGGGCTGTTCTACCGGCACGGCTACTTCCGCCAGTCCCTCGACCGGAGCGGCTGGCAGCAGGAGCGCTACCCCCTGCTGGACCCGGACGAACTGGCCGTCAGCCTGTTCCGGGAGGCCGACGGCACCCCCTGCCGGGTCGACCTCGCCCTGCCCGGCGGCCGCACCCTCGCCGCGCACATCTGGAAGGCCCAGGTCGGGCGGGTCCCGCTGCTGCTGCTCGACTCCGACATCGAGGCCAACTCGCCCGCCGAGCGCGACGTCACCGACCGGCTCTACGGCGGCGGCAGCGAGCACCGGCTGCTCCAGGAGATGCTGCTCGGCATCGGCGGCGTCCGGGCCGTGCGGGCCTACTGCCGGCTCACCGGGCACCCCGCCCCCGAGGTCTTCCACACCAACGAGGGCCACGCCGGCTTCCTCGGCGTCGAGCGGATCCGCGAACTGGTCGCCGCAGGGGCCGGGCTGGACTTCGCCGCCGCCCTGGAGTCCGTCCGGGCCGGCACCCTGTTCACCACCCACACGCCCGTCCCGGCCGGCATCGACCGCTTCGACCGGGAGCTGGTCGCCCGTCACTTCGACGGCGACGCCGCGCTGCCCGGCGTCCCGGTCGAGCCGGTGCTCGCGCTCGGCGCCGAGACCTGGGCCGGCGGGGACCCGAAGCTCTTCAACATGGCCGCCATGGGCCTGCGGCTCGCCCAGCGCGCCAACGGGGTCTCCACCCTGCACGGCGAGGTCAGCCGCTCGATGTTCAACGGCCTCTGGCCCGGCTTCGACCCCGCCGAGGTGCCGATCACCTCGGTCACCAACGGGGTGCACGCCGCCACCTGGATCGACCCGGCCGTGGTCCGCCTGGGCGCCGCCGAGATCGGCGCCGAACGCGCCGAGGAGGCGATGACCACCGGCGAGACCCAGCGCTGGACCGGCCTGGAGCGGATCGGCAACACCGAGGTCTGGGACCTGCGCCGCAGCCTGCGCGCCCAGCTGGTGGACGAGGCCCGCCGCCGGCTGCGCGCCTCCTGGCGCCAGCGCGGGGCCGGCGAGGCCGAGCTCGGCTGGGTCTCCTCGGTGCTCGACCCCGACGTGCTCACCATCGGCTTCGCCCGCCGGGTGCCCTCGTACAAGCGGCTCACCCTGATGCTGCGCGACCCGGTCCGGCTGCGCGCCCTGCTGCTGCACCCCACCCGGCCGGTGCAGATCGTGGTCGCCGGGAAGGCCCACCCGGCCGACGACGGGGGCAAGCGGCTGATCCAGCAGATGGTCGCCTTCGCGGACGACCCGACGGTGCGCCACCGGATCGTCTTCCTGCCGGACTACGACATGGCGATGGCCCAGCACCTCTACCCGGGCTGCGACGTCTGGCTGAACAACCCGCTGCGGCCGCTGGAGGCCTGCGGCACCTCCGGGATGAAGGCCGCGCTCAACGGCTGCCTCAACCTGTCCGTCCTGGACGGCTGGTGGGACGAGTGGTACGACGGCCAGAACGGCTGGGCGATCCCCACCGCCGACGAGGACGCCGGCGTGCTCGACCCGGAGAGCAGCGAGGCCGAGCGGCGCGACGACATCGAGGCCGCCGCGCTGTACGACCTGATCGAGGAGCAGGTCGCCGGCCGGTTCTACGACCGGGGCTCCGACGGGCTGCCGCACCGCTGGATCGCCATGGTCCGGCACACCCTGGTCACCCTCGGTCCCAAGGTGCTGGCCGGGCGGATGGTCCGCGAGTACGTCGAGCGGCTGTACACCCCGGCGGCGCTGGCCCAGCGCGAGCTGGCGGTCCGCGACCACGCCTGTGCCCGGGAGCTGGCCGGCTGGAAGGCGAAGGTCCGGGAGGGCTGGCCGGGCGTGCGGGTCGAGCACGTCGAGGCGGACTGTCCGGCCGAGGCCCAGGAGCTGGGCAGCTCGCTGGCGCTGCGGGTGCAGGTCGCGCTCGGCGCGCTGGAGCCGGGCGACGTCGAGGTGCAGGCGGTCTCCGGCCGGGTCGACGAGACGGACGGCATCTCGGACGCCGAGGTGCTCGCCCTCAAGCCGGTCGGCGGGCCCGACCTGGACGGCCGCACCCGCTACGAGGGCGCGCTGGAGCTCGGCCGCACCGGCCCGTTCGGGTACACCGTGCGGGTGCTGCCCGCGCACCCCCGGCTGGCCTCGCCGGCCGAGTTGGGGCTGGTCGCCCTCCCGGCCGAGTCGACGGGGATGGACGCCGGGCTGCTGCGCTGAGGCCCCGGACCGGGTGGCTGCCGTCCACCGTTGCTACGGACGGCAGTCACCCGCTTGCCCCGGGTGACGGGCGGGGGGAGCGTGAAGGCCATGATGCGAACCCTGCGCGCCGCCGCCCTGGCCGCGCTCTCCGTGCTCCTCGTGGCGTGGCCGGCCCAGGCCGCCACCGCCCCCCTCCCGGCGCCACCGGCGACCGCGCGGCTGTCCCTGGAGGTCTGCCCGCCGCAGGACCCGGTGGTCCCGGGCGGGACCGGGACGCTGGAGGTGAAGGTCACCAACCAGGGGCCGGCCGCCACCACCGACGACACCCTGGTGGTGGTGCACCTCCCCGCGCCGGGCGTGGTGCGGTCGGCCGACCCGGCCGTCACCCTGACCTACTTCGGCACCGGCAGCTCCTACACGATCCCGGCCGGGCTGGCACCGGGGGCGGCCTCGGTCGAGCGGCTGGCGCTGTACGTCGCGCCGATCACCGAGTCCTTCCTCACCGTCGACGGCGACGTCCAGGCCTTCTACCCGGGGGACCCGGACCGGTCCGGCCACACCACCGCGTACCGCCTGACCACCGCCGACACCAGGGCCCACTTCATGGTCGGCGCCTCCTCGGCCTGGCAGGCCGGGCACCCCGTCCCGCAGCCCGGCGACCTCACCGGCAGGCCCGGGGCGACGATCGACCTGCCGCTGTGGGTGTACAACGCCGGCCCCTCGTACTCGCGGCACCCGATCGACCTGGCGATCACCGTGCCCGAGCACACCACGCTGACCGGCACGCCCCCGTACGGCTGCACCGCCACCGGGCCGCGCACGCTGACCTGTCACTACGCGAGCGGGCCGCGGTTCCAGGACGCGGTCTTCATCGACCCGGCCGTGGTGATCGACTCCTCGACCGTCGCCGGGCAGGTGCTGCCGGGCGGCACGCTGGACGTGGTGGCCGCGGTGGAGGACCGCCCCTCGCCGGACTGGCACACCGACTACGTGGTGACGGTGAACTGACGCGGCCGGGGCCCGCGGGGCCCGGACATGGAGCGGCCCGCCCGGGTGCGTGACGGCGCACCCGGACGGGCACAACTGTGGGGCCCTGCGGCCAGGGCCTTTCTTACACCAGACTGTCCCGCCAGGCACGATGCAGGGTGGCGAAACGGCCCTCCCCCTCGATCAGCTGCCGCGGCGAGCCGTCCTCGACGATCCGCCCCTGGTCCATCACCAGCACCCGGTCGGCGATCTCCACGGTGGAGAGCCGGTGGGCGATGATCACCGCCGTGCGGCCGGCCAGCACCGTGCGCATCGCCCGCTGCACGGCCTGCTCGCCCGGCACGTCCAGGGAACTGGTCGCCTCGTCGAGGATCAGCACGGCCGGGTCGGCCAGCAGGGCGCGGGCGAAGGCGACCAACTGGCGCTGCCCGGCGGAGATCCGGCCGCCACGCTTGCGCACGTCGGTGTCGAAGCCGTCCGGGAGCGCGGCGATGAACCCGTACGCGCCGATCTCCCGGGCGGCCTGCTCGACCTCGGCGCGGGTGGCGCCGGGGCGGCCGATCGCGATGTTCTCGGCGACGGTGCCGGAGAACAGGAAGGACTCCTGGGTCACCATCACCACCCCGCGCCGCAGCTCCGGGGTGGCGAGGTCGCGCAGGTCCACGCCGTCCAGCCGGATCCGGCCGTCCGTCGGGTCGTAGAAGCGGGCCAGCAGCTTGGCGACCGTCGACTTGCCGGCGCCGGTCGCCCCGACCACCGCGACCGTCTGCCCGGCCGGGATCAGCAGGTCGAAGGGCGGCAGCACCTCCTTGCCGGTGCGGTAGGCGAAGCGCGTCCCCTCGAAGGAGACCGTTCGTCCCTTGGCTGTGACTCGCCCGCTCGCCTCCGGGCGCTCCGACCCGGTGCCGACGTTCTTCGCTCCGGCACTCCCTCCTTCGTCGGTCGCTTGTCGCTCATCGCTTTCGGCACCGGCGCGCCCTTCGGCTCGGGGCGGGGGCGGCAGTTCGACCGGTTCGGCCGGCTCGGCGACGGTCGGCTCGTGGGCGAGCAGGCCGGCGATCTTCTCCAGGGCCGCGGCGGCGGCCTGGTAGCTGTTCAGGAACATCGCCAGCTGGTCGATCGGGTCGAACAGGCGGCGCAGGTAGAGCGCGAAGGCGGTCAGCACGCCCAGCTCCAGCGCGTCGTCGGCGACCAGGTAGGCGCCCATCAGCACGATGCCGGTGAACCAGACGTTGGCGGTGGCGCGGGAGAGGCCGACGTACCGGGCGAGCTCCATGAAGCCCTCCGCGTTGGCCGCCGAGGCCTGCCGGTTGACCACCCCGAAGGCGGCGTCGTTGGCCTTCTCGCGGCGGAAGGCCTGCACCGGGCGGATGCCGTTCATGGTCTCGGTGAAGCGCACGATCATCGAGGCGGCGGCCGTCCGCGAGCGGCGGTAGACCCGGCGCGAGCGGGTGCGGAAGGAGTGGGCGACCAGGGCCAGCGGCAGGAAGGCCGCCAGCGAGGCCAGGCCCAGCCGCCAGTCCAGCACCACCAGCAGCACCGAGATGTAGCAGACCGACAGGAAGACCGTCAGCAGCTCCTGGAGGCCCTCGGAGAGCAGTTCGCGCAGCGCGTCGATGTCGCTGGTGGCCCGGGAGATGATCCGGCCCGAGGTGTAGCGCTCGTGGAAGTCCAGGCTGAGCCGCTGGGCGTGCCGGAAGATCCGGCCGCGCAGGTCCAGCAGGACGTCCTGGTTCACCCGGGCGCTGATCTTGATGAACACCCACTGCAGCAGCGGGCTGAGCAGGGCGCAGAAGAGGTAGCCGGCCACCACCGCGACCAGCGGGCCGGAGTCGTGCGCGCGCAGCGCCGGGATGCCGCGGTCCATCGCCACCGCGACCAGCAGCGGGCCGGACTGCAGGGCGGCCTGCTGGACCAGGATCACCACCATGGCGACGGTGATCCGGGCCCGGTGCGGGGCGAGCAGCGAGCGCAGCAGTGCCCGGGGCGCGCCGGGCGGGACGGGGATGTCCTCCTCGTCCGCCGGGGGCGCGGGCAGCTCCTCCTCGGCCGGGACGGTCGGGTCGGTCTGGTCGCTCCGGTCGGCCGCGGCGGGCCCGGCGGGTTCGACGGTGGTGGTCATCGGGTGGAGCCCTCCTCAAGGACGAACGGGCCCTCGGGCACCGGGGCGGCCTCGCCCGACATCAGTTCGCGGTAGCGGGGGCAGTCCCGGAGCAGTTCCTGGTGGGTGCCGACGGCCTCGATCCGGCCGTCCGCGAGCACCGCGACCCGGTCGGCGAGCAGCACCGTGCTGGGGCGGTGGGCGACCACCAGGGCGGTGGTGGAGCCGAGCACCTCGCGCAGCGCCCGTTCGACCAGGGCCTCGGTGTGCACGTCGAGCGCGGAGAGCGGGTCGTCCAGCACCAGGAAGGGCGGGTCACCGACCACGGCGCGGGCCAGCGCGAGGCGCTGGCGCTGGCCGCCGGACAGGCTCAGGCCCTGCTCGCCGACCTCGGTCCCCACCCCGGCCGGGAGCTTCTCGACGAAGCCGGCCTGGGCGGTGGCCAGGGCGGAGGCCAGCTGCCGGTCGTCCGCGCCGGGGGCGCCCATCAGGACGTTCTCCCGGACGGTGGCGGAGAACAGGGTGGGCTCCTCGAAGGCGACCGCGACGAGCTCGCGCAGCTCCTGCCGGGGCAGCTCGGCGATGTCCCGGCCGTCCAGGGTGATCCGGCCGCCGGTGGCCTCGTACAGCCGGGGGAGCAGGGCGGTGAGCGTGGTCTTGCCGCTGCCGGTGGCGCCGACCAGGGCCATCGTCTCGCCGCTGCGGACGTGCAGGTCGATGCCGGCCAGCAGGTCGGGGGTGTCGTCGGGGGCGTCGGGGTAGCGGAAGCGGACGCCGGTGAAGCGGATGCCGTCCGGGGTGCCCGGGGTGCCCGGGGTGCCCGGCGTGCCGGGGGCGGCGGTCGCGGTGGCCGGGTCGGCGGGCTCGGCGGGTTCGGGCTCGTCGATGACCTCGAAGAACCGGTCGGTGGCGGTGGCGGCCTCGTTGGCGTAGGCGAGCAGCCAGCCGAGCGACTCGACCGGCCAGCGCAGCGCGAGCGCGGTGGAGAGGAAGGCGACCAGGGTGCCGGCGCTCAGCTCGTCGTGGGCGACCAGGTAGGCGCCGACGGCCAGGGCGCAGCCCAGGGCGATCTCCGGCAGGCCGACGATGACCGCCCACAGGTTGGCGAGCTGGTGCGCCTTGCTCAGCTCGGTGCGGCGCAGCCGGTGGGACTGGGCGCGGAAGTGCTCGGCCATCGCGCGGTGCCGGCCGAAGGCCTTGAGGATGCGGATGCCGAGCACCGACTCCTCGACCACGGTGGCGAGGTCGCCGTTCTGGTCCTGGGCGAGCCGGGCGGTGACGGAGTACTCGGACTCGAAGCGCCGGGTGAGCACCAGCAGCGGCGCGGCGGGCAGCAGGATGATCACGGCGAGCCGCCAGTCCTGGGCGAACATCAGCACCGTGCCGGCCAGGAAGGTCACCGAGTTGACGACCAGGAACACCAGCGGGAAGGCCAGGAAGAGCCGCATGGCGTTCATGTCGGTGGTGGCCCGGGAGAGCATCTGCCCGGAGCCCCAGCGGTCGTGGAAGGAGACCGGCAGCCGCTGGAGCTTGGCGTAGAGGTCGGCGCGCATGGCCGCCTCCAGCCGGCCCAGCGGGCGGGACAGCACCACCCGGCGGGTGTAGAACAGGGCGGCCTCGACCAGTCCGAGGAGCAGCAGCAGGCCGATCGGCGGCCACAGCGCGTCGAGGTCGTGCCGGGCGAGCGGGCCGTCGACGATCCGGCCGAGCACCACCGGGACGGCCAGGGTGCTCAGCATGGCGAGGGTGGCGGCCGACACCGAGACCAGGAGCCGGCCGCGGACGGCCCGGGCGTAGGGCCACAGGCGCAGCAGTGAGCGGACCGTGGAGCGGCGTCGCCCGGTCGTGCGGTCGGAGTCTTGTCGGTTCTCGGCCATCGCGGTGAGGGTAGGCAGAGTGCCCGTCATTTCTCATCCGGTTTTTCGCCCCTGTCGGTGAAGGCCGCCGAGAACCGGCCACCCGAACGGGTGAGGCAAGGGCGTGCTGAGGGGCGTGCGGAGCCGTTCGTGCAGGGAGGAGTGCGCCGTGCGCCTCTTGCGGGCGCCTGCCGAACGGCCGATTACATCTCCTGACGGATGCTCATTGGCAAGCGAGTGACAGGAGTGTGTGGACATGACGGTCGACACCGAGCCCACCCCCGGCCCAGGATCGGCAACCGTGCAGGTCAGGGCCCAGCTCAGCCTCAGCACCACGGCCGCCCGCAACCTGGCGACGACCACCAAGTCGAAGCCGCAGATGCAGGAGATCACCTCCCGCTGGCTGCTCAGGGTGCTGCCGTGGGTGCAGGTCAGCGCGGGTACGTACCGGGTCAACCGTCGCCTCAGCTACGCCCCCGGGCGCGGCCGGGTGGGCTTCGCCAAGGCCGGTTCCACGGTGACGGTGATCGCGCCCTCGCTGGCCGAGGTGCCGGCGTTGCGCGGGTTCGAGGACCAGGAGGTGCTGGCCGAGCTGGCCCGCCGCTTCGTGCAGCGGGACTTCGCGCCGGGCGACGTCCTGGTGCGGGAGGGGGCGCCGATCGAGGAGGTGTTCCTGATCGCCCACGGCAAGGTCGACCGGATCGGCACCGGCAAGTACGGCGAGGAGACGGTGCTCGGCACCCTCGCGGACGGCGACCACGTCGGCGACGAGGTGATCACCGAGCCCGGCGGCAGCTGGCCGTACACGGTACGGGCGGGCACCGCCGGCGTCGCCATGGCGCTGAACGCGGCCGGGCTGCAGGAGCTGGTCGACCGCTCCGCGCCGCTGCGCGAGCAGCTGCTGGGCTTCGCCGCCGACGCCGCCCAGGCGCAGAACGCCCACGGCGAGGCGGAGATCGACCTCTCGGCCGGTCACCAGGGCGAGTACGAGCTGCCCGGCGCCTTCGTGGACTACGAGTTGGAGCCGCGCGAGTACGAGTTGAGCGTCGCGCAGACCGTGCTCAGGGTGCACACCCGGGTCGCCGACCTCTACAGCAAGCCGATGAACCAGACCGAGGAACAGCTGCGGCTGACCATCGAGGCCCTGCGCGAGCGGCAGGAGTACGAGATGATCAACAACCCGGAGTTCGGCCTGCTCCACAACGCCGACTTCGACCAGCGGATCCAGACCCATGCGGGCGCGCCCACCCCGGACGACCTGGACGAACTGCTCTCCATGCGCCGCGACACCGACTTCCTGTTCGCCCACCCGAAGGCGATCGCCGCCTTCGAGCGGGAGTGCACCAAGCGCGGCATCGATCCGGGCACGGTCGACGTCCTGGGCAAGCGGCGGCCGGTCTGGCGCGGGGTGCCGATCCTCACCTGCGACAAGATCCCGGTGGCGGCCAACCGGACCACCTCCTTCCTGGCGCTGCGCGTCGGCGAGGACGACCAGGGCGTGGTCGGCCTCACCCAGGTCGGCATCCCGGACGAGGTCGAGCCCGGCCTGAACGTCCGCTTCATGGGCATCAACGAGCAGGCGCTCTCCTCCTACCTGGTCAGCGCCTACTTCTCGGCGGCGGTGCTGGTGCCGGACGCGCTCGGCGTCCTGGAGAACGTCGAGGTCAGCCACCCGTTCAACTGACCCGGGCGTCGCGGGCGGGTGCGCGCAGCAGTTGCAGCGAGCGCCCGCCCAGCGCCACCGCGCCCCGCGGCCGGGCCTCGCCGGTGCCTGCGGCGGCCGTGTCCAGCACCGTCTCGTAGGCGGCCTCCGGCTCCGCCCAGGGCTCGCCGGGCAGGGTGAACGCCACCGGTTCGGGGCCGGAGTTGAGCAGCAGCAGGAAGCTGTCGTCGGCCAGCAGGAGCCCGGTGTCGTCCCGTTCGGGCAGCGCGGCGCCGGAGAGCAGCATGCCGAGGCAGGCCGTGGGGCCGAACCAGTCGGCCTCGGTCATCTCCTTGCCCAGCGGGGTGAACCAGGCGAGGTCCGGCTGTCCGCCGGGGGTGGCGGCCCGGCCGGAGAAGAACGCCCGCCGGCGCAGCACCGGGTGGGCCCGGCGCAGCCGGACCAGCCGTCCGGTCAGTTCGCACAGCTCCTGCCAGCCGGGCTGCTCCAGCAGCGACCAGTCCAGCCAACTGACCTCGCCGTCCTGGCAGTAGGCGTTGTTGTTGCCGCCCTGGGTGCGGCCCAGCTCGTCCCCGGCGGTGATCATCGGGACGCCGGCGGAGAGCAGCAACGTGGCGGTCAGGTTGCGCAGTTGGCGCAGCCGCAGGGCGTTCACCTCCGGGTCGGTGGTCTCGCCCTCGGTGCCGTGGTTCCAGGAGCGGTTGTCGTCCGTGCCGTCCCGGTTGGCCTCGCCGTTGGCCTCGTTGTGCTTGCGGTCGTAGGAGACCAGGTCGCGCAGGGTGAAACCGTCGTGCGCCGTCACGTAGTTGACGGAGGCGTACGGGCGGCGGCCGGCGCGCTGGTAGAGGTCGGAGGAGCCGGCCAGCCGGTAGCCGAGCTCGCGCACGTCCGGGCGGGCGCCGCGCCAGAAGTCCCGTACGGTGTCGCGGTAGCGGTCGTTCCACTCGGCCCACAGCGGGGGGAAGCCGCCGACCTGGTAGCCGCCCGGGCCGACGTCCCACGGCTCGGCGATCAGCTTCACCCGGCTCAGCAGGGGGTCCTGGGCGATCGCGGCGAGGAAGGGGTGCTCCATGTCGACGCCGTCGCTCGCCCGGGCCAGGGCGGCCGCGAGGTCGAAGCGGAAGCCGTCCACGCCCATCTCGGAGACCCAGTAGCGCAGCGAGTCGGTGATCAGCCGGATCACCTGCGGGCGGCGGGTGTCCAGGGTGTTGCCGCAGCCGGTGTAGTCGGCGTAGCCGCGCGGGCGGTGCGGGGCCAGCCGGTAGTAGCCGGCGTTGTCGATGCCGCGCAGGGAGAGGGCGGGCCCCAGTTCGGCGCCCTCGGCGGTGTGGTTGAACACCACGTCCAGGATCACCTCGATCCCGGCGGCGTGCAGGGCGCGGACCATCCGCTTGAACTCGCCGACCTGGCCGCCGCGGGAGCCCGAGGCGGAGTAGCCGGCGTGCGGGGCGAAGTAGCCGACGGTGTTGTAGCCCCAGTAGTTGACCAGGCCGCGGGACTGGAGGTGGTCCTCGCTGGCGTACTGGTGCACCGGCAGCAGCTCGACGGCCGTCACCCCGAGGCGGGTGAGGTGGGCGAGGGCGGCCGGGTGGGCCAGGCCGGCGTAGGTGCCGCGCAGGTGCGGGGGGATGTCGGGGTGGCGCATGGTGAAGCCGCGGACGTGCAGCTCGTAGAGGACGGTCTCGGCCCAGGGTGTCTTCGGGCGGTGGTCGTCGTACCAGTCGTCGTCGTCGTGGACGACCACGGATCTGGGCACGTACGGGGCGGAGTCGCGGTTGTCCCGGACGGTGTCGGCGACGTCGGCCTCCGGCCAGTTGCGGACGGCGGAGCACGCGGCGTCGTGGGAGGTGTAGCAGCCGTCGACGGCGCGGGCGTACGGGTCGAGCAGCAGCTTCGCGGGGTTCCAGCGGGCGCCCGTCCACGGGTCCCAGCGGCCGTGCACCCGGAAGCCGTAGCGGGTGCCGGGGCGGACGCCGGGGAGGAAGGCGTGCCAGACCTGGAGGTCCTGCTCGGTGAGGCGGTGGCGGTGCTCCCGGCCGTCCTCGTCGAACAGGCACAGGTCGACGGCCTCGGCACCGGCCGCCCAGAGGGCGAAGTTGGTGCCGGGGCCGCCCGGCCGGTCCGTCCGGAAGCGGGCGCCCAGGGGCTGCCAGCTGCCCGGCCGTACCCCGGCCTCCTCGGCTTCCAGGTCCTGGCCTGAGGTCATGGTCGTGCCCTCCCTGAACGGGGGGTCCCGGGCCCCGTTCACCTTCTCTTTCCCGTTTACGCCCCTCTCCGCACCCACCCCTTCCACCGTCCCCTTCCGCAGCGTGTCCCGCTCGCCCCGGTCGGGGGGTGGGGGTGGTCGGTGGGGATGGGGTGGTGCGGGTGGTGGGCGCGTGTCCCGGGGTGGTTCGGGGTCGTTGTTCCCGGAGTCCGGTGTTCCAGGCGTCGGACCCGAGCAGTGGGAGGCCCCGGGATGCGGCGCCGAGGTGGGGTGTGGGCGCGCCGGGTGGCGGCGGCGGTGTGCTGTCTGGCCGTGGTCAGCGGCTGCGGCGGGTCGGCCGGGGCGCCGGCGGGGGACGCGGTGGGGGCCGGGGCGCCCACGCCTCCTCCGCCGCCGTCGCGGGCGGTGCTGGCGGCGGTGCCCGCGGACGGGGCGCAGGACGTGCCGCCGGAGGGGCCGGTGCGGGTGGGCGTGACGCAGGGGCGGCTGGTGTCGGTGCGGCTGGCCGACGCGAAGGGGGTCGAGCTGCCGGGGGCGATCGGCGCGGACGGTGCCAGCTGGGCGCCGGAGGGGGCGCTGCCGCTGGGGACGGCCTTCACCCTGGACGCGGTCGCGGAGGACGACCAGGGCCAGCGGGCGGCCCAGCACTCGGAGTTCTCCACGGCGGCCCGGGCGCACACCTTCGTGGCGTTCTTCACGCCGGAGGACGGGTCCACGGTCGGGGTCGGGATGCCGGTCTCGCTGCGGTTCAGCAGGCCGATCGCCGACCGGGCGGCGGTGGAGCGGGCCGTGCAGGTCACCGCGGACCCGCCGGTGCCGGTGGCGGCGCACTGGTTCGGCAACCAGCGCCTGGACGTCCGCCCGCAGCAGTACTGGGCGGCCGGCACCAAGGTGACGGTGGCGCTGCGGCTCAAGGACGTGCAGGGGGCGCCGGGGGCGTTCGGCAGCCAGAACCGGGACCTGCGCTTCACGGTGGGCCGGGCCCAGGTGTCCACGGTGGACCTGGACGCGCACACCCTGACGGTCCGGTCCGGGCCGGGCGGCAAGGTGGTGCGGGTGCTCAAGGTCTCCGGGGGCAGCCCCGAGCACTCCACCTACCGGGGGGTGATGGTGGTGTCGGAGAAGTACAAGCTGACCCGGATGAACTCGCAGACCGTCGGGATGGGCGACGAGTACGACATCAAGGACGTCCCGCACGCGATGCGGCTGACCACCTCCGGTACCTTCCTGCACGGCAACTACTGGGCGGACCAAGGGGTGTTCGGCACCGCGAACACCAGCCACGGCTGCATCGGGCTGGCGGACGCCAAGGGGGGCGCCGGCAAGGACACCCCGGCGGGGTGGCTGTTCGAGCACACCGTCCCGGGCGACGTGATCGAGGTGCGGGCCTCGGCCGGGGACTTCGTGCCGCCGTCGAACGGGCTGAACGGCTGGAACGTGCCGTGGGACCAGTGGGTGGCGGGCAGCGCGCTGCGGTAGCCACCTCCCCCCGGCCACCTCCCCGGGATCCGCTCGGACCGCACGGTTATCCTGCTCCGACGCGTCGGGCCCGATGCGAAAGATCGGGACCCGGTGCAACTCTTCCGGGCGCCCATCGCGTCAAGTGAGTGAATACCTGGAGGGGAGATTCCGTGAAGACGGGGAACACGGCCGGCGCTGCGATACGCACCGGTGGGCGCTACCGGCGCAGGGGCGCGATGGCACTGGTCATGGGGAGCGTGCTGCTGCTCACCGCGGCGTGCAACGACGACAAGGGCGCCACCTCGGGTGACGCGACGGCGGCGGCCCCGGCGGACGCCGGCGGGACGGCCGCCCCCGGCGGCGGTGCGGCCACGCCGAAGACCTCGGCGGCCGTGCTCTCGGTGTCGGCGAAGGACGGTGCCGAGGACGTCGCGCCGAACGCGCTCCAGGTCTCGGTCTCCAACGGCAAGTTGACCGCGGTCGAGGTGACCGACAAGAACGGCAAGCCGGTCGAGGGCGCGATCGCCCCGGACGGCGCCGGCTGGAAGCCCGCGGCGGCGCTCGCCGTCGGCATGGCGTACAAGGTGAACGCGCAGGCGAAGGACGACGCCGGGCTGGTGGCCGCGTCGACGACCTCGTTCACCACGCTGACGCCGGAGAAGAAGGCCTCCGTCAACGACAACATCGCCGACGGCGGCACCTACGGCGTCGGCATGATCGTCTCGGTGAGCTTCAACAAGGACGTCAAGAACAAGGACGCCGTCCTGAACGGCATCACCTTCGAGGCCAGCGACGGCACCAAGGTCAAGGGCCACTGGTTCGACAGTCGCCGGGTGGACTTCCGCCCGGAGGACTACTGGAAGCCGGGCACCAAGGTGACCATCAAGTACCGGTTGAAGAGCGTCGAGATCGCGCCGGGCGTCTACGGCGACGTGGACAAGGACGAGCCGTTCAACATCGGCCGCTCGATGGTCTCCACCGCCGACGCCAAGTCCCACAAGATGACGGTCGAGCGGGACGGCAAGAGCACCACCCTGCCGGTCACCATGGGCGCGGACGCGACGCCGTCCTGGAGCGGGACGATGGTGGTGATGGCCAAGGAGGGCATCACCCACATGGACTCGCGCACCGTCGGCCTGGGCGGCGAGTACGACATCAAGGACGTGCCGCACGCGATCCGGCTGACCACCTCCGGCACCTTCGTGCACGGCAACTACTGGTACAAGGGCATGCCGTTCGGCAACCTCAACGGCAGCCACGGCTGCATCTCGATGCAGGACGTGCAGGGCGGCAGCGACTCCTCGGTGGCCGGCAAGTTCTACAACGACTCGATGGTCGGCGACGTGGTGAAGGTCGTGAACAGCAAGGAGAAGACCGTCTCGCCCTCCAACGGGCTGGGCGGCTGGAACATCGCCTGGGCCAACTGGTAGGCCCGGTCGGATTTCTGTACGAGCGGCCCGGACTCACCCGTTGGGGTGGTCGGGCCGCTCGGTTTTCGGGGCAGAAAGCCCCTCGAACGGCGCAACCTTTCCGGTGGCCCGGCACATCTATGGGGCGGGTCCGTCGTGACCGCGGGGAGCAAGGGAGGGAATCGGCGATGAGGTCGATACGCAGAGTGGTGGCCGTCGGTTTGGTCGGCGGGGCGATGACGTTGACCGCGGCCTGTGGCGGCGGCAACGGGGGCGGCAGCGGGAGCGGCGCCGCCAAGGCCGATCTGGGGGCCGGTGCCGGGGCCTCGGCGTCCGCCTCGGCGCCCGGCAGTTCGGCGCCGAAGGTGTCCACGGCCGCGGTGAGCATCGAGCCGAAGAACGGCGCGGTGGACGTGGCGCCGGGCACGCTCAAGATCGGTGCGACGGGCGGCAAGCTGACCACCGTCAAGGTGAGCGACAAGGCCGGCAAGGAGGTTCCCGGCACGATCGCCGCGGACGGCGCCAGCTGGACCCCGTCCGCCGGGCTCTCGGTGGGCACCGCCTACCAGGTCAGCGCGATGGCGGCGGACGCCAACGGCGCGGTCGCCGAGGCGGACAGCAGCTTCACCACGCTGACCCCGGCGGCGCTGGCCAAGGCCTCCGACAACGTGGACGACAACGCGATGTACGGCGTCGGCATGATCGTCTCGGTGGACTTCAGCAAGGACGTCAAGAACAAGGACGCCGTCCTGAACGGCATCACCTTCGAGGCCAGCGACGGCACCAAGGTCAAGGGCCACTGGTTCGACGACCGCCGGGTGGACTTCCGCCCGGAGGAGTACTGGAAGCCGGGCACCAAGGTGACGGTGCACTACCGCCTCAAGAGCGTGGAGATCGCCCCCGGGGTGTACGGCAGCGACCGGGACGAGCCCTTCACGATCGGGCGATCCCAGGTCTCGACGGTTGACGCCGCCGCGCACACGATGACGGTGGTCCGGGACGGCCAGTCGAACTCCATCGACATCACCTCCGGCTCGGACGAACACCCCACCTGGAACGGCACGATGGTGGTCATGTCCAAGGAGGGCACGGTGCGGATGCAGTCCAGCACCCTGCCCGGGATGACCGGCGCGTCCTACGACCTCCAGGTGCCGCACTCGATGCGGCTGACCACCAGCGGGACGTACGTGCACGGCAACTACTGGAGCGGCTCCGCCTTCGGCGAGGACAACGTCAGCCACGGCTGCGTGGGCCTGCGCGACGTCAAGGGCGGCGGGGACTCCACCTCGATGGGCAAGTTCTACGCGGACACGCTGGTCGGGGACGTCGTCACCGTGAAGAACTCCATCAAGAAGGAGACGCTCGACCCGGCGAACGGGCTGAGCGGCTGGAACCTGCCGTGGAGCAAGTGGTAACCAGCAGGTCGGTGCGGTGAGACGTCAACCCGGGCTTGACTTCGGTCGGCCCGGGTCGACGCTTCTCCGGGGTCGGGTTGCTGGAGGCATATGCCGACTCGGGCGAGATCGTTTGCTCATTGTCCGTACGCGGCCGCTTGCGTTCCGCAATGATGGACGGCATGGCGGGTTGGGGCGAAGCAGATCAGTCATCGGTTCCCGTGGCCGGCAGGGTCGCGGAGGCGTCGTGGATCGACGTCCAGGGTGCGCTCTCGGCGTTGGAGCGGCTCAGCTCCGAGGAGCTGCAGGAGATGTACTCCGGCAGACTGTGCGACCAGTCCGCGCCCAACGAGGTGCGGCTGCCGTCCCGGCCGGAGTCGGGCCCGGTGGCCCGTCGGCTGGTCCTGAACGTCCTGGAGTCCTGGGAGCTCCACCAGCACCTGGAGGCCGGTGAGTTGCTCACCAGCGAGCTGGTGGCCAACGCGGTGCGGCACGCCGCCGGGCGCACCATCGGGCTGCACGTCAGCCGCAAGCCCGGGTGGCTGCGGATCGAGGTCCGCGATTCGTCGAGGGCGTTGCCCTGCATGATCCTCGCCGAGCCCCGGCCGGTGAACGAGCGCGGGCGCGGCTTGAAGATCGTCGACGACCTGGCGGACCGGTGGGGTGCGGACCTGCTGCCGCGGGGCAAGGGCGTCTGGTTCGAGTTGAAGGTCCGCGAGCGGGGCTGAGGGGCGGGCTTCCGGGGCCTGGTTTCCGGGCCCGGGTTTCTGGGTCCGGATACGCGCAGGGCCCCCGGATTCGCCGTGGTCGGCGGTGGGGGCCCGTGCAGGTCATCGCGCGGCCAAGGGGGTGCGTGTCGCGCGATGGGTGTCGGCAGTGCCAGGTCGGGCCCGCCGAAGTTCTCGATGTCTTGACTATCGCACGGATCTCAGCATGTGGGCAAACCGGGCGTCTTGGATTGCAAGGTTTGTAACCTACTTCACCTTGGGATTTTGCATAGGTTCACGCTCCGGCCTGTGAATATTCACGATCGCGCTGATGTGATCACCGCTCGGCGGACCCGTGCGGCATGTGCGCGCACGGCGGCCGGGGAGAGGTGCCGGTGCGACGGCGGCGGGGCCGTGGGGGTGCCGCGGCAGGTGCGGCAGAGGCCGCCGAGGAGGGCGTGCGGGCGGCACGGGGTGCGGCAGTCGGTGCACTCGGCGATGCGGGCGGCCTGCTGTTGGGGGAGTGGGCGTTCCGGGGGCAGTTTGTCGAGCAGGCGGCGGCGGGTGAAGGCCACCGGGCTGTGGATGCCGTCCGGCGGGAGGCCTGCGGTGAGGGCGGCCGTGAAGAGGGCCGGGGTGGTGCCCCGGGCGAACCACTCGGCGGCGAGCGGTTCGAGGGCCGCGCAGTCGGCGGCGGAGAGCGGGAGGCGGGCGTCCGTGAGGCCGAGGCCGGCGAGGGCGGCGTAAGCGGGGGAGGCGACGGCGCATCGCTCTTCCGGGGGATCGGGCGCCGAATCCGTTGACGCCTCCGGGGCCTGGAGTTCCTCCCCGGTGGCGATGAAGTGGTTCCACCAGGCGTCGGAGCGGGGCGTCCGGGAGAAGTAGGTGCGGAACACCCACTGCGGACGGTCGGCGTTCACGCGCTCGCGGACGCGACGCAGGTGACCTGCGGTGGAGAGGTTGTTGAGGGCCGTGCGGACGGCCATCTGCCCGAAGAGGGGGTTGATGGCGGCGAGGGTCTTGACGTCCATCGCGGCGCCGTCGGGGAGGTGGTCGACGAACGAGGCGAGGTACGCCTCGCGGGCCGGGAGGTGGCCGAAGTCGTCGGCGCCCCGGGGGAGTTCCCCCGGGGCGGACTGCTTGCCGTATCCGGGGGAGGCCATGGCGGTAGAGTCGTGGGTAGCCACAGGATCGAGCTCGCATTCGATCGGGGTGGTCAGACCCCCGTTCGGTGTTGGTAGCACCGGTCGGGGGTTGTTCTCGTTATGGGCACGCTACACGGCGCGACGGGTGGTGGTGAAGTCGTGACGATAAGTCATATGTGCTGCGTGCGGGGGTGGTTGGAAGGTGGTTACCCACCCATTCGACTAAAGGGTCACTCGGCGTCGGCGGCTTGAGCTTCGGCGATGAAGGCGGCCCACGCCTCCGGGGAGAACGTGAGGACAGGGCCGGCCTTGTCCTTGGAGTCCCGGACGTGGATGGCGGAGGGAGAGGAGGCCACCTCGATGCACTCGCCGCCGTCGTCGTTGCTGTAGCTGGACTTGAACCAATCGGCTCCAGCGCTCATAGCCCCTCCGAGACTTCCCCGATGAACTCTACGGACTCCTCGATGCTGAGGGCCTGCATGCGGATCATGCCATGTCGCTGTGCGAGTACGTTGACCTTGTCCGGATCGGAGTGCAGCACGCCGGTTCGGTGTCCTTCTACGTATGCCAGCTGCTCATGATCGGCCGTCTCCAGCAGAACGATGGGGCCGGTGAGTGCTGCGTACGCCGCGCGGTTCGCGGGGAGCACCTGGATTGCGACGTTTCGCAGGCTGCCCATTGCGACGATGTGCGCGAGCTGCCTCTTCATGAGGTCGGCGCTGCCGACCTTTGCGCGCAGAGCTGCTTCGTAGATCACGAAGCCGAACAGCACCCTCGGTGAGTTCGTCAGCTTCTCCTGGCGTTGCATTCGGCCTGCGACGCGAGCGTCAACCGTTTCGTTGTCCATGGGCGGACAGGCGTGGCCGATCAGCTCTCGGGCGTACTCCTCGGTCTGCAGCAATCCCGGGATGAGCAGGGCTGCGTATGTGTGGATCGCGATGGCATCGGCCTCGGCATCCGTGTAGCCCTGCAAGTAGGACGGAAACTTCTCCGGCGCCAGGAACTCCACCGCCCCCAGCAGCATCCCTCTTGCGTTGCACAACTCATCCGCCACCGTGAGCAACTTGTGCGAGGGCTTCCGCCTCCCCGCCTCCATCGACCGCACGCTCTCGTAGTCGTAGCTCGCGGCCTTGCACAACTGCTCGCGGGTGACCCCTGCTTGCTCCCGCCACCGCTTGATCTGATCGCCGCAGTACTTCCAGGCCATCGGGTTCTGCTTCGGCGTGGTCATCCCGAACCCCCTCATCGCCCCTGGTCATCCAGCGGTCGACTCTCACGCTGTACCGACGGTGTGACTACTGAGGGTATGCCTGGCTCCCGACTCTTGAGGGGTGAAATGGCCGAACTCAGCCCTTGCGAGTGACGCCCGGCAATCCATCCCCCAAGGATTCTGATGATCACTCAGCCTGGCGACGCCGTCGAGTGGACGCTCCCCCGCCACCCCCGCAGTGCGAGCCGTGCCCGGATCCGGCTCCTGCGGCAGGCCTTCGAGTGGCAGATCGACGTCGACTCCGCCGAGGTCTCCCTGCTCCTCCTCAGCGAGCTCGTCACCAACGCCTGTCGCCACGCCCGCGGGCCGCGCGACCGTCTGATCGGTGTCCGCCTGGCCCTGGTCACCCCCACCCTCCTCCGCATCGAGGTCTCCGACGCGAGCCCCAACCTCCCCGTGCCCCGGCACGCCGCCCCCGACGAGGAGTCCGGCCGGGGCCTCGAACTCGTCGCCGCCCTCGCCACCTCCTGGGGCGCCCACCCGCGCGGCGAGGGCCACATCGGCAAAACCGTCTGGTTCGAACTCGCCCTCCCCTCGCCCGCCGGCCCTGCCTCGGGCGATCTCGTCGCATCGCGGTGAGCGGGCCGACGCCTGTGGGAAATGGTGCCGCGCTCAACGACGTTCTCCGGCGGCTCGGGCCGGATGAGGACTTCGCGGCGGACGTGGCGTCCGCCCGCGCCCTGCGCAGGAAGTCGGCGGGGCCGACTTCCTGCGCAGGCCCCAACAGTGTTGGCGCCCATGCGGCGCCCGGAAGATATCAATTCGTGATAACCGTCCGGCGCTTCCGGGGTAGCGCGTAAAAATCCTCACGCCTTTTCGCTCGGGACGTATGAATACCGTCAACAGTGCCGCTGCAGCGGGATTTCCGGCCCTACCATCCAGCTTTACCGAGAAGAAGGATGGAATTGACGTGCAATCCCTGTCCCGCCTGAAACGCGCCCTGGCCTGCGGGGTCGCCGCGGTCGCCCTGTCCGGCGGCCTGGCCGTTCAGGCCCCGACGGCGTCGGCGGCGCCCCCCGTGGACACCACCTGCGGCACCCCGGCCGCCGTGGGTGGCGGCAACTGCATGACCGCGCTGATCAATTCGGCCTTCGACATGATCAAGGGCATGCGTGCCGCCGCCAACAACAACAAGCTGGACAACGCGGAGTTCACCCAGAGCACCGCGTCCAAGCTGAGCCAGAAGTTCCCGGGGTTCAACGTCCTGGTGTACAAGACGGTGGGCACCGACCTGTACGACACCGAATGGTTCAAGGGCGAGTACAAGGCCGACATGAAGGGCGTGCTGCTCGACACCACGTACAAGCTCAACCATTTCCTGGACAAGGACAAGAAGGACCCCTCCGGCTACGACGTGTTCCGGATCTGGGTCTTCCAGGGGGACTCGACCTTCCGCAACCGGACCGACGGCGGCTTCATGAACTGGGCGTTCGTCGGCCAGGACGGCGACAGCGTCAAGAAGGAGTCGTGGACCTGCCGGTCGGGCACCGCGCGGCCCTACAAGTGCGACGGCGACGTCCGCAGCATCCACTTCCCCGGGCGCTCGGGCTACGGCACCCGGACCGGCAGCCTGACCCCCGACATCAGCCGCGACCACCACGCCTGCCTGGACGTCAGCGGCAACGGCACCGCGAACGGCACCCCCGTGCAGATGTGGGAGTGCAACGGCGGCGACGCGCAGCGCTGGACCTACAACGGGTACCGGCTCCAGGCGGCCAACGGCAAGTGCCTCGACCTGCCGGGCAACAACACCGCGAACGGGAACAAGCTCCAGGTCTGGGACTGCCTGGACAACCCCGGGCAGCGCTGGAACATGTCGGCCAGCGGCGGCTTCCGGCACCTGGTGGACCAGGAGGACCGGTCCAAGGACGTCTGCATCGACGACTTCAACTCGCAGACCGGCAACGGCAGCCCGGTGGTGGCCTGGGGCTGCGGCTCCGAGGACAAGCGGGACGCGCCCAACCAGAACTGGGCCTGGGGCGGCACCCCGCCGACCACCACCCCGACCACGCCCGCCAACGGCGCCGACGTGATCCTCAAGCTCGACAACGGGCTGGGCGCCGTCCCGGTCGGCGGTTCGGCCGGCGCGTCGGTCGTCCCGGGCATCCGGGGCGGCAACGAGTCCAAGTGGAAGATCGCCTCGGTGGGCGGCGGCCGCTACCGGATCACCAGCTCGTACGGGCTGGAACTCACCGAGAACAGCAACTACATGGCCGAGCTCCAGCCGTGGAGCAACGCCGACCGGCAGAAGTGGCAGCTCGTCCCGGTCGGCAACGGCAAGTACCGGATCCGGATCTCCGAGGACGACTGCCTCGCCCACGACGCCGACTTCAAGCAGCTCGGCGTGTGGACGTGCAAGTCGGGCTGGCAGCAGGAGTGGGTGCTGGAGGGCTACTCCGGCGGCGGGACCACGCCGACCAAGCCCGACCCCGGCACCGGCGGCGGTGGCACGGGCGGTGGCACCGGCGGTGGCGGTGGCGGTGGCGCCAGCGTTCCGACCGAGCGGCCGCTGTTCCTCAAGCTCGCCAACGGGCTGGGCGCGTCGGCGCCCACCGAGACCGCCAGCTGGGGTTCGCCGATCGTGGCCGGGGTCCTGGGGTACAAGGGCTCCAAGTGGACGATCAAGCCGCTGGGCGGGGACCGCTACCGGATCGTCAACGACCTCGGGTACAACCTCACCGAGAACCCCGACACCTACGTCGCCGAGCAGCAGGCGTGGGGTGACACCTCCAACCAGAAGTGGCAGTTCAAGAGCCTCGGCGGGGGGAAGTACCGGGTCCAGATCGACGACGACAACTGCCTCGCCCACGACGCCGACTTCAAGCAGCTCGGCGTGTGGACCTGCAAGTCGGGCTGGCAGCAGGAGTGGACCTTCCAGCTCCTCTGACCGCTCACCGCTGCCGCACGGGAAGTCGGACCGGCCGACTTCCCGTGCGGTGCCGTTTCGGCCCCGCTAGCATCGGGGGCGTGAACCCGTACTGGCGCGTCGCGCTGCCACCCCTCCGCGCCTGATCGGGCGCCCGCTCCGGTGGCTTGATCCCCGCAGCCCCGCCCAGGGGCTCAGCGGCGTGCGCCCGTTCTCGAAACCTTTCCTCTGACGGTCTTCGACGACGGAAGTTCACGACTGTGCCGAATCGCCTGTCCGCGCCCGCGCGCGCCCGCCTGACCCCCACCCCCGGCCGTACCCGTCCGATCGACGGGCCGGTGCCGATCCTCGTCACCGCGCTGCTGTGGGGCACCACCGGGACGGCCAGTTCGCTGGCGCCGGGCGGCGCCCCGGCCATCGGCATCGGCGCGGCCGCGCTGGTGCTCGGCGGGCTGCTGCTGTTCCTCACCGACCGCACCGCCTGGTCGCTGCCCCGCCGCTGCGGGACGCGGGAACGGTGGCTGCTGGCGGCCGGGGCCGTCGCTGTGGCGGGGTACCCGCTGACCTTCTACCCGGCCGTACCCCGCGCCGGGGTCGCGGTGGCGACGGTGATCGCGCTCGGCAGCGCGCCGGTCTTCACCGGACTGCTGGCATGGCTCACCCGGCAGGGGCGGCCCGGCGGGCGCTGGGCCGGGGCCACGGCGCTGGCCGTGCTCGGCTGCGCGGTGCTCGTGCTCGGGCCCGAACTCGCCGGTGGCGGGCGGGCGGTGGACCTCCTCGGGGTGCTGCTGGCGACGCTCTCCGGACTCTCGTTCGCGGTGTACTCGCTGATCGCCGGGCGGCTGATCGGGGGCGGGCGGCCGGCCGCCGGGGTGATGGGGGCGATGTTCGGCGGGGCGGCGGTGCTGGTGCTCCCGGTGCTGCTGCTCGGCGACCTCCAGTGGCTGGCCTCGGCGCGCGGCGCGGGCGTCGTGCTGCACCTCGGAGTGGTCACCACCTTCCTGGCGTACCGGCTCTACGGCCACGGCCTGCGGCACACCCCGGCCCAGACCGCCACCACCCTGACCCTCGCCGAACCCGCCGTCGCCGCCGTCCTCGGCGTCGCGGCCCTGGGCGAGCGCCTCCCGGCAGCATCCTGGTGCGGCCTCGCCGTCCTCGCCTCCGGCCTCGCCTTCCTCGCCCTCCCCGAGCGGCGCTAGACGCACCGCTGCACGGGAAGTCGGCCCGGCCGACTTCCCGTGCAGCGGGTGAAACCGGGCCGGGCCCGCCGTCAGTCGATGCGCACGCTGGCACCGAACTCCTGCGTCGTGTGACCCCCGGGAGGAACGACCGCGATGACCCTTCCGGTGCAGTTCGCGCCGTCGTACACGCGGGCGGGCCCGTCGGTCCTGTTCTCCAGGATCAGCGGAACGATCGGCGCGTTGTAGCAGCCGCTCGGGTTCTTGATGACCTCGCCGGGGGCGAAGACGAGCTCGCCGCGGGCGGCGAAGGCGGTGTTGGGCAGGGTGAGGGCCATGACCCCTGCGGTGGCGAGGGCGCCGAACACGGTCGCGAGACGTCGCACGATGACTCCTGGGGAGTGGGTGATCGGGGCCGGGACGCCCCAGGCCCAAACTCCCCACCCGCCGGAGCACCCGCAATCCCCGCGCGTCGCCCGAGTGACTCGCCTGCGTAGGCCGGCACCGGAAGTCGGCCCGGCCGACTTCCCCTGCGGCGGGGGCTGGTTGACTGGCGCCGTGAACGCTGTGACCGAGGTGCTGGTCCCTGGAAGCGGGGGCGACCCGTTGGTGGCGGGCGAGCCGTTGCTGGGGTGTGCCGGGTTCTGGTGGTGCCACCTGGTCGGGCTGGGGTGGCCCGGGCCCGGGGAGGGGTGGCCGGAGCCCGAGTGGTTCGGGGCGGACGGTGCCGATGCCGACGCGATGTCCGAGCGGCTGTACGACGCCGGGGCGTGGCCGGTGTTCCGGATCCCGTTCGACGGCGGGCGGGCGGTGGCGGTGGTCTACCGCAATCTGGACGGCGATGCCGGGATCGACTACCTGCTGATCGGCCCCGGGTCGTCCCGGCCGGAGCTGCTCGTTCAGGACGACGGGCACCGCACCGGGGCGGGGCTCGGCTGGCCGGAGCTGGAGCGCATCGCCGACGCGCCCGACCGGGCAGCCGACGGCGTGCACCACCCCGCCGAGCGGCTACTCCTGCTGCTGCCCGCACTGGACGGCTCGGAGTCGGCGGCCGGGGCGGTGGACCGGGTGGCACGGGCGCTGGTGGAGGTCGGGGCTCCGGCGGGCACCGCCCGTGCGACGGCGGCGCGGCTGCTGGAGCGGCGGGGGAGCGGGGTGGGCTGCCAGGTGGCGGGGGAGTCGCCGCTCAGTGGTGGGTAGGGTGGGGTGATCGAGTGATCCGCGCGGGGGCAAGTGGGTTGCCGTACAAGGATCCTGGCGTCCCCGTCCGCTAACGAAGGGGCCTGAGGCCATGTCGGATTCCACCACGGCCGGTCCAATGGAGCTGCTGGCCCGGTACCGGCGGGCGATGCTCGACCTGGATGCGGACGCGCTGGCCGGGCTGTACGCCGAGGACGGGGTGCACGAGTTCCCGTTCCTGTTCCCGGGGATGCCCGCGCGCTACCGGGGGCGGGAGGAGGTCCGGGCCGGGTACCGGGCCGCGTGGGGGGCGAGTGAGGCCCGGCCGCGGGAGGTCCGGGAGGTGGCCGTCCATCCGGGGGCGGACCCCGAGGTGCTCACCGTGGAGCAGCTGGTGATCGGCACGATCGCCTCCACCGGCGCGGAGTTCGCCCTGCCGGGGCTGCTGGTGCTGCGCGCCCGGGGCGGGCTGCTGGTGCACGTCCGGGACTACATGGACGGCCTCGGCGTCGCCCACGCGATGGGGCGCCTCGGTGCGGTCGCCGCCCGGTTGGAAGCCGGGAGCTAGATGGCGAAGTGGGTGGCGATGCCGTCGAGGACGCAGTCGAGGCCGGTCTCGAAGTGCCAGGCGGGGTCGTCCTTGCGGGTGGCCTGCTGGAGGTACTGCTGGTAGGCGGGGTAGCGGCCGGTGCCCATCAGGTAGGTCATCCGGGGGGCCAGGCCGGCGCGGGTCTCGTCGCCGTCGGACCAGTTGTGGTCGCGGCGCAGGGCGGCCAGGGCGACCTCGGAGGCGACCGAGCCGTGGACGTAGCCGGCCACCGTGCGGAAGATCGCCATGGTGGTGTCGGCGTCCAGGCCGTGCTCGGCGAGGGCGGCGAAGGACCGCTCGGGGACGGCGAGCTGGTGGGGGGTGAGGGAGAACGGGGTGGCCGCCCGGACCATCCAGGGGTGGGCCAGGTTCATCGCGCGCAGGTGGACGGCGAGTGAGCGCATGGCCGCGCGCCAGCCGTCGGCGGGGGCGTCCAGGGGGAGTTGGCCGTAGACGAAGTCGGCCATCAGCTCGATGAGTTCGTCCTTGCCGGAGACGTACCGGTAGGCGGCCATCGGGGCCACGCCGAGCGCGGTGGCGAGCCGGCGCATGGTGACGGCGTCCAGGCCCTCGGCGTCGGCGATGGCGACCGCGGCCTCGGCGATCCGGTGCGGGGTCAGGGTGGTGCGCGGTGCGGCGGCCGGGCGGTCGAGCCGCTCCCAGAGGGAGAGCTGCGGCTTGTCCTGGTCGTCGTCCCCGCTGGGGGCCTGCTGAGCGGGCATGGGGGGCGGGCTCCTTCCGGTGGGAGGGTTCACCGTATCACTCGCGTGTACACCGTATCCGTCTAGTAGACGCCGTACGCATCAGTGTGTACGTTGTATCCATCGCCGATACGGCGTACACATCATCTTGGAGGGGGACCCCCATGTCCACGGAGCAGAACCTCAAGGTCGCGGTCGTGCTCGGCAGCACCCGCGACGGCCGCTTCGGCCCGGTCGTCGCCGACTGGCTGCTCGGCCACCTCGACGCCCGCGGCGGCATGACCGCCGACCTGATCGACCTGGCGGCCACTCCGCTGCCCACCGTGATGCCGTCCTGGGGTGCGGAACTGCCGGAGCAGGAACGTGAGTTGCTCGCCGCGGTGTCGCCCCGGCTGGCGGCCGCCGACGCCTTCGTGTTCGTCACGCCGGAGTACAACCACAGCTTCCCCGCGCCGTTGAAGAACGCCATCGACTGGCACAACCAGCAGTGGCACGGCAAGCCGATCGGCTTCGTCTCGTACGGCGGACTCTCCGGCGGCCTCCGGGCGGTCGAGCAACTGCGAGTGGTGATGGCCGAGTTGAACTCCGTCACGATCCGCAACACGGTCAGCTTCCACGGCGCCGCCCAGGCCTTCGATGCCGACGGGAAGCCGAAGGACCCGGCCGCCGATGCCGCCGCCAAGACCCTGCTCGACCAACTGGACTGGTGGGCGCAGGCGTTGCGGGATGCCCGGCAGGCCCGGCCGTTCACCGCCTGAACCGGACGGGACAGGGGGAACCGCCATGACCACGGAACCGACCGACGACCGCCCCAAGCCGCCGCTGCTCGGCGTGCTCGGGCTGATGCTCGGCATCTTCCTCTCGGCCCTCGACGGGCAGATCATCGGCACCGCGCTGCCCACCATCGTCGGCGACCTCGGCGGGCTGGAGCACCTCTCCTGGGCGGTCACCGCCTACCTGCTCACCTCCGCCGCCGCCACCCCGCTGTGGGGCCGGCTCGGCGACCTGTACGGGCGCAAGGGCGCCTACCAGTGGGCGGTGGCGGTCTTCCTGCTCGGCTCGGCACTGTCCGGACTCGCCCAGGACATGGGCGAGTTGATCGCCTTCCGGGCGCTCCAGGGGGTCGGCGCGGGCGGGCTGATGGTCGGCGCGCTCTCGGTGATCGGGGTGCTGGTGCCCGCCACCGACCGGGGCCGGGTGCAGTCGGTGATCGGGGTGCTGATGCCGATCGCCTTCGTCGGCGGGCCGCTGCTCGGCGGCTTCCTCACCGACCGGCTCAGCTGGCGCTGGGCCTTCTACGTCAACCTGCCGGTCGGCCTGTTCGCCCTGGCCGCGGTCGCCCTCGCGGTCCGGCTGCCGAAGGCCGAACGGGTCCGCGTCCCCTTCGACTGGGCCGGGGTCGCCCTGCTGACCACCGGCATCCTCGGACTCACCCTGGTCAGCAGCTGGGGCGGGACGACGTACGCCTGGACCTCGCCGCTGATCCTCGGCACCGGCGTGGTCGCGGTGGTCGCGCTGGCCGCCTTCGTGCCGGTCGAACTGCGCGCCCCGGGACCGCTGATCCCGCCCGCGCTGTTCCGCAGCCGCAACTTCTCGGTGGCCCAGGTGCTGGGCTTCCTGGCCGGCGCGGTGATGCTCGCCCTGATCGGCTACCTGCCGCAGTACCTGCAGTTCGTCCAGGGCGCGACACCGACCACCGGCGGGCTGCTCCTGCTGCCGCTGATGCTCGGCATGATGGGCACCCAGCTGGTCACCGCCCGGCTGATGGGCCGGCCCGGCGGCGAACGGCGCTACCCGGTGCTGGGCGGGGCGCTGACCCTGGCCGGGTCCGTGCTGCTGCTGTTCCTGGGGACGGACACGCCGGTGGCGGTGGCCTCCGGGCTCACGGCGGTCGCCGGGATCGGCATCGGGCTGCTGATGCAGAGCACCATGCTGACCTCGATGGGCGCGGTGCCGCGCCAGGACATGGGGGCGGCGATGGGCGTGGTGACCCTGCTGCGCAGCTTCGGCGGCTCGCTCGGCATGGCCGCCCTCGGCGCGGTCTACACGGCGCGGCTGACCGCCGGCCTGGAGGCGCGGCTGAGCCCGGCCGACGCCGCCCACCTGACCGGCGGCGGGGGGCTCACCCCGGCCACGCTGGCGGGCCTGCCCCCGGCCGTCCGGGACGCCGTCGGCACGGCGGTCACCAGCGGGCTGCACGGCGCGGTGGCCGGCGGCCTCGGCCTGGCGGCGGTGGCGACGGCGGTCGCCCTCCTGGCCCGGCCGAACCCGAACCCGAGCCCGAAGCCGGCCGCCAGCCCTGCCCCGAACCCGAGCCCGGCCCCGTCGTCGAGCCCCGAGCCGAGCCCGAGCCCGGCGCGGCGGGCGGCCACGCCGTAGCCCTGCCGCCCGCCGGGGGCGGTAGGGGCCCGAGAAAGCGCGAGCGGCCCGCGGGCGGTACGGGGTTCCGCCCGGGGGCCGCTCGTCAGCGGGGCTCGATCAGCACTCGATGACGTTCACGGCGAGGCCGCCGCGCGAGGTCTCCTTGTACTTGATCTTCATGTCCGCCCCGGTCTCCTTCATCGTCTTGATCGCCTTGTCCAGCGAGACGTGGTGGCGCCCGTCGCCGCGCAGCGCCATCCGGGCCGCGGTGACGGCCTTGACCGAGGCCATGCCGTTGCGCTCGATGCAGGGGATCTGGACCAGGCCGCCGACCGGGTCGCAGGTGAGGCCGAGGTTGTGCTCGATGCCGATCTCGGCGGCGTTCTCGACCTGCTCGGGGCTGCCGCCGAGGACCTCGGCGAGGCCGCCCGCGGCCATCGAGCAGGCGGAGCCGACCTCGCCCTGGCAGCCGACCTCGGCGCCGGAGATGGAGGCGTTCTCCTTGAAGAGCATGCCGATGGCGCCGGCCGCGAGCAGGAAGCGGACGATGCCGTCCTCGTCCGCGCCCGGGATGAAGTTCAGGTAGTAGTGCAGGACGGCCGGGATGATGCCCGCCGCGCCGTTGGTCGGGGCGGTGACCACCCGACGACCGGAGGCGTTCTCCTCGTTGACCGCCATCGCGTAGAGGGTCACCCACTCCATCGCGTTGGCCGGCCCGATGCCCTCGGCGCGCAGCGCCCGGGCGCCCGAGGCGGCCCGGCGGCGGACCTTCAGCCCGCCCGGCAGGATGCCCTCGCGGCTCATGCCGGCCCGCACGCACTCCTGCATCACGGACCAGATCTCCAGCAGCCCGGTGCGGATCTCCTCCTCGCTGCGCCAGGCCTTCTCGTTCTCCAGCATCAGGCCGGAGATCGACAGCCCGGTCTCCCGGCTGAGCCGGAGCAGTTCGTCACCGGTGCGGAAGGGGTACTTGAGCGCGGTGTCGTCGGGCTTGACCCGGTCCGCGCCGAGCGCGTCCTCGTCCACGACGAAGCCGCCGCCGACCGAGTAGTAGGTCTTCTCCAGCAGCGTCGAGCCGTCCGCCGCGAACGCCCACAGGGTCATCCCGTTGGCGTGGTACGGCAGCGAGCGGCGCCGGTGCAGGATCACCTGGCTGTCGGGGTCGAAGTCGATGGGGCGCTCGCCGAGCAGGTTGATCCGCTTCTCGGCGGCGATCCGCTCGACGTCCTTGTCCGCCTGGTCGACGTCGACGGTGCGGGGCGAGTTGTTCTCCAGGCCCAGCAGGACGGCCTTCAGGGTGCCGTGGCCGTGGCCGGTGGCGCCCAGCGAGCCGTACAGCTCGGCGCGTACGGCGGTCACCTGCTCCAGCAGGCCTTCGGAGCGCAGGCGGCGGGCGAACATCCGGGCGGCGCGCATCGGGCCGACGGTGTGGGAGCTCGACGGGCCGATGCCGATGGAGAAGAGGTCGAAGACACTGAGGGCCACGGGGGACGTCCTTGTCTGGTCTCGTGGAGGGACTGGGCGGTGCACGGAACGGGGCACCGCGCGCACTTCCAGTGTGCGCGGTGCCCCGGAGTGACAGGTGTCCGGCCGGAGTGAGGCCGGTCACCCGCGGCCGAACTAGAGGTTCGGGTAGAGCGGGTACTTCTCGGCCAGGGCGGTGACCCGGGCCTTGAGCGCGGCGGCGACGGTCTCGTCGAAGGCGGGCTTGAGCGCCTCGGCGATGACGTCGGCGACCTCGCGGAAGTCCTCGGCCCGGAAGCCGCGGGTGGCCAGGGCCGGGGTGCCGATCCGCAGGCCCGAGGTGACCATCGGCGGGCGCGGGTCGTTCGGGACGGCGTTGCGGTTCACCGTGATGCCGACCTCGTGCAGCCGGTCCTCGGCCTGCTGGCCGTCGAGCTGGCTGTTGCGCAGGTCGACCAGGACCAGGTGGACGTCGGTGCCGCCGGACAGCACCGAGGCGCCGGCCTCGGCGACGTCGGCCTGGAGCAGGCGCTCGGCGAGGATCTTGGCGCCCTCCAGGGTGCGCTCCTGGCGCTCCTTGAAGTCCTCCGAGGCGGCGACCTTGAAGGCGACGGCCTTGCCCGCGATCACGTGCTCCAGCGGACCGCCCTGCTGGCCCGGGAAGACCGCGGAGTTGATCTTCTTGGCCCACTCGGCCTTGGACAGGATGACGCCGCCGCGCGGGCCGCCCAGGGTCTTGTGGGTCGTGGTGGTGACCACGTCCGCGTACGGCACGGGGTTCGGGTGCAGGCCCGCGGCCACCAGGCCGGCGAAGTGCGCCATGTCCACCATGAGCAGCGCGCCGACCTCGTCGGCGACCCGGCGGAACGCGGCGAAGTCCAGCTGGCGCGGGTAGGCGGACCAGCCGGCGATGATCAGCTTCGGCTGGTGCTCCTTGGCCAGGCGCTCGACCTCGGCCATGTCGACCTGGCCGGTCTTCTCGTCGACGTGGTAGGCGGCCACGTTGTAGAGCTTGCCGGAGAAGTTGATCTTCATGCCGTGGGTCAGGTGACCGCCGTGGGCCAGGCTCAGGCCCAGGATGGTGTCGCCCGGCTGGATCAGCGCGAACATCGCGGCGGCGTTGGCCTGCGCGCCCGAGTGCGGCTGGACGTTGGCGTGCTCGGCGCCGAACAGGGCCTTCACCCGGTCGATCGCGATCTGCTCGACCACGTCGACGTGCTCGCAACCGCCGTAGTACCGGCGGCCGGGGTAACCCTCGGCGTACTTGTTGGTGAGCACCGAACCCTGGGCCTCCATGACCGCCACCGGGGCGAAGTTCTCGGAGGCGATCATCTCCAGCGTGGTCTGCTGGCGGTGCAGCTCGGCGTCGACCGCGGCGGCGATCTCCGGGTCGAGGGCGTGCAGGGACTGGTTGAGAACCGTCATGGTGTGGTCTTCCCGGGGAGGAGAGCGGAGGGACGGTGGGAGAGCGGGACGGACCGCCGTGCTGCGGCCCGTCCCGGCGGGGCTCAGCCCTCGGCGTGGGTGAGCGCGTCGTACTCGGCGGCGCTGAGCAGCGTGTCGGTGGCCTCCACGCGGACCTTGAACAGCCAGCCGCCCTCGAACGGGGCGCTGTTGACCAGGCTGTTGTCGTCCAGGACGTCCTGGTTGACCTCGGTGACCTCGCCGGTCACCGGGGAGTACAGGTCGCTGACCGACTTGGTCGACTCCAGCTCGCCACAGGTCTCGCCGGCGGTCACCGTGTCGCCGACCTCGGGGAGCTGCACGTAGACGATGTCACCGAGCGCGTCGGCGGCGTGCTTGGTGATGCCGACCGTCGAGACACCGTCCTCGGCGGCGGTCAGCCACTCGTGCTCCTTGGTGTACTGCAGGTGCTGGGGGTTGCTCATGGCGTCATTCTCCAGGATGGGAAGCGGGTACGACGCAGCGGGCCGCCGCACGGACGGCTCCGACGTGCGCCGATGGGAAAACGAGGGGCGGCGACGGCCTCAGCGGGCGCGCTTGTAGAACGGCAGCGCCACGACCTGGACCGGCTCGTGCTTGCCGCGGACGTCCACCGCGACGGTGGAGCCGGGGGCGGCGTGGGCCGCGTCCACGTAGGCCATCGCGATCGGCTTGCCCAGCGTGGGGGACGGCGCGCCCGAGGTGATCCGGCCGATCGGGGCGCCCTCGGTGGAGACCACCGTGTACTCCGCGCGCGGGACCCGCTTGCCCTCGGACACCAGGCCGACCAGCACCTTCGGGGGGTTGGTCTCGGCCGCGGCGGCGGCCTGCTCCAGCGCCCTGCGGCCGACGAACGCGCCCTCGTTGGTGGTCTTGTCGAAGCGCACGACCCGGCCCAGGCCGGCGTCGAACGGGGTCAGGTCGGTGGACAGCTCGTGCCCGTACAGCGGCATGCCCGCCTCCAGGCGCAGCGTGTCGCGGCAGGACAGGCCGCACGGGACCAGGCCGCGGCCCTCGCCGGCGGCGGTCAGCGCCCGCCAGACCGGCTCGGCGTCGGCCGGGGCGCAGAAGATCTCGAAGCCGTCCTCGCCGGTGTAGCCGGTGCGGGCCAGCAGCACCTCCCGGCCGGCCACGGTGGCCGGGAGGATCGCGTAGTACTTGAGGCCGGGCAGGTCGGCGTCGGTGGTCTCCGCCAGGATCGCGGTGGCCTCCGGGCCCTGGACGGCGATCAGCGCGTAGGTGTCGCGGTCGTCGGTGACGACGGCGTCGAAGCCCTTGGCCCGGGCGATCAGCTCGTCCAGCACCAGCTGGGCGTTGGAGGCGTTGGCGACGACCAGGAAGGCGTCCTCGCGCAGCCGGTAGACGATCAGGTCGTCCAGGATGCCGCCGTCCTCGGCGCAGATCATGGTGTAGCGGGCGCGCAGCTCGCCGAGCGCGGAGACGAAGCCGACCAGCGCGTGGTCCAGCATCTCGCCGGCCTGCGGGCCGGTGACGGTGATCTCGCCCATGTGCGAGAGGTCGAACAGACCGGCCTTGGTGCGGACCGCGAGGTGCTCCTCGCGCTCACTGCCGTAACGCAGCGGCATGTCCCAGCCGGCGAAGTCGGTCATGGTCGCGCCGAGGGCGCGGTGCAGCGCGTCGAGCGCGGTCAGGCGGAGGGACGACATGGCCAAGAACTCCTCGGTCGGGGCACTCAGGGGTGCGCGCGCCGGACCGGACCCGCTCGGGGACCGACCCCGCGCGCGGGCATGCGGCGGCGTGGGTCTCCCCATCTGTCGTCGAACCTGAGAGCTTCACCGCCCACCTGCCCGCAGCCGGCACCAGCGTCGGCTGGTTCCAGCATCGGGGACAGGACGGCGGCTTGCACCGTGGGTGGGCGCGCGACCGGGTCGTGCGCCGCTTTCCAGATGTGCCTAACCCGCGCGGTAGGGGGGCCTGAGAGATTCCGGGGAGGACTTGCTCCTTCGGCGCCGGCTGTGCCCCCCGAGGGGCATTCCGGGCTCTCCCGCGCGGGTTCGAGCGGCCGGTGTGGAGTTGTGGGGGCCCGCGGCGCATGCCGTCGGACGCGCACATCATGGCACGTCCTCGCGGAGGAGGGGAGAGGGGACCCGGTCACACCGCGGTCGGGCGGACCCGGGCCCTAAAATCATCGCGTCGGCGCAGCAGTGGGCGGCCGACCCGGCCCTGGGCCGGATCGGCGGCGCATGGAGTACCCGGTGGAGCAGCAGCAGGGGTGGGGCGGGCCGCAGGCGGCGCCGTCGGGCGGCGCGTGGCCCGCGAACGAGCTGGAGCAGGTGCTGACGGCCGCGCTGGGCGACCCGGGGGCGACCCCGCGGGTGATCGAGGTGCTGGCCCGCAGCCAGGTGTGGATCCCGCTGCCGGCCGGGGGCGACCCGGCCGGGCAGTCGCTGGACCTGCCGACCGTCGAGCTGGCCGGGGCCCCGTACGTACCGGTGTTCTCCTCGCAGGAGGTGTTCCTGCAGCAGGCGCCGGGGATGGCCTTCGCCGTCGCGCCGGCCTGGGAGTTCGCCCGCGGGCTGCCGCTGGGCGTGGGCATCGCGGTCAACCCGGAGGCGGCGGTGGGCATCCCGGTGCCCCCGCAGGGCGTGGCGGAGCTGCGCCGCGACCCCCGGGAGGACCGCTGGGAGCAGCAGCCGGAGGGGCCGACCGGCGGCCGGGTGGCCCTGCGCGAGCCGGTGCCGGGCGAGGACCCGGAGCACTTCCTGGCCGCCTGCCGGGCCGAACTGTCGGCCCTGCCGGGGGTGTTGACCGCGCGCCGGGCGCTGGCCAGCATCGAGGGCGAGCCGACCGTGATGTTCGTGGGCGTGCAGCTCGATCCGGCGGCCCCGGCCGACCCGGGGGCGGTGAACGAGGCGCTCGGCCGAGCCCTGGGAACCGCACCGCTGCCGGGTGGCGTCCACCTCGTGCTGCTCGACCTCGCCGACGACCCGGTGGTCGAGTGGCTGTCGACCCGGGTCATGCCCTTCTACTCGCGGGTGTGAGCGGGGATCCTTCACAGGCACGTCGCCGTGGCGGCGGCCGGTGCCGCGCCATAGGGTGCGTGCAGGCGGCTGACGGGCCGGCGGGTTCAGGAAAGAGGCGCGGCGAGGTGGGCGCATGAGTGCGGGAACGGGAGCGGGCGGGGCGCCGGGGCCCTGGGGCCAGGCACCGGCCGGGCGCCCGGGCGCGGACCCGGGCGGGTTGGAGCAGGCTCTGCGCGAGGTCGCGCCGGAGCGCTTCGACGCGTACGAGCGGCTGCTGCACGCGCTGGCCGACGGCCAGGTCTGGATGCTGCTCTGGCACGGCACGCCGGGCAGCCCGGACGCGCAGTACGGGAACATGGAGATCAGCGGTCACGGCTACGCGCCGGCCGTCACCTCGCCCGAGCAGCTGACGGCCTCCGGCTGGGCGCGGGCCCACGAGGTCATCTCGGGGCGGGAGATCGCCGCCTCGCTGTACCGCACCCGCTGGGGCCTGTGGCTGAACCCGCACGCGCCGGGCGGCGGGGTCGGCGTGCCCTGGGCGGACCTGCGGCGGGTCGCCGCGGGCCTGGACCGGCTGCCGGCCGGTCCGTTGAAGCTGAGCGAGCCGCAGGTCGACGCGCAGCAGTTCTTCGCGCTGCTGGAGCGGCAGGCCGGTGAGGTGCGCGCGGTGCGGGCGCTGCGCCGGGCCTGGGTGCAGCCGGCGGTGGGGGAGCCGTACCTGGCGATCGGCCTGGACCTGTACGAGAGTTCGCCGCCGGCCGTGGAGGCGGTGCGGGCGCTGATGCAGCGCGCGATCGCGGTGGCCCCGGAGGGGCTCGCGGTGTCCACGGTGGCGATGGCGGACGAGTTCGACCCGGTGGCGCTGTGGATGCGCGCCAACGCGCGGCCGTTCTTCGACCGGGAGGCCGGGCGTCCGCAGACCGGCCCGTACCCCCCGGTGCCGCAGCCGTACCCGGGCCAGTCGGTGCCGGGGCAGCCGGTACCCGGGCAGTCGATGCCGGGCTACGCGTACGGCACCCAGCCGCCCGCGCCGGGCTGGGGGCAGCAGGCCCAGCCGCAGTGGCCCGGCTACCCCGGGCGCTGATCACCAAACCCGATAACCACAATCTGTCACCCGAAGCCGACTTGATTCACCATCAGGTCGGCTTCGGTGCTTTCCGGACGAATTTCCCCACTCTCCGCAGAGGCAGCTTGACATGGCAGTTACACCCATGTGAAGAGGTATATGCCGAAGATCGGAGGCGTGCATGCAGGCAGATCACAGTTGGGCATCTGTCGGTTGTCAGGGCTGGCGCAAGCCAGTTCGGATGACAGAGAGTTCTGCGCAACGCATCGCGCGTACTGGAAACCCCACGAAGGTGAACGCGCACGCCGACCGCTCGATCCACGCGACGCCCATCCCGCGTGGAGGCATTGCCCGTGCACGACGCACTGCCGCGACCACCTGCTCCTAGCACCTCCGCACGTCCGCAGCCGTACCGCCGAAGCCGGCGCCCGGCACCCGTGGGCCGGCCACCGTCGGCGAGGGGACCAACTGACCATGACCGCACCCATCACTACCGCCGGGAACGAACCCGAGGCGCCCGCCTCCCCGAGCCCGGCCAAGACGATCGAGGGCCGCTCCCTCGGTCGGATCGCCTGGACCCGCTTCAAGCGGGACAAGGCCGCCGTCGCCGGCGGCGTCGTGGTGATCCTGCTGATCCTCCTGGCCGTCCTGTCCGGCCCGATCGAGGCCCTGTTCGGGCTCGACCCCGACCAGCCGAACCCGGACCTGCTGGACGCCAACCTCGGCGGACTCCCGCTCGGGGACTGGGGCGGGATGAGCGGGGACCACCTGCTCGGCATCGACCCGCTGCAGGGCCGTGACCTGCTCTCCCGCGTGGTCGACGGCTCCTGGGTCTCCCTGCTGGTCGCCTTCGGCGCGACCGTGCTCTCCAACACCATCGGCACCGTGCTCGGAGTGATGGCCGGCTACTACGGCGGCTGGGTGGACACCCTGATCAGCCGGCTGATGGACGTCTTCCTGGCGTTCCCGCTGCTGCTGTTCGCCATCGCGATCTCCGCCTCGCTCCAGGGCGGCGCGTTCGGCCTGCACGGCCTGCCGCTGCACATCCTGGTGCTGATCTTCGTGATCGGCTTCTTCAACTGGCCCTACATGGGCCGGATCGTGCGCGGACAGACCCTCTCGCTGCGCGAGCGGGAGTTCGTCCACGCGGCCCGCAGCCTCGGTGCGCGCGGCCCGTTCATCCTGTTCAAGGAACTGCTGCCCAACCTGGTCGGCCCGATCCTGGTCTACTCGACCCTGCTGATCCCGACCAACATCCTCTTCGAGGCCGGGCTGAGCTTCCTCGGCGTCGGCATCCAGCCCCCGCAGGCCTCCTGGGGCGGCATGCTGGCGGACGCGAAGAACTACTACCAGGTCGACCCCCAGTACATGGTGGTCCCCGGTGTCGCGATCTTCATCACCGTGCTCGCGTTCAACCTGCTCGGCGACGGGCTGCGTGACGCCCTCGATCCCAAGAGCAACTGACCCTGCGTCAATGCGCAGGCGCCAGGCCCTCCCTCCTCCACATCCTCAAGGGGTTGATCCCACCCATGCGTAGGTCCCGTACCGTCGCGTTGACCGCCGTGGCCGCTGCCGCGGTCCTGGTCGTCACCGGCTGCTCGTCCAGCCCGAAGAGCGCCAGCGGAAGCTCCAACTCGGCCGACTCCAACGGTGGCGGCGCCGACGCGGCCACCAAGCAGATCGTCAACGCCTCGGACAAGAAGGGCGGGACGGTCACCTACGAGATGAAGGGCACCCCGGACTCCCTCGACCCGGGCAACACCTACTACGCCTACATCTACAACTTCTCGCGCCTGTACGGGCGTCCGCTGACCACCTTCAACCCGGCCGCCGGCGCGGACGGCAACAAGCTGGTCCCGGACCTCGCCGAGTCGCTGGGCCAGCCCAGCGCGGACGGCCTGACCTGGACGTACAAGCTGCGCGCCGGCCTCAAGTACGACGACGGCACCCCGATCAGCTCCAAGGACGTCAAGTACGCCGTGGAGCGCTCGAACTTCGCGCCCGAGGTGAACTCCAACGGCCCGACGTACTTCCACGACCTGCTGGTCGACAACCCCACGCCGTACCAGGGTCCGTACAAGGACAAGACCGGCGACCTCAAGTCGATCGAGACGCCGGACGACACCACGATCGTCTTCCACCTGCAGCACCCCTTCGCGGACTTCGACTACCTGGTCAGCGCCCCGCAGACGGTGCCGGTCCCGCAGGCCAAGGACACCGGTGCCGACTACGTGAAGCACGTCGTCTCCTCGGGCACCTACAAGTTCCAGTCCTACGAGGACGGCAAGCAGGCCGTCCTGGTCCCGAACACCAACTGGGACAAGAGCACCGACCCGATCCGCAAGCAGCTCGCGGACAAGATCGTGCTCAAGATGAACATCGACCAGGCCACCATCGACAAGGACCTGCTGGCCGGCAACGCCCAGGTCGACCTGGTCGGCGGCGGCGTCGACCCGCAGACCCAGGCGCAGATCCTGCGCGACCCGAAGCTCAAGGCGAAGACCGACAACGCCTACGGCGGCCGCCTGGTCTACATGGCGATCAACACCAAGGTCGCGCCGTTCGACAACATCGAGTGCCGCAAGGCCGTCCAGTTCGCGGTCGACAAGGTCGCGGTGCAGACCGCGCTCGGCGGCCCGATCCGCGGCCAGGTGGCCAACACCGTGCTCCCGCCGGACATCCCGGGCCACCAGGACTTCAACCTGTTCGAGACCAAGGACAACAAGGGCGACCAGGCCAAGGCCAAGGACGCCCTGAAGGCCTGCGGCAAGGACGGCGGCTTCACCACCGTGCTGTCCGCCCGCACCGAGCGCGCGACCGAGGTCGCCGCGGCCACCGCGATCCAGGCGCAGCTCAAGAACATCGGCATCAACGCCGAGATCCAGCAGTTCCCGCAGGGCAAGTACCTGACCGACTCGGCCGGTGCGCCGCAGTACACCCAGGACCACAACATCGGTCTGATGATGATGCAGTGGGGCGCCGACTGGCCGACCGGCTACGGCTTCCTGCAGCAGATCGTCGACGGCCGCGCGATCAAGGCCTCCGGCAACAGCAACCTGGCCCAGCTGAACGACCCGGCCGTCAACAAGATGCTGGACGACGCCGCGGTCAACCCGGACCGGGCCGCCCGCGAGAAGATCTACGGCGACATCGACAAGAAGGTCATGGAGAACGCGGTGTACGTCCCGCTGACGGACTTCAAGGTCTTCCTGTACCGCCCGGACAGCGCCACCAACCTGGCGTCCACCCCGGCCTTCTCGGGTGAGTACGACTACCTGAACATCGGCACCACCAAGTAAAGAGCCTGGCTCCGCATCCCTGAAGGCAGGTGAAGGCAGCGGCGCCCGCCGCCGTCCGGAAGATCCCGGACGGCGGCGGGCCGCCGGAGCCGCCCAACTGTGTTTGCCTACATCATCCGCAGGATCCTCGCGGCCGCGGCGCTGCTGGTCGTCGTCAGCGCGGTCACCTTCGCGATCTTCTTCCTGCTCCCGCGCATCGCCGGCGAGACCACCGACCAGCTGGCCGCGCAGTACATCGGGAAGAACCCCTCGCCCGAGGCGATCCAGGCGGTCAAGCAGAACCTCGGCTTCGACCAGCCGCTGTACACCCAGTACTGGAACTTCCTCAAGGCGCTGGTCACCGGCGCCGAGTACAAGTTCGGCCCGGAACCGGCCACCTGCCACGTGCCCTGCTTCGGCTACTCCTTCAAGAACCACCTGGAGGTCTGGCCGGAGATGACCAGCCGGATCCCGGTCACCATCTCGCTCGCCATCGGCGCGGCGGTGCTCTGGCTGGTCTCCGGCGTCACCACCGGCGTGATCTCCGCCCTCAAGCCGCGCTCGATCTTCGACCGGCTCTCCATGGGCATCGCCCTGGCCGGCGTCTCGCTCCCGGTCTTCTTCACCGGCGCCCTGCTGCTGACCGTGTTCAGCTACGAGTGGCCGATCCTGGACAACCTGGAGTACGTCGACTTCTCCGCCGACCCGCTGATGTGGGCCCGCAACCTGATCCTCCCGTGGGTCTCGCTGGCCTTCCTCTACTCCGCGCTCTACGCCCGGCTCACCCGCGCCGGAATGCTGGAGACGATGAGCGAGGACTACATCCGCACCGCCCGGGCCAAGGGCCTGGCCGAGCGCAAGGTGGTGGTCAAGCACGGCCTGCGCTCCGCGCTCACCCCGATCGTCACCATCTTCGGCATGGACCTCGGTCTGCTGCTCGGCGGTGCGCTGATCACCGAGCAGGTCTTCTCGCTCAAGGGCATCGGCCAGTTCGCCGTCCAGGCGATCTCCGACAACGACCTGCCCAAGATCCTCGGCGTCACCCTGCTGGCCGCCTTCTTCATCGTCGCCTGCAACCTCGTGGTCGACCTCCTGTACGCCCTCGTCGACCCCCGCGTGAGGCTCTCGTGACCGACCTCCAGAAGAACCCGGCGGACGCCGCGTCCAACTCTCCGGGCGACCCCTTCCTGTCCGTGCGCGACCTGCGGATCCACTTCGACACCGACGACGGCCTGGTCCGCTCGGTGGACGGGGTCAGCTTCGACCTGCACAAGGGCCGCACCCTCGGCATCGTCGGCGAGTCCGGCTCCGGGAAGTCCGTCACCTCGCTCGGCATCATGGGCCTGCACCGCTCCAAGCGGGCCCGGATCAGCGGCGAGATCCGGCTGGACGGCGAGGACCTGATCGCGGCCGGGCCCGACCGGGTGCGCCAACTGCGCGGCCGGGAACTGGCGATGATCTTCCAGGACCCGCTGACCGCGATGCACCCCTACTACACGGTGGGGCAGCAGATCGTCGAGGCCTACCGGGTGCACCACCCCCAGGCCTCCAAGCGGCAGGCCAGGACCCGCGCGATCGAGATGCTCGACCGGGTCGGCATCCCGCAGCCGGACCGCCGGGTGGACGACTACCCGCACCAGTTCTCCGGCGGCATGCGCCAGCGCGCCATGATCGCCATGGCCCTGGTCAACGACCCCTCGCTGCTGATCGCCGACGAGCCCACCACCGCCCTGGACGTCACCGTCCAGGCGCAGATCCTGGACCTCATCCGGGACCTCCAGCAGGAGTTCGGCTCCGCCGTCATCATCATCACCCACGACCTCGGGGTGGTCGCCGAGCTCGCCGACGACATCCTGGTCATGTACGGCGGCAAGTGCATCGAGCGCGGGCCCGCCGAGACCCTCTTCGACGCGCCCGAACACCCCTACACCTGGGGCCTGCTGGGCTCGATGCCGCGCCTGGACCGGGAACTGCAGGACCGGCTGGTGCCGGTCCGGGGCACCCCGCCCAGCCTGATCAACGTGCCGTCCGGCTGCGCCTTCCACCCGCGCTGCCCGTACGCCGACCTGACCGGCGGGCGCTCCACGGGCGAGGTCCCGGTGCTGACCGAGGCCGCGCCCGGGCACTTCGCGGCCTGCCACCTGGCGGCCGACGAGCGGCACCGCATCTTCGCCGAAGAGATCGCGCCCCGGCTGTGAGCCCGGCCCCGTACCACCATTCTGGAGAGAACCGATGACGGACACTCAGGGGGCCACCATCCCTGCACCGGCGCCCGCCCCCGAGCGCGAGCCGCTGTTGAAGGTCACCGGCCTGACCCGGCACTTCCCGATCCGCGGCGGACTGCTGCGGCGCCAGACCGGCGCGGTGCGGGCCGTCGACGGCATCGACTTCACCGTCAACGCCGGCGAGACGCTGGGCGTCGTCGGCGAGTCCGGCTGCGGCAAGTCGACGATGGGGCGGCTGGTCACCCGGCTCGACGAACCCACCGGCGGGACGGTCGAGTTCGAGGGCACCGACATCACCCACCTGGGCACCGGGGCGATGCGGCCGCTGCGCCGCGACATCCAGATGATCTTCCAGGACCCGTACTCCTCGCTGAACCCGCGGCACACCGTCGGCACCATCGTCAGCGCGCCGTTCAAGCTGCAGGGGGTCCACCCCGAGGGCGGCGTCAAGAAGGCCGTCCAGGACCTGCTGGAGCTGTGCGGGCTCAGCCCCGAGCACTACAACCGCTACCCGCACGAGTTCTCCGGCGGCCAGCGCCAGCGCATCGGCATCGCCCGGGCGCTCGCGCTCAAGCCGAAGATGATCATCGCGGACGAGCCGGTCTCGGCGCTGGACGTGTCGATCCAGGCGCAGGTGGTCAACCTGCTCGACGACCTCCAGCAGGAGCTCGGCCTGACCTACCTGATCATCGCGCACGACCTCTCGGTGGTCCGGCACGTCTCCGACCGGGTGGCGGTGATGTACCTCGGCAAGATCGTCGAGATCGCCGACCGCGACTCGCTCTACCGCAGCCCGATGCACCCGTACACCACCGCCCTGATGTCGGCCGTCCCGGTGCCGGACCCGCGCCGGCGCCAGCAGGGCGGGCGCGAGCGGATCCTGCTCAAGGGCGACGTGCCCTCGCCGATCAACCCGCCCAGCGGCTGCCGGTTCCGCACCCGCTGCTGGAAGGCGCAGGACGTGTGCGCGAGCCAGGAACCGCCGCTGACGGCACTGCGGACCGGCCACCAGGTGGCGTGCCACTTCCCCGAGGGGACCGAGGGGAACGATTAGGCACAGCCCCGAGAACGTCTGAGCACTCGGGCACCGACGAGAAGAGGCCGCCCGCCCCCGGGTCCCGGGGGCGGGCGGCCTCACGTCGTGCGGGCGGCGGGTGTCAGCCGCGCCCGGCGCCGTCCAGGACGGGCCGTGCCGCGGCCTCCGCGGCCGGGTCGGCCGGCTGCGGCTCGCGCGCCGCCGGGGCGGCCGGGGCGGCCGGGGCGGCCGGGCGGGCCGACGGCAGCTCGGCCGGGAAGCGGCGGTTCAGCGCCTTGATCGCCTTGCGGCCCAGGTTCTGGAACGGGATCTCGACCAGGCGGTAGCTGAGGTAGCTGATCACCAGCAGGGCGGCCATCAGCCCGAAGAACTGCAGGCTGCGGTCCTGCCAGGAGGTGAAGGGCGGACGGCCCTCCAGCTTCCAGTTCATGAAGTGGATGATCGGGTTGTGCAGCAGGTACACCGAGTAGCTGATCGAGCCGGTCCAGGTCAGCCAGCGCGGGAAGCGGCGGTGGCGCAGCAGCATGCCGATCGCGAAGACGACCCAGGCGCCCAGGTAGGCGCCGGAGAACGACTGCCAGGACTCGCTCCAGGTCCGCCACAGCGCGTTGTCGCGGTTGTACATGAAGCCGCACAGGACGCCCGAGGTGAGGACGAAGCCGCAGCACAGCAGCGCCGGCAGGCGGTCGATCTGGCCGTGCTCCAGCCGGTACAGCACCGTCCCGGAGAACATGGTGGCGAAGATCAGCAGGGTCTCGAAGGCGGCGGAGCGGCCGTTCAGCACGACCAGCACCAGGCCCAGGCCGCCGAGCATCGTCCCGCCCCAGCGGGTCAGGTCGACCCGGCCGGTGAGGAAGCAGACCATCGCGGTGATCACGATGACCAGGACGGCCACCGTCAGGTGCCGGTTGGCGGGCAGGCCGCCGTCGGCGGTGAGCAGGCCGAGCGGCAGCCACGAGCCGAGCAGCAGCGCGGCGCCGGCGAAGCCGATCGCGAGCGGGGCGCTCTTCTTGTGCTTGCCGTTGACGAACAGGGCCGTCACGAAGAAGTAGAAGATCATCTCGTAGGTGAGCGTCCACATCACCCCGATGAGGTTCGGGACGCCCGTGAGGTCCTGCACCATCGGGGCGTTGCCCACCACCGAGAGCAGCGGGTGGTCGAAGGCGAAGGCCTGGATGACCGAGTGGTTGCGGGGCAGGATCAGCAGGCTCAGCAGCGCGGTGACGATCACCACCGGGTAGATCCGGAAGTACCGGCCCGCCCAGAACGAGCGCACGTCGCCGCGCCGCTCCAGCGAGGCCGGGATGATGTACCCGCTCACCAGGAAGAAGAGCATCACGCCGAAGATGCCCGGATCCCCGAAATTGCGCGGCGCGTGGTCGATGTGGAGCCAGTAGAACGGCAGCGCGAAGTGGTAGATCGCCACGGAGAGCGCGGCTATGCCGCGCAGGGCGTCGAGCCAGCCGAGCCTCGACGAGGCTGCTGGGGCGGCACCCGCTGCGGCACGGGTGTTCTGGCGGCGTGGGAATGCGCGTCCGGTGAGCTTCACACGCGGGAGGTTAGCGGAGTGGGGCGGGGGTACACCCGTTCGGGCCGGGAAGGCCCCGTCCGCGAGACGGTTTCATCCGGACTGTGACCGGTGTCGGGAACGGCCGGGTGGATCGGGTACACATGGACGGTGAGTTCGCAGATCTTCCCCTCCGACGTGCAGCAATCGTTGGACCTCGTCGGTATCTTCGTCTTCGCCCTCTCCGGGGCGCTGCTCGCCGTCCGCAAGAACATGGACATCTTCGGGATCTGCGTGTTGGCGGAGGTCACGGCCCTCGGTGGCGGGGTGATGCGCGACCTGGTGATCGGCGCCACCCCGGTGGCGGCGTTCACCAACCTCGGCTACTTCGTCACCCCGCTGGCCGCCGGCCTCGTGGTGTTCTTCCTGCACCCCGAGGTCGAGCGGATCAACCGCTCCGTGCAGACCCTGGACGCCCTCGGCCTCGGCCTGTTCTGCGTCACCGGCACCGCCAAGGCGCACGACTACGGGCTCGGCGCCGTCGCCTCGATCGCGCTCGGCATGGTGACCGCGGCCGGCGGCGGGGTGATCCGCGACGTGCTGGCCGGGGAGATCCCCTCGCTGCTGCGCTGGGACCGTGAGATCTACGCCGTCCCGGCCCTGGTCGGCGCCGCTCTGGTGGCCGTGCTGATCGGGGCCGACCGGCTCACCGGCGCCACCGGCACCGCCGCCGCGCTCACCGCCTTCGTCCTGCGGATGCTCGCCCTGAAGTACGGCTGGCGTGCCCCGCGGGCCTGGCACCGCAACGGTTCTCGCACCAGCGAGGAGTAGGCGAGCCGCCGCAGGCCAGCGAGATCGCCTCGGCCGTGCAGAGCAGCTCCGGCAGCATCCGGGCCAGCTCGGCCGGCGGCACCTGGCCGGCCGGGGCGCTCAGCGCGCAGGCCGCGACCGTCCGCCCGCCGCTGCCCGCCACCGGCGCGGCCACGCAGGTCACCGGCTCCCGGTGCTCGGCCGACTCGGCCGCCCAGCCCCGGCGGCGCACCGCCGCCAGCTCGGCCGGCAGCTCCTCCTCACGGACGCCGTCCTCCGGCAGCCCGGCGAGCAGCACCCGCCCGACGGCCGTCCCGGTCACCGGGGCGCGGCGCCCGATCCGCGGCGGCCGGGCGGCCGAGGGCGCGGCCACCTCGTCCAGGTAGAGCACCTCGCCGTCGTGCAGCACGGCCAGCTGGACGGTGTAGCCGCAGCGCGCGTTCAGCGCGGCCAGGTACGGCGCGGCGACCTGCCGGACGTCGAAGTCCTCCAGCGCCCGGTGCGCCAGCGACAGCACCCGGCCGCCGACCCGGTAGCGCAGGTCGGGCTGGCGCCGGACGAACCCGTGCTCCTCCAGGGTGCGCAGCAGCCGCAGCGCGGTGGACTTGTGCACCCCGAGGCTGCTCGCGGCCTGCTCCAGCGAGAGCGGCCCGTCGCCGAGCGAACCGAGCAGGGTCAGCGCGCGGTCGACCGACTGCGACATGGCGCCCCCTGGAACGCTGGAACCCGATGGAGAAGTGGCCGTCAGGCTAACCGCTGGGCGGCGCAGTGGTACAAACCAGTGCCGGACGCCGGCGTCCGCCGGCCGCGGCCGTGGCCGGATCGGTGCGCACCCGGGCCCGGGCCTGGTGGGGCCCCGGGGCATGCCCTCTACAATCGGATGGTTATGCCATACCTGGACCATGCGGCGACCACGCCGATGCTGCCCGAGGCGATCGCCGCGATGTCGGCGCACCTGGGGGTGGTCGGCAACGCCTCGTCCCTGCACGCGGCCGGCCGCCGGGCCCGCCGGGTGGTCGAGGAGTCCCGCGAGTCGCTGGCCGAGTCGCTGGGCGCCCGCCCGAGCGAGATCGTGCTCACCGGCGGCGGCACGGAATCCGACAACCTCGCGGTCAAGGGCCTCTACTGGGCCCGCCGGGACGCCGACCCGGCCCGCACCCGGGTGCTGTCCAGCCCGGTCGAGCACCACGCCGTGCTGGACGCGGTGCACTGGCTCTCCGAGCACGAGGGCGCGACGGTCGAGTACCTGCCGGTGGACGCACTGGGCCGGGTGCACCCCGGGGCGCTGCGCGCCGCGATCGAGCGCGACCCCGGCTCCGTCGCCCTGGTCACCGTGATGTGGGCCAACAACGAGGTCGGCACCGTCCAGCCGGTGCGCGAACTCGCCGCCGTGGCGGCCGAGTACGGCATCCCGATGCACGCCGACGCGGTGCAGGCGCTCGGTCAGGTCCCGGTCTCCTTCGCCGACTCCGGCCTCACCGCGCTCACCGTCACCGGGCACAAGATCGGCGGCCCGTTCGGCATCGGCGCCCTGCTGCTCTCCCGCGGCGCCACGCCCGTACCGCTGCTGCACGGCGGCGGCCAGGAGCGCGACGTGCGCTCCGGCACCCTGGACGCCCCCGCCGCCGCCGGCTTCGCGGCCGCCGCCGCGCTGGCCGTCGAACGGCGCGAGGAGCACGCGGTGACGCTCGGCGCGCTGCGCGACGAACTGGTCGCCGGGGTGGCCGCGGCCGTCCCGGACGCGGTGCTCAACGGCGACCCGGCGGGGGAGGGGCGGCTGCCCGCCAACGCCCACTACTCCTTCCCCGGCTGCGAGGGCGACGCGCTGCTGATGCTGCTCGACGCCCAGGGCATCGAGTGCTCCACCGGCTCGGCCTGCTCGGCCGGGGTGCCGCAGCCCAGCCACGTGCTGCTCGCGATGGGCGTCGACCCGCTGCTGGCCCGCGCCTCGCTGCGGTTCTCGCTCGGGCACACCTCGGTGCGCGAGGACGTCACGGCGCTGGTGGCGGCCATCGGCCCGGCGGTGCAGCGGGCCCGCAACGCGGGGCTGGCCTCGGTCCGCCGGTAGTCCCGTCCCTCGGAGCACCGGGGCCCCGGGCATGTCCGGCGGCCCCGTAGGCTTGTACTCACCATGACTGACTTCCCGGGTGCCCCGACCACTCCGTCCACCGGCCGCCTGCGCGTGCTCGCGGCGATGTCCGGCGGGGTCGACTCCGCCGTCGCCGCCGCCCGCGCCGTCGAAGCGGGGCACGAGGTGACGGGCGTGCACCTGGCGCTGTCCGCCAACCCGCAGTCCTTCCGCACCGGCGCGCGCGGCTGCTGCACCATCGAGGACTCCCGGGACGCCTGGCGCGCCGCCGACGTGATCGGCATCCCCTTCTACGTCTGGGACCTCGCCGAGCGCTTCCGCGAGGACGTGATCGACGACTTCGTCGCCGAGTACGCGGCCGGGCGGACCCCGAACCCCTGCCTGCGCTGCAACGAGAAGATCAAGTTCGCCGCGCTGCTGGACAAGGCGATCGCCCTCGGCTTCGACGCCGTCTGCACCGGCCACTACGCCCGCGTCGTCGACCGGCCGGACGGCTCGCGCGAGCTGCACCGCGCCGTGGACGCCGCCAAGGACCAGTCCTACGTCCTCGGCGTGCTCGACGCCGACCAGCTCGCCCACTCCCTCTTCCCGCTCGGCGACACCACCAAGGACGCCATCCGGGCCGAGGCCGAGCAGCGCGGCCTGGCCGTCGCCAAGAAGCCCGACAGCCACGACATCTGCTTCATCGCCGACGGCGACACCCAGGGCTTCCTGGCGCAGCACCTCGGCACCGCCACCGGCGACATCCTCGACGTGGACGGCACCAAGCTCGGCGAGCACGACGGCGCCTACGGCTTCACCATCGGCCAGCGCAAGGGCCTGCGGATCGGCCGCCCGGCCGCCGACGGCAAGCCGCGCTACGTCCTCGACATCTCCCCGGTGAACAACACCGTCACCGTCGGCCCGGTCGAGGGCCTGGACGTCACCGCCCTGACCGCCATCCGCCCCCGCTGGTGCGGCACCGAGCCCCTGGCCGACGGCCGCTACACCGCCCAGCTGCGCGCCCACGGCGAGGAGGTGCCGGTCGCCGCCTCGGTCGTCGACGACACCCTCCACGTCCGCCTCGATACCCCCGCCCGCGGCATCGCCCCCGGCCAGGCCGTCGTCCTCTACGACGGCACCCGCGTCATCGGCTCCGCCACCATCGCCACCACCGAACGCCCGGCGGCGGCGCGGGTCTGAGGGGGTCGCGGGGGGTGTCATCCGGAGGGATGACGGGGCTGGGCCGGGGGGATGAGCGGGGCCGGAGAGGGCATTCGGTCGGCTGATCCGGGGGGTCGGGGCGCGGGCCTACCGTCTGGGACATGACCCGAATCCGCCGCATCGCGGCTGTCGCAGCGCTCGTTCTCGCCCTTCCGCTCCCGCTGGCCGGGGCCGCGTCGGCCGCGCCTTCGCCCACGCCCGCGTCCGCCGCTGTCGCCGCCTTCCACGGCGAGCTGCCCGCCCCGACCGGGCGGTACGCGGCCGGGGAGGAGGTGCTGCGGCTGACCGACCGCAGCCGCACCGATCCGTGGGTGCCCTCCGCCGGGCCGCGGCAGCTGGCCGTGTCGATGTTCTACCCGGCCCGGCAGGGCACCGGTGCGCCGGCCCCGTACATGACCCCCGGCGAGGCACAGGGCTTCCTGGCGACCCGGGTGCCGGCCGGCACCGGGCTCACGGCGCAGGACCTGGTCGACGTCGACACCCACGCCTACACCGGGGCGAAGGCCGCGGGCGGGAGGTTCCCGCTGGTGGTGCTCTCCCCGGGCTTCGAGAACCCGCGCGCCACGCTGACCGGTCTGGCGACCGACCTGGCCGCCCACGGCTACGTGGTGGCGCTGGTCGGCCACACCTACGAGGACTCCGGCGAGACGCTCGCCGACGGCAGCACCCCCGGCTGCGCGCTGTGCGACACCGGCGCGCCGGACTCGCTGCCGGACAGCCGGGCGAAGGACGTCTCCTTCGTCCTGGACCAGCTGACCGGGCAGCACCCGGTGTGGCGCCTGTCCCACCTGATCGACCGGGACCGGGTCGGCATGGCCGGGCACTCGATCGGCGGCGCGTCGACGCTCAACGCGATGGCCGAGGACCGGCGGATCCTGGCCGGGGTGAACATGGACGGAACCTTCTTCCAGCCGGTCCCGGCCGACACGCTCGAGGGCCGCTCGTTCCTGCTGCTCGGGAAGGACAGCAACCACTCCACGAACGGCGGGGACACCTCCTGGGCGCAGACCTGGGCGGGCTGGAAGGGCTACAAGCCCTGGCTGACCGTCGCCGGCACCAACCACGCGAGCTTCACGGACGTCACCGTGCTGGCCGCCGAGGCCGGCCTCCCCGCCCCCGCGGGGTCGACCACCTCGCCGGAGCGCGGGATGCAGCTGACCCGGGAGTACGTCGGGGCCTTCTTCGACCGGACCCTCAAGGGCCTCCACCAGCCCCTGCTGGACGGCCCGTCGGCGGCGAACCCGGAGGTGCTCTTCCAGCACCCGTGACCGTCCCCGGGGCGGCGCCCGTGAGCGCCGCCCCGGGGGGCCGGGCCCGTCCGCCGGGCCCGGCCCCCCGGGGTAAAGCCGGTGAGCGGCGGCGGGCGGACGTGATAGACCGGACGGCATCATGAACATTTGCGTCTTCTGCTCCGCGTACTCGCTCGACGACCGCTACTCCGCCCCCGCCGCCGAATTCGCCCGGCTGCTCGGGGAGGGCGGGCACACCCTGGTCTGGGGCGGCTCCAACGCCGGCCTGATGGGCCTGCTCGCCGACGAGGTGAAGGCGGCCGGCGGCCGACTCGTCGGCGTGCTGGTCGAGATGCTCAGGCACAAGGGATACGACGGTGCCGACGAGCTGGTGATGACCGCCGATCTGGCCGAGCGCAAGCGGGAGTTGGCCGCCCGGGCGGACGCCGTCGTGGTGCTGGTCGGCGGGCTGGGCACGATGGACGAGGTCACCGAGGTGCTGGAGCTCAAGAAGCACGGGATCTTCGACAAGCCGGTCGTCCTGCTGGACACCGAGGGCTTCTACACGGGCCTGCGCACCCAGCTGGAGCGGATGGACGCCGAGGGCTTCCTGCCGCGGCCGCTGGCCGAGCTGGTCGGCTTCGCCGACACGCCGGCCGAGGTCTTCGCGCTGCTCAAGGCCTGAGAGGATCGGGACCATGGCTGCACACCTGATCACCGGTGCCGGTTCCGGCATCGGCGCCGTCCTGACCGAGAAGCTCGCCGAGCGCGGGGACGAACTCTGGCTGCTCGCCCGGGACGCCCGGCGGGCCGGCGAGCTGCGGGACCGCTTCCCCGGCGCCCGCACCCTGGTCGGCGACCTCGGCGACCCCGCCAAGCTGTCCTGGGCCTTCGGGCACCAGGCCCTGCCCGTCGAGCTGGACTCCGTCCTGCACGTGGCCGGCGCGGTGGAGCTGGGCACGGTGGGCGACCTGCCGGTGAAGGCCTGGCAGGACACCCTGAACGTCAACCTGGTCGCCCCCGCCGAGCTGACCCGGCTGCTGCTGCCCTCGCTGCGCCTGGCCAAGGGCCACGTGGTGTTCGTCAACTCCGGCGCCGGCCTCACCGCCCACGCCGAGTGGTCGGCGTACGCGGCCAGCAAGCACGGGCTCAAGGCGCTCGCCGACGCGCTGCGCCAGGAGGAGCACGGGAACGGCGTGCGGGTCACCTCGGTCTACCCGGGCCGCACCGCCACCGCGATGCAGGCCAAGGTGCACCAGCAGGAGGGCAAGGAGTACGACGCCGCCCGCTGGATCGAGCCGGAGTCCGTCGCGAAGGCCGTCCTGGCGGCCCTGGACGCCTCCCGGGACGCCGAGATCACCGACATCACCGTCCGCCCCGGCCGCTGACCGACGGCGCTGGCCGGGACACCGGCGAACGTCGGCGGCGCCGCGCACTAGGCTCGGACGGGTGAGCACCGGACACCCCTTCCCCGACCTGCGCGGCGCCGCCACCGGCGTCGGCTCGCTGCCCGGCACCGACGCCCGGGAGGCCGCCAGGACCTCCACCGGGGCGCTGGAGCAGCTGCCGTTCCTGCCCGAACTGCCCGCCCGCGGACCGGGCGCCGACATGATCGGCCGCAGCGCCGGCCTGCTGGTCGAACTCTTCGCGCAGACCGAGCCCAGCGGCTGGCGGTTCGCCGACCGCCCCGGCCGGGACACCCGCCGCGCCCACTCCTGGCTCGGCGAGGACCTGGACGCCCTGGAGGAGTACACCCAGGGGTACCGGGGGGCGCTCAAGCTCCAGGCCGTCGGCCCCTGGACGCTGGCGGCCGCCATCGAGCTCAAGCACGGCGAGAAGGCGCTCGCCGACCCCGGTGCCTGCCGGGACGTCGCCGGCTCGCTCACGGAGGGGCTGCGCCGCCACCTCGCCGAGGTCCGCAAGCGCGTGCCGGGGGCCGAGGTGGTGCTCCAGCTGGACGAGCCCTCGCTGCCCGCCGTGCTGGCCGGGTCGGTGCGGACCGCCAGCGGCTTCCAGCGGCTGCGCGCCGTCGACCGGCAGGTCGCCGAGGAGGTGCTGCGCGAGCTGATCCGCGGCCTGGACGCGCCGGTCGTGGTGCACTCCTGCGCGCCGGAGGTGCCGGTGCCGCTGCTGCGCCGGGCCGGAGTCGCCGGGATCTCGCTGGACTTCTCCCTCCTCACCGACCGCCAGGACGACGACCTGGGCGAGGCGGTGGAGGGCGGCACGGCGATCCTCGCCGGTGTCGTGCCCTCCGTTGACCAGGCGGTGTCCGACCCGGCCGGTAGTGTCCAGGGGATCAGGACCTTGTGGCGCAGGCTCGGGTTCGCTCCGGAGCTGCTGGGCCGCCGCGTGCTGGTGACGCCGACCTGCGGGCTCGCCGGGGCCTCCCCTGCCTACGCGCGCACGGCGCTGCAGCTCGCTGCGCGGGCGGCGCAGAGCCTGGTGGACAACCCGGAATGAGAACGTAGGAGGGCTTGCGGTGACGGCTGTCGAGGGCTGGGAGGACGTCCCGGCGGAGGTGCGCCGGCGGCACGCCGAGCTGGCGCAGGAGATCACCGACCACCGCGCCCGGTACTACGAGCAGGACGCGCCGGTCGTCAGCGACGCCGAGTTCGACGCGCTGATGCGCGAGCTGGAGGAGCTGGAGGCCGAGCACCCGGCCCTGGTGACGCCGGAGTCGCCGACCCAGCGGGTCGGCGGCGCCCCCACCGCGCTGTTCGCCGCCGTCGAGCACCGCGAGCGGCTGCTCAGCCTGGACAACGCGATGGACGACGAGGAGCTCGGCGCCTGGGCGGACCGGGTCGCCACCGAGCTGCACGGCATCGAGTACCACTACCTGTGCGAGCTCAAGGTGGACGGCCTGGCCGTCAACCTCACCTACGAGAACGGCCAGTTGGTGCAGGCGGCGACCCGCGGCGACGGCCGGGTCGGCGAGGACATCACCGCCAACGTCCGCACCATCAAGGAGATCCCGCACCGGCTCAAGGGCGACGACCTCCCGGCGCTGGTGGAGATCCGCGGCGAGGTCTACTTCCCGACCGAGGAGTTCGACGCGCTCAACGCCTCGTTCGCGGCGGAGAACGAGCGCCGCCGGCAGGAGAACGAGGAGCGCGCCGAGGAGGGCAAGCGGCCCCGGGCGATGATCCGGCTGTTCATGAACCCCCGCAACGCCGCCGCCGGTTCGCTGCGCCAGAAGGACCCGCACGTCACCGCCTCCCGCCCGCTGCACATGGTGGTGCACGGCATCGGCGCCCGGGTCGGCTTCGACATCGACAACCAGTCGCACGCCTACCGGCTGCTGCACGACTGGGGCCTGCCCACCGCCCGGCACAACAAGGTGGTCGGCACGCTGGCCGACGTGCGCGCCTTCATCAAGTACTTCGGCGAGCAGCGGCACTCGGTCGAGCACGAGATCGACGGCGTCGTGGTCAAGGTGGACGAGATCGCCCTCCAGGGCCGGCTCGGCGCCACCTCCAAGTCCCCGCGCTGGGCGATCGCCTGGAAGTACCCGCCGGAGGAGGTCACCGGCAAGCTGGCCGAGATCAAGGTCGGCGTCGGGCGCACCGGCCGGGCCACCCCGTACGCGGTGCTGGCCGAGCCGGTGAAGGTGGCCGGCTCGATGGTGCAGTACGCGACGCTGCACAACCAGGACGTGGTCAAGGCCAAGGACGTCCTGCTCGGCGACACCGTGGTGCTGCGCAAGGCCGGTGACGTCATCCCGGAGATCCTCGGCCCGGTCTACGACCTGCGGGACGGTACCGAGCAGGCCTTCGTGATGCCCTCGCACTGCCCGGAGTGCGCCGCCGAGCTGCGCCCGATGTCCGAGGGGGACATCGACCTGCGCTGCCCGAACGCCCAGCACTGCCCGGCCCAGATCCGGGAGCGGATCGCCTTCCTCGGCGGCCGGCAGTGCCTGGACGTCGAGGGGCTGGGCTACGTCGCGGCGACCGCGCTGACCCAGCCGCTGGAGCCGGCCGAGGCCCCGGTGCACAACGAGGGGGACGTCTTCGGGCTGACGGCGGAGCAGCTGCTGCCGATCAAGGTGCTGGTGCGCGACCAGAAGACCGGCATGCCCAAGCTGGACGACCGGACGGGCAAGGAGAAGGAGGTCTTCTTCTTCGCCACGACCAAGGGCGAGCCGAAGAAGTCGCTGCAGACCCTGCTGGACAACCTGGAGGGGGCGAAGGACCGCCCGCTCTGGCGCTTCCTGAACGGCCTGTCGATCCGGCACGTGGGCCCGGTGGCGGCGCAGGAGCTGGCGCGCGAGTTCCGTGACCTGGACCGGGTCTTCTCGGCCACCGAGGAGGAGTTGGCGGCGGTCGAGGGCGTGGGCCCGACCATCGCCCGCTCGATCCGGGAGTGGTTCGAGGAGGAGTGGCACCGGGAGATCCTGGAGAAGTGGCGGGCCGCCGGGGTCCGCTTCGTCGAGGAGTTCGCGGACGAGGAGGAGGCGGAGCGCCCGCTGGAGGGCCTGACCGTGGTCGTCACCGGGACGCTGGCGGGCCACACCCGGGACGGCGCCAAGGAGGCGCTGACCTCGCGTGGAGCGAAGGTGACCGGTTCGGTTTCGAAGAAGACCGACTTCGTGGTCGCCGGTGATAACCCAGGGTCCAAGTATGACAAGGCAGTTCAGCTCGGCCTGCCGGTCCTGGACGACGCGGGCTTCGCGGTGCTGCTCGCCGACGGACCGTCTGCCGCCCGCGCCCACCTGGGACTTCCGGAGCCCGCCGCGGCGGAGGAGGTCGTCGAGGCACCCGCGGAGGGCTGACCCCGGGCGGACCCGGGCGGCCGCCGGCCGGATCCGGGTTGTTATCGTCCTGATGCGGCGTCACCGGGTGCCGCCCGGTGAAAGCGGGCATTGTGTCACTGTGCGACACCCGGGCGCGGTGGCGCGTTTCCGGTTGTCCGAAAGTCTGCCCACCGGGGAGACCCCGGCATACCCTGGAGCGCAACAGAGTGTCAGCAGGGGTGGGGGCACCGGCCGAGCCGGTGCTCCTCGGGGTCGCTCCATGCCCGGCAGCTGTCGGTACCGGCACGGTGCCTCACCGTAAGGCGGCCTGACGGGGCGGGCCCGACGGAGGACAGGGCTTATGGATCGTTCGACCGGCGGCGCGCCCACACGCCCGCCGCAGGGGGTGGCAGGTGCGGTCCTGCTGCTCGGCGTGCTGCTGGCCGGAGCCGCGCCGCTCATCCCGCTGGCCGTCCTGGTCTACCGGTTCGAACCCGAACTGCTGCCGCTGTTCGCGGTACCGCTGGCCGTCCTGGTGGCGGCCTGGCGGATCGCCCGGGACCGGGCCCGCGACCAGCTGACCGATCCCCTGACGGATCTGCCCAACCGTCAGGCCTTGCTGCTGGCCGCCCAGGAGGCGATCGTCGAGCGCGAGGAAGGGTACAGCGTCGGTCTCATCCTGCTTGACCTCGACCGCTTCCGATCACTCAACGACACACTTGGTCATACGGCCGGTGACCGCCTCCTGGTTCACATCGCCCGCCGGCTGCACCGGGCGCTGCGTTCCGGCGGCCCGGCCGGCAGCGCCACCCGGGAGTCCATCGACGACGTCTTCGCCGGCCTGCCCCGGCACTACCGGCGCGGACGCCCCATGGTGGCCCGGATGGGCGGCGACGAGTTCGCCGTCCTGCTCCCCGGCATCAACTGCCCCGACAGCCTGGAGCGGGTCGCCAAGGCCCTGATCGCCGAACTCGCCGCGCCGATCCGGCTGGACGGCCTGCTGCTGGTGCTGGAGGCCAGCGCCGGCGTCTGCGTCTACCCGCAGGGCGCCCAGGACGCCGAGTCGCTGCTGCGCCGCGCCGACGTGGCGATGGGCCACGCCCAGCGCGAGTGCAGCGGGGTCGCCCAGTACGACGAGACCCAGGACGCCGACACCCCGTACCGGATCGGCCTGCTCGGGGACCTCCGCCGGGCCCTGGAGACCGGCGAGGTGCAGCTGCACTACCAGCCGAAGGTGGCCTTCGACGGCCGGGTGGTCGGCCTGGAGGCCCTGCTGCGCTGGGAGCGGCCCGGACAGGGGAAGGTCTCCCCGGACGAGTTCGTCGGGCTCGCCGAGTCCAGCGGACTGATGCCCCGGCTCACCGACTACGTGCTGGAGGCGGCGGTCGGCCAGCTCGCCTACTGGCGCGAGCAGGGCCTCCAGGTGCAGGTCGCGGTCAACGTCTCGCCGCGCGACGTGCTCAACCCCGGCTTCGCCCAGCGCGTCGCCGGGCACCTGGTCCGCCACCAGGTGCCGGCCCACGCGCTCCAGCTGGAGATCACCGAGCGGCTGCTGCTGGACGACTCCCGGCGCGCCGCCGACACCCTGGCGGAACTGCGCGGCTACGGCGTCGGGATGTCCCTGGACGACTTCGGCACCGGGCACTCCTCGCTGGTGCGGCTGCGCAGCCTGCCGGTCGGCGAGCTCAAGATCGACCGTTCCTTCGTCTCCCGGATGGTCGCCGACGACCACGACGCGGCGGTGGTCCGCTGCTCGGTCGAGCTGGCCCACTCGCTCGGCCTGACCGTGGTCGCCGAGGGCGTCGAGGACGACGAGACCTGGGAGCGGCTGCACTGCATGGGCGTGGACGCCGTCCAGGGCTGGCTGGTGTCCGCCGCGCTGCCCGCCGAGCAGGCCACCGCCTGGCTGCGGGTGCACCGCACCACCGGCGCCCCGACGGTGGAGCGGCTCGGCGCGCCGCCGCAGCTCCCGTCGATCATCAAGCCGGTCGACCGCGCCGCCGCGGTCAAGCCGGCCGACCGGCCGTCCCCGCTGTCGCCGGTGCGGCCGCCGACCCTCCCGCCGGTGCTGCCGCCCGCCCTGCAGGCCGGGCAGCGCGGCCAGGCGCTGCCCGCCGCGCAGGTCGGCTTCCAGACGCCGGGCGCGCAGGGTTGGGCCCGTACCGGGCCGCAGTAGCGGCGGGGGTGACGGGGGCGACGGGGACGGTAACGGGGCCGCAGGTCCACTCGTTGGCCGGTGGCCGGGCCGGGCCCCATAGGATGGGGTCCAAAGACCACGAGGACGGAGCGCCGAACCCGGCTGCTCCTGCCCGGGCCCGGCACCGCCGCAGGCGTCGCCGGGTCTCACCAGAACTCACCCTGAGGATCGCTGCATGCCTGGCATCACGCGCGAGGAGGTCGCCCACCTCGCCCGGCTGTCGCGTCTTGAGCTGAAGCCCGAAGAGCTGGACCACTTCGCCGAGCAGCTCGACGTGATCATCGGCGCGGTCGCCCGCGTTTCCGAGGTCGCCGGACAGGACGTCCCGCCGACCTCCCACCCGCTGCCGCTGACCAACGTCATGCGCGCGGACGAGGTGCGACCGTCGCTGACCCCGGAGCAGGCGCTGTCCGGCGCCCCCGCCGCCGAGGAGCAGCGTTTCCGTGTGCCGCAGATCCTCGGGGAGGACTGACCGAGATGACCGAGCTGATCAAGTACACCGCGGCCGAGACCGCGGGCGCCATCGCCAAGGGTGAGGTCTCCGCCGTCGAGGTCGCCCAGGCGCACCTGGACCGCATCGAGGCCGTCGACAAGAAGGTCAACGCCTTCCTGCACGTCGACACCGAGGGCGCGCTGGCCGCCGCCAGGGCCGTCGACGACAAGCGCGCCAAGGGCGAGGAGCTGGGCCCGCTGGCCGGCGTCCCGCTCGCGCTCAAGGACGTCTTCACCACCAAGGGCATCCCGACCACCTGCGGGTCCAAGATGCTCGAGGGCTGGATCCCGCCCTACGACGCCACCCTGACCACCCGTCTCAAGGACGCGGGCGTGGTCATCCTCGGCAAGACCAACATGGACGAGTTCGCGATGGGCTCCTCCACCGAGAACTCGGCCTACGGTCCGACCGGCAACCCGTGGGACCTCACCCGCATCCCGGGCGGCTCCGGCGGCGGTTCGGCCGCCGCGCTGGCCGCCTTCGAGGCCCCGCTGGCGATCGGCACCGACACCGGCGGCTCGATCCGCCAGCCCGGCGCCGTCACCGGCACCGTCGGCGTCAAGCCGACCTACGGCTCGGTGTCCCGCTACGGCCTGGTCGCCTTCTCCAGCAGCCTGGACCAGGGCGGCCCGTGCGCCCGCACGGTGCTGGACGCGGCCCTGCTGCACGAGGCCATCGCCGGCCACGACCCGCTGGACTCCACCTCGATCGACGCGCCCGTCCCGGCCGTGGTCGAGGCCGCGAGGATGCGCGACGTCCGCGGCATGCGGATCGGCGTCGTCAAGGAGTTCGCCGGCGAGGGCTACCAGGCCGGCGTGATGCAGCGCTTCGACGAGTCGGTGGAGCTGCTGCGCGAGCTGGGCGCCGAGGTCGTCGAGGTGTCCTGCCCGTCCTTCACCCTGGCGCTGCCGGCGTACTACCTGATCGCGCCGTCGGAGTGCTCCTCCAACCTGGCCCGCTTCGACGCCATGCGCTACGGCCTGCGGGTCGGCGACGACGGCTCGCGCTCGGCCGAGGAGGTCACCGCGCTGACCCGCGAGGCCGGCTTCGGCGACGAGGTCAAGCGCCGCATCATCCTGGGCACCTACGCCCTCTCCTCGGGCTACTACGACGCCTACTACGGCTCGGCCCAGAAGGTCCGCACGCTCATCTCGCGGGACTTCGACGCCGCCTTCGCCGGTGTGGACGTGCTGGTCTCGCCGACCACGCCGACCACCGCCTTCCCGATCGGCGAGCGCGCCGACGACCCGATGGCGATGTACCTGGCCGACCTGTGCACGATCCCGTCCAACCTGGCGGGCAACGCGGCCATGTCGCTGCCGGTCGGCCTGGCGCCGGAGGACAATCTCCCGGTCGGCCTGCAGATCATCGCTCCCGCGATGGCGGACGACCGCCTGTACCGCGTGGGCGGTGCCGTCGAGGCCGCACTCAACGACAAGTGGGGGCACACCCTGCTGGAGGAGGTACCGGCACTGTGAGCAAGATCGAGAAGGCCAAGGCCCCGAGCTCCCTCAAGGCCCAGAGCTCCGCCAAGGCCCAGAGCTCCCTCAAGGGGTTCAAGCACAGCAAGCCCGGGCTGTGGCTGTCCATCGGCACCAGCGCGTTCGGTGCGATCTCCGTGGTCAAGGACGTCCGCAAGGCGCGCGAGGAGAGCGACACCCTCAAGCTGGTCAACGCCCTGGTCGGCGCCGCCGCGCTGATCACCGGCACCGCCCTGCTGGTGCGCGAGCTGCGTCAGCTCGCCTCCGACGACGTGCTGCTGGGCTGAGTCGATCCGAGCGCCCCGGCCCGGCCCCGCGCGATGCGGCGGCCGGGCCCGTACCTCCCAAGCTTCAAGTGAGAAGGGACGCTGTGAGCGTCATGAACCTGGTCTCCTACGAGGACGCTCTCGCGTCGTACGACCCGGTGATGGGCCTTGAGGTCCACGTCGAGCTGGGTACCAAGACCAAGATGTTCTGCGGTTGCTCGACCGAGCTGGGCGCCGAGCCGAACAGCCAGACCTGCCCGACCTGCCTGGGCCTGCCGGGCTCGCTCCCGGTGGTCAACGCGATCGGCGTGGAGTCGGCCGTCAAGATCGGCCTCGCGCTGAACTGCGAGATCGCCGAGTGGTGCCGGTTCGCGCGGAAGAACTACTTCTACCCGGACATGCCCAAGAACTTCCAGACCTCGCAGTACGACGAGCCGATCGCCTTCAACGGCTACCTCGACGTGCAGCTGGAGGACGGCACGACCTTCCGGGTGGAGATCGAGCGCGCCCACATGGAGGAGGACACCGGCAAGTCCAGCCACGTCGGCGGCGCCACCGGTCGCATCCACGGGGCCACCCACTCGCTGCTCGACTACAACCGGGCCGGCATCCCGCTGATCGAGATCGTCACCAAGCCGATCGTCGGCGCCGGCGAGCGCGCCCCCGAGGTCGCCAAGGCCTACGTGGCCGAGCTGCGCGAGCTGATCAAGGCGCTGGGCGTCTCCGAGGCCCGGATGGACAAGGGCCAGATGCGCTGCGACGTCAACCTGTCGCTGCGCCCGAACGGCACCGAGACCTTCGGCACCCGCTCGGAGACCAAGAACGTCAACTCCCTGCGCAGCGTGGAGCGGGCCGCCCGGTTCGAGATCCAGCGGCACGCCACCGTGCTGACCGACGGCGGCACCATCGTCCAGGAGACCCGTCACTTCCACGAGGAGGACGGCTCCACCACCTCGGGCCGGATCAAGGACAACGCCGAGGACTACCGCTACTTCCCCGAGCCGGACCTGGTGCCGGTGGCCCCCGCCCGGGCGTGGGTCGAGGAGCTGCGGGCCGGGCTGCCGGAGCTGCCGCGGGTGCGCCGCGCCCGGCTGCAGGCCGAGTGGGGCCTGACCGACAAGGACATGCAGTCGGTGCTCAACGCCGGTGCGGTGGAGCCGATCCAGGAGACCATCGCGGCCGGCGCCCCCGCCGACCAGGCCCGCAAGTGGTGGATGGGCGAGCTGGCCCGTCGCGCCAACGAGACCGGCACCGAGCTGAGCGAGCAGCCGATCACCCCGGCGCAGGTCGCCCGGGTCACCGCGCTGGTCGCCGAGGGCAAGCTGAACGACAAGCTGGCCCGCCAGGTCATCGAGGCCGTGCTGGCCGGCGAGGGCGAGCCGGACGAGGTCGTCGAGAAGCGCGGCCTGGCCGTGGTCTCGGACGACTCCGCGCTGGGTGCCGCGGTCGACCAGGCCATCGCCGAGAACGAGGCGATCGCCGCCAAGATCCGCGACGGCAAGGTCGCCGCCGTGGGCGCGCTGGTCGGCGCGGTCATGAAGGCCACCCGTGGCCAGGCGGACGCGGCCCGGGTCAAGGACCTGATCCTGGAGCGGCTCGGCGTGGAAGGCCAGTAGGCACAGCCTGGAGAAGCTGGGCGTCTCGGCCTGAGTCACCTGAGAAGGCTCGGCGGCCTAGGCCGTCAAGCCCGCCTTCCTAAGGCGCCTAAGGCGTCTAAGGCCCCCTAAGTAAGGCCTAAGGCCCCGTCTCACCTACGTATCTAGGTGAGACGGGGCCTTAAACCTTTTCTGGCGCCGAATCTAAGGCACTCGGCCTTCGGAAGATGGGGCACGCTCCCGATGTGGCACCCCCCACTGGGGGAGGAAGCTCTTACATGTCAGGGAAACGAAGGCGAAACCCCAGGGGGAACCCGAAGTGATCGAGTACCAGCTCATCCAGCAGCACGCCCACGAGCTCGAAGCCCGCGCCGAGCACGAGCGTCTGGTCCGCGAGGCCAAGCAGGTCGCCCGGCTGCGCCGCCGTCCGGTGGCCGCCCGCTTCCAGCGTCGCCCCGTGCGTCAGACGGAATGCTGACGACCCGGCACCAGGACGGTGCCGATGCAGTTCCGGAGGGGGAGGCGCCGCGGGGGAGCGCCTTCCCCTCCGGGCGTTCGCCCCGCGAGATAACCCCTCTCACCAGTGGCTCCGGCTATGGCATGCTCGCCTCCATGCAGCAGATATCGGTGAGTCCCGTCTTCGTCGGCCGCGGCAGCGAGATCACCGAACTGACCGACGCGCTGCGCCGGGCGGGCACCGGCAGCCCGCAGGCCGTGCTGATCGGTGGCGAGGCCGGGATCGGCAAGACCCGGCTGCTGGAGGAGTTCCTCCAGCGGGCCGCCGACGGGGGAGCGGTCACCACGCTCGGCAGCTGTCTGGAGGTCGGCGCCGAGGGCCTGCCCTACGCGCCGCTCGCCGCCGCGCTGCGCCGGCTGCACCGCGCGCTGGGCGCCGAGTTCGAGGCGGCCGCGGCCGGCAGCGAGGGCCATCTCGCCCGGCTGCTCTCCGAGTTCGGCGAGGGGGACGGCGAACCCAACGACGAGTACGGCCGGGCCCGACTGTTCGAGCACACCGCAAGACTGTTCGAACGGTTCGGCGCGGAACGTACCCTCGTGTTCGCCGTGGAGGACCTGCACTGGTCCGACCGCTCCACCCGCGAACTGCTCGCCTTCCTGGTGCGCACCCTGCACCGCTCCCGGGTGCTGCTGGTCGCCACCTACCGCACCGACGACCTGCACCGCCGCCACCCGCTGCGCCCCTTCCTGGCCGAGCTGGAGCGGCTGCGCACCGTGCAGCGCCTGGAGCTGGAGCGCTTCGGCCGCCGCGAGGTCGCGGCCCAGCTGGCCGGCATCCTCGGCACCGGCGCCCCCGACCGCCAGCTGGTGGACCGGATCCTGCGCCGCTCGGAGGGGAACCCGTTCTTCGTCGAGGAGCTGGCCACGGCCTTCGAGGACGGCTGCGGCGCCGGCCTCACCGACTCGCTGCGCGACATCCTGCTGGTCCGGGTGGAGAGCCTGGACGAGGAGGCCCAGAAGGTGGTGCGGATCGCCGCCGAGGGCGGCTCGCACGTCGAACACGCCCTGCTGGCCGCCGTCCTGGCCGACGACGAGGAGGCGCTGATCGAGGCGCTGCGGGCGGCCGTCGGCGCCAACATCCTGCGTCCGGACAGCGAGGGCGAGGGCTACCGGTTCCGGCACGCGTTGGTCCGCGAGGCCGTCTCGGACGACCTGCTGCCCGGCGAACGGCACCGGATCAACCGCAAGTTCGCGCTCGCCGTGGAGGCCCGGCCGCAACTCGTCCCGGCCGACGCGCTGCCCGCCCGGCTGGCCAACTACTGGTACCACGCCCACGACCCGGCCCGGGCCCTGCCGACCGCCCTGGACGCCGCCCGCGCGGCCCGGCGCCGCAACGCCTTCGCCGAGCAACTCGGCATGCTGGAGCGGGGGTTGGAGCTGTGGGACCTGGTCTCCGAGGAGGTGCTGGCGCACACCCTGCGCCCGTACGACTGGGCCGAGACCTACCCGCCCGGCTCCTGCGACCACAGCCCCGCGGACGCGGACTGCGACCGGATCCAGCTGGTCGACGTGCTGGCCGAGGCGGTGGTCGCGGCCCGGCGCTGCGGTGACCGCGAGCGCGGGCTGAGTCTGGCCAAGCGCGGCATCCGGCTGGTCGACGAGGCCGAGCACCCGGTGCGCGCGGCCTGGTTCCGGATCAACCGGGCCCGGATGCTGGGCAACCTGCGCCGCTCCGGGGACGACGAGGAGATCACCCGCGCCCACCGGCTGGTGGAGCACCTGCCGCCGTCCGCGACCCAGGCCGAGGTGTTCGCCCTGGCCGCGGGCGTGGCGGTGGTCCGGGCGCCCCGCCTCGAACACCTCAAACTGGCCGAGCGGGCGATCGGGATCGCCCGGGAGGTCGGCGCCCACTCGGTCGAGGTGCACGCCCGGATGACCCTCGGCAGCCTGCGCTACGACCTGCTGGGCGACGCCGAGGGCGGGCTGGCCGAGCTGACGGCCGCGGTCGAGCGGGCCCGGGCGCTGGGCATCCCGGACCTCCTGCTGCGCGGCATCAACAACCTGGCCAGCATGCAGCGCGGACTGGGCCGGGCCGAGGAGGCCGTCCGACTGGCCCGGGAGGGGCTGGAGTTCGCGGACGGCAACGGGCTGCAGCGCAACATCGGAAACATCCTGACCGGCAACCTGGTCGAGGCGCTCGCCGACCTCGGGCAGGTGCGGGAGGCGGAGGAACTGCTCACCGCCAGCGAGCTGATCGGCCTGCCCGGCTCCCACGCGGAGTTCCTGGACCGGATGCGCGGCGACCTCGCCGTGCTGCGCGGGGACTTCGCGACCGCGGCGACCATGCTGGCGCAGGCCCGGTCGGCGAACCGTTTCGGCCAGGCGCAGCACAGCGTGCCGATCAGCCGCCTGGCGGTGCGGATCGCCGCGCACAACGGGCGGCCGCTGGACGCCCGGGCGGAACTGCTCGCCGCGCTCGCGGAGGACGGGCGGCTCGGTTACGAGTCCGACGTCTACCCGCTGCTGGTGGAGGCCGCCGGGGTGGAGGCGGACAGCCTGGGCGTGCCGGAGACCGGCGCGGGCCGGGCCGAGGCGCTGACCGCGATCGCCGCCGCGGCCACCCAGCTGCGGCCCCAGTCGCCGCTGCACCACGGCTGGGCCCGGCTGCTGGAGGCCGAGCTGGCCCGGGCCGCGGCCGCGGACACCACCGGGCAGTGGGCGGAGGCGGCCACCGAGCTGCGGTCGACCGGGCTGCCGTACCCGCTGGCGCTCGCGCTGCTGCGCGGCGCCGAGGCCCAGGTGCGGGCCGGGCGGCGCGAGGCCGCGACCGAACTGCTGCGCGAGGCGGGCGAACTGGCGACCGCCCGGGGCGACCGGCCGCTCGCGGCCCAGGTCACCGCACTGGCGGAGCGCGCGGGGCTCACCCTGGCCCCGGTGGAGCGCCCGGCCGCGGCGGCGGGACCGGCCCCGGCGGTCGGGGACTCCTTCGGGCTCACCCCCCGTGAGCGGGACGTGCTCCGGCTGCTCGCCCGGGGCTGGACCAACCGGCAGATCGCCGAGGAGCTGTACATCTCTCCGAAGACCGCAAGCGTGCACGTGTCCAACATCCTGGGAAAGCTGGAGGTCGGCGGCCGTGGCGAGGCCGCCGCGCTGGCCCACCGGCTGCGGCTGTTCCCCGACGACCCGGCCCCCTCGGGCCGGTGAACCCGCAGGTCGCCGACCGTGTCCGAACGGTCGGCGGCCGGGGCTGCCCGGGTGGCCGGGCGCCGTTGCGTGCTCCCGTGCGCGCCGCGTGAGCCCCTGCCCGCGCGCCGCCGCCAACCGGGCCGATCGGTCGGAATCGGGTGCCTTTCCCCGCTCTGTCGCCATTACTCTAAGTTGAGTGTGCGTGTCATTGAGTGACGGAATTGGTGTAGGGTCCCGACCGGGAGCATCGGTGCGGTGCGGTGGCCGGACGGCCGCCCACCCCCTGGGCCGCCGTCCCGACGGGGCGCCAGGCCACCGCGTACGGTCGAGAGGTGCGCGGCCGGTGGTCCGTGGCCGGGGCGCCAGGCCCCGGGCCGGAGGGGGAGAGGCCGAGTGAGCTCCACCGATACGGTGCTGCCCGGATCCGGACGACCGGGCGTGCCGCCCGCCGACACGTCCGCGCCCGAGCCGCCGGGGCCGGTCGGACGCGGCCCGCTGGGCCGGCTCCGGGAGAGCCGCTCGCTGCCCGGCCTGGTCCTCGGCGCGCTCTGCCTGGCCTATGCGCTGGGCGCCGCCACCAGCTGGGGATCCCCCCAACTCGCCTCCTTCATGGGCGACTTCGGGCTCGCCGCGGCGGCCCTCGCGGCCGCGCTGTCCTGCCTGGTGTACGGCTGCACGGTCGCCGGCCACGCCCGCCCGGCCTGGCTGCTGTTCGGCCTCTCCTCGCTCATGGTGGCCTTCGGCAACGGCACCTGGGGCTGGTACGAGGTGGTCGTGCGCACCGCGCTGCCGCAGAACTCGCTCGCCCCGTACGCCTTCCTGCTGTTCGCCCCGCTCGCCATCACCGGCGTGCTGGTGCTCGCCCAGCACCCGCGGACGGCGGCCGGCTGGCTGTGCCTGCTGCTCGACGGCTGGCTGATCGCCGGCTCGCTGTTCACCCTCAGCTGGAGCCTGGCGCTCGGCCGGATCGCGGCCGGCGAGGACGGCTCCCCGCTGCGGCTGGCCCTCAACCTGGCCTACCCGGTGCTGGACATCCTGCTGGTCAGCCTGGTGGTGGGACTGCGCTTCGGCGGCCGGGACGGCAACCGGGCGGCGGTGCACACCGCGATGATCGCGCTCGCCGTCACGGTCATCTGCGACGCCCTGTTCACCTCCCCGGAGCTGCACAGCAACTACCACTCCGGCGAACTGCTGGACGCCGGCTGGTTCTCCGGCAGCCTGCTGCTCGCGTGGGCGCCGTGGTCCTCGCGCTGGCGCCGCCCGCTGCGCGAGCACCCTTCGGCCGGCGGCCTGCCGCGCCGCCGGGTGGCCACCACCTTCAGTGCGCTCACGCCCTACGCGGCGGCCGCGGTGTGCACCGCCGGAATCCTCTACAACGCCCTCGGCGGACGGCAGTTGGACCGCGTGGTGGCCGCGGCCGCGTGCACCGTCGGGCTGGCACTGATCCTCAGGCAAGGCGTCATGCTGCTCGACAACCTCTCGCTGGCCCAGGAACTCGCCCACAAGGAGTCGCACTTCCGCTCCCTGGTGCAGGGGTCCAGCGACGTCATCATGATCGCCGGGGCCAACGGCGTGCTCTCGTACGTCTCCCCGGCGGCGCTCGGCGTCTACGGGCGGGACCCGGAGGAACTGGTCGGCGGCAACCTGCTGGACCTGGTCCACCCCGAGGACGTGGACCGGGTGCTCGCCGAGGTCCGCCGCTACCTCGCGCGGGTGCGGCTGGCCGCCCACCGCACCCCGGGCACGGTCGAGCCCTCGGCCCGGGTGGAGTGCCGGATCAGCTCCGGGATCGGGGAGTGGCTGCACGTCGAGTCGACCGTCAGCCGGCACCGCGACGGGCTGCTGCTGAACAGCCGGGACGTCACCGAACGCGTCATGCTCCAGGCCCAGTTGCAGCACAACGCCTTCCACGATCCGCTCACCGACCTGCCCAACCGGGCGCTGTTCGCCCAGCGGCTGCGCGGCGCCCTCGGCACCCGCGGCCAGCAGGGCGGGACGGGCGCCGGCATCGCGGTGCTCTTCCTCGACCTGGACGGCTTCAAGGCGGTCAACGACACCGCCGGCCACCAGGTCGGGGACGAGCTGCTGGTGCAGGCGGCCCGCCGGCTGCAGGGCGCCGTCCGCTGCGGGGACACCGTGGCCCGGTTCGGCGGCGACGAGTTCGCCGCGCTGGTCTGCGGCCCGCTCGGCCGGCTCCAGGTCCAGGAGCTGGCCGAGCGGCTGCGGCTCGCGCTCTCCGAGCCGTACTGGATCGGCGGCGTCGAGCTCGGCGTCGCCGCCAGCATCGGCATCGCCTTCGGCACCCCCGAACGCGGCCCGGCCGCCGACCCCAGGGCCGCCGCCGACGAGCTGATGCGCAACGCCGACCTGGCGATGTACCGGGCCAAGTCCGAGGGCAAGGGCCGGGTGGTGCTCTACGCCCCCGCGATGCGGGCCGACCTGGAGCGCCGCACCGAGCTGGAGGAACGGCTGCGGGTCGCCGTCCGGGAGGGCGGCTTCACCCTGCTCCACCAGCCCGTGGTGGACCTCACCAGCGGCGCGGTGACCGCCGTCGAGGCCCAGGCCCGCTGGCGCTCGGCGGGCGGGCTGCTGCTCACCCCGGCCGAGTTCATGCGCTCGGCCGAGCACGGCGACGCGGCCACCCGGTTCTCCCGCTGGCTGGTGCACGAGGCGGTGGCGGCCGCGGCCGACCGCCGCGACCCGGCCGGCCGGCGCCCCGGCGCCCCGGCGCCCGTCCCGGTGGCCGTCCGGCTCTCGATCGAGCGGCTCTGCTCGCCCGGCCTGTACGAGACGGTGGCCGCGGCGCTGCGCGACAGCGGGCTGCCGGCCGGCGAGCTGGTGATCGAGGTGGCCCGGATGGGCCCGGACCCGCTCGCGGACGAGCTCGGCCGCCGGCTGGCCGCGCTGCGCAGACTCGGCGTCTCCACCTGGCTGGCCGGCTACGGCGCGGGCAGCGGCTCGCTGGGGGCGCTCGCCCGACTGCCGCTGGACGGGCTCAAGCTGGACCGCACGCTGGTCCAGGACCTGGGCGAGTCCGGGCTCAGCCGCACCCTGGCCGGGCACGCCCTGCGGCTCGGCCGGGACCTCGGGATGGCCACCGCCGCCGAGGGGGTGGACCTGCCCCGGCAGGTCGCCGCCCTCCAGGAGCTGGGCTGCCGGTTCGGCCAGGGCTCGGCCTTCGCCCCGCCGCTGGACGAGACCCGGCTGCGCCGGGCGCTGGCCCGCCGCGGCTACCCGCTGCCCAAGCCGCTCGGCACGCTCTCCGCCCGCCGCGGCTACCTGGCCGCGGACACCCGGACGAGTGGCCGCCCGGACGCCCAGGGGGGCCGTGCCGTACCCCACCACGGGGCCCCCGACCTGCCCGAACACCGGGCCGTGACCGGTCCGGGAGCCGGTCCGCATGGCGAGACGGTCATCCCACCTGCTTGACACGCCACCCCGGACGGGAGGAAGGTCGTTGCCATGCGCACCCGAATTCTCGTACTTGGCGGGCGCGTCGGCTGAGTGGGCTCGCAAGCCCCGCTCGTGACAGACCGACGCGCCACCCCTCGCATGCCCTTGGGCACGAGGGGTTTTTTGTTGCACTGACGCTGTTCCAACCGCAAGACCCCTGGCCCCGACCGCCCCGAGACGTCCGACTCGTCGGAATCGGCGGGACGATTGAGGCAGAGCCGGCGATCGGCCCGGACCGGGACCCCACCCTCGCAGCACCGGGGCCCGCAGCACCGGGCCGGCAAAACCCGAGAAGAGACAGGCAGATGACCGAGCACGCCGCATCCCCCCGCCGCGGGGACACCCCGGCCGCCCAGGCTCCCCAGCACGTCGCCGAGACCATGACCGGCGCCCAGTCGCTCATCCGCTCGCTCGAGGCCGTGGGTGCCGACACCGTCTTCGGCATCCCGGGCGGGGCCATCCTCCCCGCGTACGACCCGCTGATGGACTCGGTCAAGGTGCGCCACATCCTGGTCCGGCACGAGCAGGGTGCCGGTCACGCCGCCACCGGGTACGCCCAGGCCACCGGCCGGGTCGGGGTCTGCATGGCCACCTCCGGCCCCGGTGCCACCAACCTGGTCACCCCGATCGCCGACGCGTACATGGACTCCGTGCCGATCGTCGCGATCACCGGCCAGGTCGCCTCCAAGGCGATCGGCACCGACGCCTTCCAGGAGGCGGACATCTGCGGCATCACGATGCCGATCACCAAGCACAACTACCTGGTCACCGACCCGGCCGAGATCCCCCGGGTGATCGCCGAGGCCTTCCACATCGCCGCCACCGGCCGCCCCGGCCCGGTCCTGGTCGACATCGCCAAGGACGCCCTCCAGGCCACCACCACCTTCCGCTGGCCGGTCGAGACCGCCCTGCCCGGCTACCGCCCGGTCACCAAGCCGCACGCCAAGCAGATCCGCGAGGCCGCGAAGCTGCTGGTCGGCAGCAAGCGCCCGGTGCTCTACGTCGGCGGCGGCGTGCTCAAGGCGAACGCCACCGCCGAGCTGCGGATCCTCGCCGAGCTGACCGGCGCCCCGGTCGTCACCACCCTGATGGCGCTCGGCGCCTTCCCGGACAGCCACCCCCAGCACCTGGGCATGCCCGGCATGCACGGCTCCGTCCCGGCCGTCACCGCGCTGCAGAAGTCGGACCTGCTGTTCACCCTCGGCGCCCGCTTCGACGACCGGGTCACCGGCAAGCTGGACAGCTTCGCCCCGTACGCCAAGATCGTGCACGCGGACATCGACCCGGCCGAGATCGGCAAGAACCGCCCGGCGGACGTGCCGATCGTCGGCGACGCCCGCGAGGTGCTGGCCGACCTGATCGTCGCCGTCCAGGCCGAGTTCGACGCCGGCCACAAGGGCGACTACGCCGAGTGGTGGGAGAAGCTCGACGAGTGGAAGAAGACCTACCCGCTGGGCTTCGAGCCGGCCCCGGACGGCCAGCTCTCCCCGCAGCAGGTCATCGAGCGGATCGGCCAACTGGTCGGCCCGGAGGCGATCTACGCGGCGGGCGTCGGCCAGCACCAGATGTGGAGCTCGCAGTACATCCGCTTCGAGAAGCCCGGCACCTGGCTCAACTCCGGCGGCGCCGGCACCATGGGCTACGCCGTCCCGGCGGCGATGGGCGCCAAGGCGGGCCGCCCGGAGTCCGCGGTCTGGGCCATCGACGGCGACGGCTGCTTCCAGATGACCAACCAGGAGCTGGTCACCTGCGCCCTGAACGACATCCCGATCAAGGTCGCGGTCATCAACAACGGCTCGCTGGGCATGGTCCGGCAGTGGCAGACGCTGTTCTACAACCAGCGCTACTCCAACACCGTGCTGCACTCCGGCCCGGAGCACGACGGCATCGCGCCGCCGGCCCAGGGCACCCGGATCCCCGACTTCGTCCTGCTGTCCGAGGCGATGGGCTGCGTCGGCCTGCGCTGCGAGCGCCCCGAGGACCTGGACGCGGTCATCCGGCAGGCGATGGAGATCAACGACCGCCCGGTGGTCATCGACTTCATCGTCCACCAGGACGCGATGGTGTGGCCGATGGTCGCGGCCGGCACCAGCAATGACGAGATCCAGTTCGCCAAGGGCGTCCGGCCCGACTTCGGCGACGACCTCGACTGACGGCCCCAGACACCCCGGAACGACTGAGGAACCACATGTCCAAGCACACCCTCTCCGTCCTGGTCGAGAACAAGCCCGGCGTGCTCGCCCGCATCGCCGCGCTGTTCTCCCGTCGGGGCTTCAACATCGACTCCCTCGCCGTCGGCCCGACCGAGCACCCGGACGTGTCCCGGATGACGATCGTGGTCAACGTCGAGGACCTCCCGCTGGAACAGGTCACCAAGCAGCTCAACAAGCTCGTGAACGTGATAAAGATCGTCGAACTCGACCAGGCCGCTGCGATCCAGCGGGAACTGGTCCTGGTGAAGGTCCGCGCCGACAACGAGACCCGGTCGCAGATCGTCGAGATCGTCCAGCTGTTCCGTGCCAAGACCGTCGACGTGTCGCCGGAAGCGGTGACCATCGAGGCCACCGGCAGCTCGGACAAGCTGGAGGCCATGCTCCGGATGCTGGAGCCTTACGGCATCAAGGAGTTGGTCCAGTCCGGCCTGGTCGCCATCGGCCGCGGCGCGCGTTCCATCACGGACCGCTCGCTGCGCGCCCTCGACCGCAGCGCCTGACCCCAGCGCTGTCTCACCTTCTGAAGTAAACGACCGCACCGCGCCGGGTGCGCATACGGTAGGAAACCGCGTACCCGGCACCAACACGCAAGGAGATGTGCCCCCGTGGCCGAGCTGTTCTACGAAGACGACGCCGACCTGTCCATCATCCAGGGCCGCAAGGTCGCGGTCATCGGCTACGGCAGCCAGGGCCACGCCCACGCGCTGTCCCTGCGCGACTCCGGCGCCGACGTCCGGGTCGGCCTCAAGCCGGAGTCCAAGTCCCGCGCCAAGGCCGAGGAGGCCGGCCTGCGCGTGGTCACCCCCGCCGAGGCCGCGGCCGAGGCCGACGTCATCATGATCCTGGTGCCGGACCCGATCCAGGCCGACGTCTACGAGGCCGACATCGCGCCGCACCTGAAGGCGGGCGACGCCCTGTTCTTCGGGCACGGCCTGAACATCCGCTTCGGTTTCATCAAGCCCCCGGCGGACGTCGACGTCTGCATGGTCGCCCCGAAGGGCCCGGGCCACCTGGTCCGCCGCCAGTACGAGGAGGGCCGCGGCGTCCCCGCGATCGTCGCGGTCGAGCAGGACGCCTCGGGCAAGGCCTTCGACCTCGCGCTGTCCTACGCCAAGGGCCTGGGCGCCACCAAGGCCGGCGTCATCAAGACCACCTTCACCGAGGAGACCGAGACCGACCTGTTCGGTGAGCAGGCCGTCCTCTGCGGTGGCACCGCCGCCCTGGTGAAGGCCGGGTTCGAGACCCTGGTCGAGGCCGGCTACCAGCCGGAGATCGCCTACTTCGAGTGCCTGCACGAGCTCAAGCTGATCGTCGACCTGATGTACGAGGGCGGCCTGGAGAAGATGCGCTGGTCGGTCTCCGAGACCGCCGAGTGGGGCGACTACGTCACCGGCCCGCGCATCATCACCGCCGACACCAAGGCCGAGATGAAGAAGGTCCTGGCCGAGATCCAGGACGGCACCTTCGCCAAGACCTGGATCGCCGAGTACAAGGCGGGTCTGCCCAAGTACAACGAGTACAAGAAGGCCGACGAGGACCACCTGCTGGAGACCACCGGCAAGAAGCTGCGCTCGCTGATGAGCTGGGTCAACGAGAAGGCCTGAGCCTTTTCGTCCCGTATTTTGTAACTTCCTTGTACAAGTAGGCTGCTCTCGTCCGGGTGATTTCGCCGGACGGGAGCAGCCTGGTACCCAGCCCGTCGATACACTCCCGAGTGCGCGTCAGGCCCACAGCGTCGTGCGTCTACCTACGCGGCCATGCCACCTTCCCCGCCCTCACACGCCACCTACGTGCGCCGGGGAACCGGACAGTTAAGGACAACACTGTCGTGAGCACTGTGACCTCCAAGAGCGCCGTCGTACTGATCGCCGAAGAGCTGTCGCCCGCCACCGTCGACGCCCTCGGCCCCGACTTCGAGATCCGCCACTGCAACGGCGCCGACCGCACCGAGCTGCTCACCGCGATCGCCGACGTGGACGCGATCCTGATCCGCTCCGCCACCAAGGTCGACGCCGAGGCGCTGGCCGTCGCCCGCAAGCTCAAGGTGGTCGCCCGGGCCGGCGTCGGCCTGGACAACGTGGACGTGGCCGCCGCCACCAAGGCCGGCGTGATGGTCGTGAACGCGCCGACCTCCAACATCGTCACCGCCGCCGAGCTCGCCTGCGGCCTGCTGATCTCCGTCGCCCGCAACATCGCCCCGGCCAACGCGGCGCTCAAGCAGGGCGAGTGGAAGCGCAACAAGTACACCGGCGTCGAGCTGAGCGAGAAGACCCTCGGCGTGGTCGGCCTCGGCCGGATCGGTGTCCTGGTCGCCCAGCGGATGTCCGCGTTCGGGATGAAGATCGTCGCGTACGACCCCTACATCCAGGCCGCCCGGGCCGCCCAGATGGGCGTCAAGCTGGTCTCGCTGGAGGAGCTGCTGGAGGTCTCGGACTTCATCACCGTCCACCTCCCCAAGACCCCCGAGACGATCGGCCTGATCGGCGACGAGGCGCTGCACAAGGTCAAGCCGAGCGTGCGCATCGTCAACGCCGCCCGCGGCGGCATCGTGGACGAGGAGGCGCTCGCCGCCGCCCTGCGCGAGGGCCGGGTGGCCGGCGCGGGCCTGGACGTCTACGCCAAGGAGCCGTGCACCGACTCCCCGCTGTTCGCCTTCGACAACGTGGTCGCCACCCCGCACCTGGGCGCCTCCACCGACGAGGCGCAGGAGAAGGCCGGCATCGCGGTCGCCAGGTCGGTGCGCCTGGCGCTGGCCGGCGAGCTGGTACCGGACGCCGTCAACGTCCAGGGCGGCGTGATCGCCGAGGACGTGCGCCCGGGCCTGCCGCTGGCCGAGAAGCTCGGCCGGATCTTCACCGCGCTGGCCGGCGAGGTGGCCGTCCGGCTGGACGTCGAGGTCCGCGGCGAGATCACCCAGCACGACGTGAAGGTGCTCGAACTGTCCGCGCTCAAGGGCGTGTTCGAGGACGTCGTGGCGGAGACGGTGTCCTACGTCAACGCCCCGCTGTTCGCCCAGGAGCGCGGCGTCGAGGTCCGCCTGACCACCTCCAGCGAGAGCGCCGAGCACCGCAACGTGATCACCGTGCGCGGCACGCTCGGCAACGGCGAGGAGATCGCCATCTCCGGCACGCTGGCCGGCCCCAAGCAGGCCCAGAAGATCGTCGGCGTGGACACCTTCGACGTCGACGTGGCGCTCACCGACCACATGGCCTTCTTCAAGTACGAGGACCGCCCCGGCGTGGTCGGCGTGCTCGGCCGCCACCTCGGTGACGCGGGCATCAACATCGCGGGCATGCAGGTCGCCCGGGACGGCGGCAGCGCGCTCGCCTCGATCACCGTCGACAGCGAGATCCCGCAGGACGTGCTGACGGCGATCGCCGCCGAGATCGGCGCCCGCTTCGCGCGCTCGGTCGACCTGGGCTGACCCCCGCATCGGCCTGACCAGGGCCCGGACCGCCGTTCCAACGGCGGTCCGGGCCCTGGTGCGTTCCCCCGGGTGACAGCCGTCTCAGATACTAGGAAATCCAAGTATTCGTGCAGACACGGCCGGGGCGGGGTCGTACCGTGGAAGGGCCATACGGTGTGCCGCCCCTGTAGCCAGGGTGTGCGGCCCGTGTGCGCGTGCGCCCCCACGGGCAGGCGACCCCTGCCCCCGCGCGTACCTCTCCCACCCCCTGCCGCGCTTGCCCGCGCGCCGCTTCCAAGGAGCCCGGTATGCCCACCACCGCCGACCGCCACGCCACCCCCGCCCCCGCCGCCACCCCCGTCCGCGCCCCGCGCCGCCGCCGGGCCACCGAGCGGAACCCCTTCGCCGCCGCCGCGCTGCAGCGTTCGCTGGACCGCCGGGACAACGGCGGCGCCACCGGGCACAGCTGAGCGCGGCCGCGGCCGGCCGGTGCCGCCGGTCGGTGCCACCGACCGGACCGCCGATCGGCGTTGATCGGCCTACTGGGCCGACCGGGCTGACGCCGCGTCACTCCATCGGGTGCGAACCGGACCCGTTCGAGGGAAGGCGCTCGCGCCCGTCATCGCGATCATCCTAATTTGGGGCCCCCGGAAGGGTGATCGACGTCCGCGTGGGCGGGCGTCTGCGACACGGCGTGCGGATCAGTCCCCCTCCCGGGGGAGAGCCACCAGTGCGTCTGCCACCCGTCCGCCGACCGGTCGCCCGGATCGGCCTCACCCTGGTCCTGCTGGCCGCCGGAGCGGCGCTCGCCGCCACCCCGGCCGCGGGCGGACCGCCCAGCGCCGGACCACCCAGCGCCGGACCACCGGGCCGGACGGCCTCCGTCCTGCTCGAACTCGACACCGAGGCGGCCGGACCGGCCTGGCGCAGCGCCGCCGACGGCGCCCGGCGGGCCCGGCGCTCGCCGGACGCCGTCCGCCGGGAGGCCGCCCGGGCGGGCGCCGCCCAGCGCTCCCGGGCCGGGGACGCGCTCGACCGGCTGGCCGGGGCCGTCCACCGGTCGGCGCCCGCCGCCCGCGAGCTCTACCGCACCCGCACCCTGCTCACCGGCCTGGCGGTCAGCCTCCCCGCCGACCGGCTGCCCGCCCTGCGGGCGCTGCCCGGCGTCCGGGCCGTCCACCCGATCGTGAACAAGCAGCGCGACAACGCCTACTCCGTCCCGCTGACCGGAGCCCCCCAGGTCTGGTCCGGCGACACCGCGCCGGACGGGAACACCGGCCGGGGCGTACGGATCGGCATCATCGACAGCGGCATCGACTACACCCACGCCGACTTCGGCGGCCCCGGCACCGAGGAGGCCTTCCGCTCCGTCGAGCGCGGCAAGCCCGCCCCGGCCGCGCTGTTCCCCAACGCCAAGGTGGTCGGCGGCAAGGACCTGGTCGGCGACGACTACAACCCCGACCCGGCCGCCCCCAACCACCAGCCGGTGCCGCACCCCAGCGACAACCCGCTGGACTGCGTGCGCAACGGGCACGGCACCCACGTCGCCGGGACGGCCGCCGGGTACGGCGTCACCGCCGACGGCCACCCGTACGCCGGTCCGTACCGGCCCGGGCTCGACCCGGCCTCGTTCCGGATCGGCCCCGGCGCCGCCCCCGGCGCGCAGCTCTACGCGATCCGGGTGTTCGGCTGCGACGGCTCCACCGACCGGCTCGCCCAGGCCCTCGACGTGGCCGCCGACCCGAACGGCGACGGCGACCTCGGCGACCGGCTCGACGTGGTCAACCTGTCGCTCGGCAGCCGCTTCGGTAGCCCCGACGACGCCGACGCGCTGGCCGTCGACCGGCTCGCCGAACTGGGCACCGTGGTGGTCGCGGCGGCCGGCAACGAGGGCGACGTGTACGGCATCGGCGGCAGCCCCGGCACGGCCGTGCGGGCGGTCACCGTCGCCGCCTCCGTGCACGGGCACGCCGACGTGGACGGCATCACCGTGCTCGCCCCCGCCGCGCAGGCCGGGGTCGTCCCCGGCCACTGGAGCGAGCGCTACCAGGGCTGGAGCACCACCGAGGTGACCGGCGGGCTCGCCGTGCCCGCCGACCAGGCGGACGGCTGCACCGAGTTCAGCGCGGCCGACCAGCAGCGCCTCAAGGGCCGGATCGCGGTGCTCACCTGGAACACCCGCGACCCCGACCGGGCCTGCAACTCCGGCCCGCGGGCCGACCACGCCGCCGACGCCGGGGCGATCGGCGCGCTCTACGCCGCCGACAGCGACCACCTGGCCGAGATCTCCGGCAACGACCGGATCCCGGCCGTCCTGCTCGGCCGCGCGGACGGCGAACGGCTGGTGAAGGCCGCCGCCGACGGCGACGTCCGGGTCCGGCTCGCCGCGCCCGGCAATCCGCTGCACGGCTCCGTCGCGCGGAACCAGCCGGCCCGGGTCGACACCCTCACCGACTTCACCTCCCGGGGCATCGGCCTGCCCGGCGTGGTCAAGCCCGACCTCGCCGCCCCCGGGGAGACCATCTGGTCCGCCCTGGTCGGCAGCGGCACCGGCGGCCAGCGCGAGAACGGCACCTCGATGGCCACCCCGCACGTCGCCGGACTGGCCGCGCTGGTCCGCGCCGCCCACCCGGACTGGCCGGTCGAGCAGGTCAAGGCCGCCCTGATGAACACCAGCACGGACACCTACCTCGGCGACGACCACAGCGGGCCGGTCTACGGCCCCGAGCGCACCGGCGCCGGGCGGGCCCGGGTCGACGGAGCGGTCCGCACCCCGGTGGTGGCCTACGCGGCGGGGGAGGGCGCGGCGCCGGGCGGCGTCGGGGTCTCCTACGGGCCGGTCGAGGTCGGCGGGCCGACCGCCCTGGTCCGCGAGATCGAGCTGGCCAACCACGCGTCCGTGCCGCTGAGTTACCGCACCGGCTACGCGGCCGCCACCGAACTGCCGGGCGCCGCCTTCGAGGTGAGCCCGGCGCGGGTGGAGGTGCCGGCCGGCGGCACCGCGCGGGTGCGGGTCACGCTGTCCGTCCCGGGGCGGCTGGGGCGCGCGCCCGATCCGACCATCGACACCGAGCAGGGCGGCCGGGCCCGCAGCTACCGGGGCGAGCTGTCCGGCCGTGTGCTGCTCAGCCCGGTCACCGACGGGGCCCTGCCGCAGCTGCGGGTCCCGGTGTTCGCCGCCCCGCGCCCTACCGGCGACCTCGGCGTCACCGCCTCCGCCCGGACCCCCCGGGACGGCACCCTGGTCACCCTCGGCGGCAGCGCCGCGCCGGGCGCGGCGCCCGGACTGGTCAGCGCCTTCGCCCTCGGCGGCGAGGGCGCCCGCTGGCCGGACTGCCGACCCGGCGACGGCAAGGCCGTCGGCCCCGGCGCGGGCGTCCGGCCCGAGGACGCCGGGGAGTCGGCCGAGCCGCCCCAGGAACTCTGCGTCGAACACCCCGGCGACCGGGTCGCGGACCTGCGGGCCGTCGGCGCGGCCGCCGACTCCGACCTGCTGTACGTGGGAGCCCGGCTGTGGGCCCCCGCGGCCACCCCGGTCGGGCTGTACGGGGTGCGGGTGTCGCTGGACACCGACGGGGACGGCGTCACCGACGTGATCCTCAAGGCCGACCGGCTGCGCGGCAGCGACGTCCTGGTCTCCCGGGCCCTGGACGCCCGCACCGGCGCCGAACTCGACGTCCAGCCGCTGAACGCCCGCTGGGGCGACACCGACACCGAGCTGCTGGACAGCGACGTGGTGGTGCTCCCGGTCCGGCTGGGCGCCCTGCCCGGCGTCGGGCCCGGCCACAGCACCGTCCGGTACGGGGTCTGGACCGGCGTGGCCGCCTCCGGCACGCCCGACCCGGCCGACTCCTTCTCCTCGATCGGCCTGCGCGGCACCCGTCCGACCGTCCCGCTGGACGTCCTGCACCCGGCCCTCACCGTGCGGTCCGGCCTCGCCGGTCCGGTCGCGATGGTCACCCCGGCGGGCCCCGGCACCTTCCTCGACGTGCACCGCGCGCCCGGCGACGGCTCCCGGCTCCTGCTGCTCTACCACCTCAACCCGGCGGACCGCCGGGCCCAGGTGCTCGACCTGCCGTGACCTGACGCCAGGGCCCGAGGGGCGGGGCGGCGGGCCCCCCCCCGGGCGGCCCCCCGGCCGGGGGGGGGGGGCCCCCCGCCGTGGGGTGCGGCGCCCCTGGAACCGGCCTGTCCAGTGT